>PMBS01000248.1 GCA_003153015.1 Myxococcales bacterium
CGCACTCGTGACCCACCCGCTGGTCGTGCCGGTGCCGCCCACGCCGGCGTAGACCGGTTTGCCTTCGCTGTCGAGCGTGCCCTGAACCATGCCGGTAATCGCATTGTTGCTACCCGAGATGGTGGCCGCGTAGAAATCGCCGCCCAGGAGGAAGTCGCGGTAGGTGATCGGCACGCTCATGGTGGCAGCGGCGGAATCGGGCTGAGCGCATTGGAAGCCGGGCTCCGTCTTGCAAGTCGACGAGCAACCATCGCCATTGCTCGTGTTGCCATCGTCGCACCCTTCATTGACGACCAACCCATCCCCGCACTTCGAGGTGCAAGTGCCGGTGGCCGAGCTGCAGTTCGGCTCAGCGTGGCAGGTGGGCGAACAACCGTCATTGGGCAGAGTGTTGCCATCATCGCAGGCCTCGGAGCCCTCGGCCTTGCCGTCGCCACAGGTGGTCTTGCTGCAAACGCTTCGGCTGCCTAAGCTGCCGGTGCACTTGAAGCCGATTTCCAGTTTGCAGGTGGCCGAGCAGCCATCGCCGCTTTGCGTGTTGCCATCGTCGCAGATTTCCCCCGCGGTGATCACGCCGTCTCCACAAGCCGGCATGCACGGCTTGCCGGGAACCCGACACTGCCAGCCGGTTTCGACGGTCTGGCAATCAGCCGAGCAGCCATCGCCAGAAACCGTATTCCCGTCGTCACATGTCTCGTCGGAAGTCAGGATGCTATTCCCGCATACGGCAAGGTTCTGGCAAGGCTTCCCTGGGTTGGGACAGATGTGGTTGGCCTCAATCTGGCATATGGCATTGCACCCGTCGCCACTCAGCGTGTTGCCGTCATCGCAACTTTCACCCTCGTTCTCGTCGAGAACCGAGTTGCCGCACCCCTTGCCGGTAGGGGTGACTCCTCCATCCGATACGTGGGGGATGTAGCCGCCTGCTCCACCGCCCGCGGCGCCCGAGTGGCCCCCGCCTCCTCCTCCCGCCGCTGGCCCTGATCCTCCTCCTTGGGCTGCCTGACTGACGCTGGCAGGGCTGCAGGCAGCTAGCAGCGCCAGCGCGCTCAGAAAAAGGAAAGGACTCTTCACCATGCGGTAACAAATACGGCTTGAACCTGTGATGCTCGGCATTTGAACGCACCTCGTCGAGGGGGAATCGACACGTCAGCCGGCAGGCTGCATTTATCTATACCTCGCTCGACTTGGGGCCGCAAACTCGTGCCCTCGATGATCCGGAAGTAACACTT
Organism: Myxococcales bacterium; assembly: GCA_003153015.1. GTDB lineage: Bacteria > Myxococcota_A > Polyangia > Fen-1088 > Fen-1088 > Fen-1137. The sequence goes on from PMBS01000248.1 coordinate 1,233, forward strand.
TTCCAACCCGCGAGTGTTCTCGTAATAGAAAGCCCGCATGGCGGTGGACGTCGATAGCCTCTACCGGACGCATGGGCCCATGGTCTTGCGCCGTTGTCGCACCCTGCTGCGGGACGAGAACAAAGCCCTGGATGCCATGCACGACGTCTTCGTTGAGCTGCTGCGACGAGAAAAGCGTCTGGACGCGAGAGCGCCGGCAGGCCTGCTCCTAACCACGGCGACCCACGTGTGCCTCAACCGCCTGCGCAGCGAGCGCCGCCGACCAGAGGACCTTGACGACGACCTATTGGCGCGCATCGCATCGCTGAGCGATGACGCCGAGACCCTGTCCCTGGCGCGCCGAGCCTTGGACCGCATCTTTGGTGGCGAGCCAGCCTCTACTCGACTCATCGCGGTCCTGCTCTACGTGGACCGGCTGACCCTGGAGGAAGTGGCTGCCGAGGTTGGCATGTCAGTGTCGGGCGTCCGCAAGCGGCTGCGCACGCTGAAACAACGCCTGCCTGTCACTCAAGGAGACGCATAATGGGTATTCCGAGCGAACGCGTTCCTGACTGGTTGCTCGAACGGCTGGCAGCGGGCGATCTGCCGACAGCGCAGGCTGGCGCGGTCCGGGAGCGTTTGGTTGCCGCTGGCGAGAACGATCGGCTGGAGGCGCTTGCTGCGTCGAACACCGAGGTCCTGACCGCGCATCCTGCGGACCAGGTGGTGGCCGAGGTGCGGCGCCGCGCGGCCCTATTCGCGTGGGGGGCCCGCCGCGTCCCCATTTGGCGGCCGGTTTGGGCGCTGTCCTTCGCCACCGCCGGGGTAGCGGCCATTGCCTTGCTCCTGGTTCGCACGCCAGCGGGGCCGCCAAATCCAGATCTGCTGCGTGGGCAGCCGGCGCAGGAAACCATCACCAGCAAGGGCCTACAGCCTTCCCTGGGGCTGTACAGGAAGACTGCGGCTGGAGTCGAACGCCTCGGACCGAAGTCCCGCCTGCACGCCGGCGATGTCGTGCAGATCCGCTACATCGCCGCGGGAAAGGGCTACGGAGTGGTGGCGTCTTGCGACGCCGGTGGCGCCGTTACGCTGCATTTGCCCGAGACGCCCGGCTCGGCGGTCACGTTGGCCAAGGATGGCGAACGGGCGCTGGCCCATGCCTATGAACTTGACAACTCGCCTGGCTTCGAGCGCTTCGTGTTTGTGACTGCGGACTCGCCCTTTGCCACCGAACTGGTGGTGCGCAACCTCAAGCAAGGTGCGGGGTTGCCCCGAGGCTTCACCAGTTGGTCCATCACGCTCGCAAAGGAAACGCCATGAGTTCTCGAATGGGCCTGGTTGCCCTGCCTTGCCTAATCGCTTTCGCCTCGCCTGGGCTAGCGCTTGCGGCCGATCCCGGTGATGCCCCGTCGCTCCGACGCTTCGCCCTGGTGGCCTCGGCAAACGACGGCGGACCAGGCCGCGCCCGCCTGCGTTTTGCCAATTCTGATGCGGAATCGCTGGCGCACGTGCTCGGCAGTCTGGGCGGCGTGCAGGCACACGATATTCTCCTAATCCGCGAGGCAAGCCGGGGCACCCTGCAAGACGCTTTCGCGCAAGTGAAACGACAGATCGCGGCTGAGATCCGGCCGCAAGTGCGTCGTGAGCTGTTCGTCTACTACTCGGGCCACTCGGATGAGGAGGGGTTGCTCCTCGGTGGCGAGCGGATCGGCTACAAGGAGTTACGCCAGTGGATCGACAGAACCGGTGCCGAAGTGCGCATCGCCGTGCTCGATTCCTGCGCCTCAGGTGCCCTCATCAGGTTGAAAGGAGGTGTGCGGCGCCAGGCCTTTCTCTCGGATGCCTCGACCCAGGCCCGCGGTCACGCCTTTCTCACCGCCAGCTCGGCCGACGAGGCGGCGCAGGAGTCCGACCGCATCGGCGCGGCCTTCTTCACCCACTATCTGCTTTCGGGCATGCGCGGCGCCGCCGACAGCAACCGCGACGGACGGGTGACGCTCAACGAGGCCTACCAGTTCGCCTACAACGAAACCCTGCAGCGCACGGAAACCTCGCGCGCCGGCGCACAGCACCCGGCCTACGATATCCAACTCGCCGGCACCGGCGATCTGGTAATGACGGATCTGCACACCTCGAGCTCCCGCCTGGTGCTGGGCCGCGAGCTTTTCGGTCGCATCTACGTGCGCGATGCCAGTGGCCATCTTCTGGTCGAGCTACGCAAGGAGTCCAGCTATCCGGTCGAGCTGGGACTGGAACCGGGCCCCTATCAAGTGGTGATGGATAGCGACGGCCGCATCTTCGAGGCCAAGGCCGATCTGGCGGAGGGCGGCCGCGGCGAGCTCGGCCAGGACCAGTTCAGCGCTGTGGCTCCCATGCTGAGCACCCGGCGGGGCGACGACGTGGCAGCCGTTGCACAGTTGCCCCTGGGGACGGACCTTCCCGTGCCCGACGGCTACAAGGATGTCCCGTTCGACCTGGTACTGTCGCCGGGCGTGCGTCTGTCGGGCCCATCGAACTTGCCCATCCGCCACCACTTTGTGCTCGGCATAACCGGCCATTCGGATTCATTGCACGGCGTGCAGCTTTCGCTGTCAGCAAACTTTGCCCAGAACGAGATGGTCGGAATGCAAGTGGCCGGCTTCTATCAGGTCAGCTACGGCCCAGCACGGGGAGCGCAGCTCACCTTGGGCCTCAACAAGGCGTTGGGTGGGCTGCAGGGTGTGCAACTTGCGTGGCTTGCCAACATTTCGGACGGCGATTTGCGCGGTATCCAGGCTGCCATGGTCAACATCAGTCGAGGATCTCTGCATGGCATTGAGGCTGGGTTGGTGAACCTAAGCGCAGGAGACGTACACGGCACGCAAGCCGGCCTAGTCAACATCGTCAAGAGCAACGTGCACGGCACACAGGCCGGACTGGTCAACGTGATCGGGCCTGCGACGGAATCGAGCGGCGCCCAGGTGGGCCTGGCCAACGTCAACCACAGCGTCGGCATGTACAACGGCGCGATGGTGGGGCTGGTCAATGTGGGTCGCAAGGTTCACGGCGCCCAGGTGGGCCTGGTGAACATCGCGAGTGAGGTGGAGGGAGCCCAGGTTGGTCTGGTGAACTTCGCGCGCAAGAACCAGGGTGCGTCCATCGGCCTTCTTCCCATCGCGCTCGACGGCTACCACCAAGGGCTGCTGTGGTTCAGCGACACGAGCGTGCTCAACCTCGGCTTCAAGCTGGGAACAAGGCACGTGTATGTGATCGCAGGCGCCGGCATGACTCGTGATCGCACTAGCAACGATCATCCCGAGTTTTCCGCGACCTTCGGCATCGGCGGCCACATCACGCCGGTACGCGCCCCTTTGTTCTTCGACGTCGACCTCACCTCGACAAACTTTTCGGATGGTGACGTTAGCGTCGAACATCGCCAGATCAGCACACTGCGCCTGCAGGTCGGCTGGCAATTCGCCTCCTACCTAGCAGTGGTCGCGGGGCCCACGCTGAACCTGCAGGTCGCCCCGGACCGCGAGGACCGCGCACCCCGCGGCGTCGCATCCGCAGAGCAGGTCTGGCACCATGGTGACCACACCCTGCGCATGTATCCTGGGCTGGTCGCGGGACTGCAGTTCTAGGCAGAAGGAAGCTAGCTTTTTTCACCACAGAGAGCACAGAGAACGCAGAGATCGGAAGGGAAGAAGGGTTCGGACCAGACAAGATTCAACCCTCCCCTTTCCGATTCGGCTCTGTGACCTCTGTGTTCTCTGTGGTGAAATAGCTAGCCTTCTCCGGCGATGACTTCGGGGTAGTATCCGCGCGAGGACACACCCATGTTGATCGTCATGAAACCGCAGGCGACCAAGGCCCAGATCGCCGCGGTGGTCGGGAAGATTCACGCGCTTGGGCTTGATGCGCATGAGATCCCCGGCGCCCAGCGGGTGGCCATCGGCATCACCGGGAACCGCGGCGCGCTCGACGCCGAGGCATTCGCGTCGCTGCCAGGAGTCGCCGATGCCATCCGCGTATCGCAGCCCTTCAAGCTGGTGTCGCGCGAGGTGAAGGAGGAAGACACGGTGATCGACGTGGGGGGCAGTCGTCTGGGTGGCCCTGGTCTGACCATCATGGCTGGCCCCTGTTCGGTCGAGTCGGAAGACCAGATCCTGGAAGTGGCCCGCGGCGTGAAAGAGTCGGGCGCCACCTTCCTGCGCGGCGGCGCTTTCAAGCCGCGTACCAGCCCCTACGAATTCCAGGGGCTGGGCGAGAGCGGCCTCAAGCTGCTGGCGCTGGCGCGCGAAAAGACCGGCCTCAAGGTGGTCACCGAGGTCATGGGCACCGAAGATCTGCCGCTGGTGTCCGACTACGCCGACGTGTTGCAGTTGGGTGCGCGCAACATGCAGAACTTCTCCCTCTTGCGCCGCCTAGGCAAGCTGGGCAAGCCAGTGCTGCTCAAACGCGGGGCTTCGGCCACCATCAAAGAATGGCTGATGGCCGCGGAATACATCGTGTCCGCTGGCAACTATGCGGTCGCGCTGTGCGAGCGAGGCATACGCACCTTTGAAACCATGACCCGCAACACCCTGGACCTGAACGCGGTGCCGGTCCTGAAGTCGCTGACCCACTTGCCCGTCATCGTGGACCCCAGTCACGGCATCGGCGTGCGCCGCCACGTGCCCGCCATGGCCCGCGCTGCCATCGCAGCCGGGGCCGACGGACTCATCATCGAGGTGCACCCCCACCCTGATCAGGCGCTCTCCGACGGACACCAGTCCCTGTCGCTACCCGAGTTCGCCGACCTGATGCGCGCGGTACGAGTCATCGCCGGCGCCATCGGGCGACCGGTGTAGCGGGTGCAGCTCGACCCCCACAATTGGTCTCAAGCAAGAGAGTCGAATAGAATGATGCCGTGCCTACCCTGACCAGCGACTTCGAGGCCGTGTTCGCGGCGCTGCAACAAGCCGGAGTGCGCTACCTCGTGGTCGGCGGGGTCGCGGTGGTCCTCCACGGCTATCCACGCTTCACCGCCGACCTGGATCTCGTGGTCGCACTAGACCGCGAGAACGCTCTCGGGCTGGTTGGCGCGCTTGCGACTCTCGGCTATCGACCGCGAGCGCCAGTCCAGGCAGCCGCGTTTGCAGATGCGGAAGCGCGCCGTTCGTGGATCCAAGACAAGGGTCTCACCGTGTTCTCGTTCTGGAGCCCCGCGCATCCAGCGACGGAAATTGACGTCTTCGTGGCAGAGCCGTTCCCCATGCAGCCAGCCCTAGCCCGCGCCGTCAGTATTCAGCTTGGCGCACTGTCGGTGCCGGTCGCGAGCATTCCCGACCTCATCTTGCTCAAGCGCCAGTCAGCGCGCCTCAAGGATCTCGACGACATCCAGGCGTTGGAGGCTATTCTCGCCGAGGAGCAGCACCATGGCTGAACCGGGTAGCGGCTGGGAACGGCATAGGAGAGAGCAGCTACGCCGGTGGCGCGAACTCAGCCCGCAGCAGCGCCTCGACTGGCTCTGGCAGGCGAAGCAGTTCGCCGCAAGAGTGGCCCAGGCTCGTGTGGCAAGGCGCCAGCCACAGCCCGACGAGGCCCCCCAAAAGCCGTAGCTAGTGCGGCGTATTACGTCGCGCGATCAGCGCTTGCACCCGCCGGTCGCGCAGGTAGAGCCCGCCCCAGATCAGAACGGCGAAATAGAGCGGGAACAGGATGTGGCTCATGAGAGGATCACCTACGCGCACGTGGGCCGCGATGGCGCCGCCCAGATAGCCGGTGAGCAATACTGCGCCCAGCACGGCGGTCCGCGGGATCAGGTAGGTGACCACACATACGAGCAGGATCAGCCCGATGGGGGCCATCGTGCTGGCGGGATATCCGATCTGCGCAGCCGCCTTCATCACCGCCTCAACGCGCAGGAGCTTGGTGGTGCTGTCGAACAACAAGAACAGCACCGCCACGCCGCTCATGATTCGTCCGATCCACAGCCGCTTGTTCGAGATGGGGATCGCTTGATTTTCCATGATGATTCCTCCCTGAGCTTAGATGCATCACAGCCCAAGAGCGCCTCAAAGACCACAAGACGCGCAGCCGGCAACAGGCACCGGATCGGGTGGCCACACTGAAGTCGGCCGCGGTCGGCACGCGATGGGCTAGAATACTCGCAGGATCGGGACGCCATGGAACCGCCAGACACCGAGTCTCCCGGGACGCCTGCCCAGAGCCCTGCGTCCTCGGCCCCGCCACCGCCGGGCTTCGAGGATCGCTCGACTGGCCTGCTCATCTTCGGCGTCTTCGAAATCGTCGGCGGCGTTCTGGCGGCCCTCGCAATTCCGGCGGCGTGGTTCTTCATGCTGTCTCCGAGATTCCCAAGGCCGCCCGGCAGCGAGATGTCGCCGCGCTTTGTCGTCCTGAACTGCGCGGGCTGGGCCGCTGCAGCGGTTGTGCTCGTGACCCTGGGCCTCGGCGCGATCCGAGCCCGGCGCTGGGCTTGGGCACTCAACCTGATGCTTTCGTGGCTTGTCTTCCTGATGCTGGCAATCGTCGCAGGTTCGATCTGGATCGTCACCGAGCCCGGCGGCCCGGTCCGCTTCATGGTGATTCCCGGCCTTCTCATGCTCGGCATCGCAGGACTGTTCCTGCTCTTCTATCGCCGCAAGGACGTCGAACTGACGTGCAAGCTCCGCGATCCGGTCGAGCGCTGGACTGACCGCCGGCCCCTGCCCGTGCTGGCCGCTGCCCTCTTCGCTGCCTGGGGCGTCGTCGGTGGAGGTGGACTCGCGTGGCACGCCTCGCCCCATGTGGCGCCTTTCTTCGGGCGCTACCTCACTGGCCTGCCCGCCAGCGCGCTCCTGCTTATCTGGTTGGCCGCGGACATCTATGCGGCGTTCGCGCTGTTCAAGATGAAGGCGTCGGGATGGTGGGTCGCGGTCGCAGCAGCGAGCGTCCAGACTCTCTCGACGATTCTGACCAGCAGACAGACCAGCATTATCGATGCCATGAACATGGCGGGGTGGTCCAAGCAGAAGGTCGAGTTCATGCAGCAGAGCCCGGGGCTGGCCACCAAGGGCATGTGGGTGAGCGTCGCGTTCGGCATCGCGCATCTCCTGTTCCTGCTCTGGCTGGGACGCTATTTCCGGCGCACGAAACCAGGGCATTCTTGCGCGGCCTCTCCTGAGCGAAATGCCTGAAGTCCAGCGAAAAGGTGATGCCAGAGGGGTGCGCAGGGATTGCTACGGCAGTCCTGGCGTCCGCATGGGCCTTTCGTGCAGAGCGTGCAGCGTGGTCACGTAGAGCGTGCGGCGATCGGCGCCCCCAAAGAGACCAAAGAGGACGCATAGCCGGATCGGAAAGGGAGGGGTTGGGCCGTGCGCGGTCCAGGGTCAGCGCGAGCCGAGGTAACGAAGGAAGTCGCCGGGCGCGTCGGTGCCGCGCTTGAGCAACTAGCGCCCGAAAAGCGAGCCGAGCAGGGTCACATCCGGTGTGCTCTGCGTGCTCTCGAACCGGGCGTCGGCGTGCCCGGCACCGGCGAGGATGGTCAGGTTGGCCGTGTTCCCCACCTTGGCCAACGCGTCTGTCAGCTCTTGCGACTGGCCCCACGGCACCTGGCAGTCGTTGTCACCATGAGCGATGATGAAGAACGGCAAGGCCTTGGCGGTGGCGACGTACGCGACAAGGTTTGCCTGGGTGAGCTTGCTGCTCACCGCGGCCGTATTCAGCGCGCCGCCGAGCCATTGCCCCTCGGGAGAGCTCGCCGGTGTGTGCTGCAGCCAACTGCTCGGGCAACTGGCTGGAGGATGCGCTGTTTGTTGGCTGTCCATCGTCGCGAGGTCAGTCGGGCCATACCAATCCACCACGGCCGCGACTGCGCTGGAAACCCCGGGGTTGCCCAGGGAATCGTCATCGAAGACGGTGGCCTGATCCCCTGTAACACCGAGCATCGCTACCATATAGCCTCCCGCCGATTCGCCCCAACACGCAAAGCGGTCGGTGTCCAATCCGTATTCGGCGGCATGGGCGCGCAGCCAGCGCACGGCGGCCTTGACGTCTTGGGCCCCAGCAGGGAATAGCGCCTGACCGGAAAGACGGTAGTTGACGCTGGCCAGGGCATACCCCTTGGCCAGAATCGCGTTCGCGGCTGTGCCGGTTTCCTCCCCTGCCTTGTCTCCGCTGCTGAACCCGCCACCGTGGATGCGGACGACCAACGGAAGCGGAAGCAGCGCATTGGCGGGCAGAAGCAGATCAAGAGTCTGGGAAGCAGATGAGGTACCCGCGTAGTTGATGTTCTTGATTGTCTGAGCCGCACCGGTCTTTCCCCCTACGCCCGTACTCGTCTTGGCGTCAGAACCGCCGGTAGCCCGATCCACCCCACCGTCCAATCGCAACCCGCCGCTGCTACTCGACCCGCCGGTGGCCGCATCCACGCCACTGTCCAATCGCGAGCCGCCGCTGCTAGTCCCGCCGCTAGCATCCACGCTAGCGTCCAAACGCAAACCGCCGCTGCTGCTAGACCCGCCGGTAGCTGCATCTACGCCACCGTCCAAACGCGAGCCACCGCTGCTGGTAGTCCCCCCGGTGGATCCACCGCTGGGTGTCCCGCCCGCGGTGTTGGTTGAACCACCGGCCATCGTCGTAGCAACGGTCCCTGCACTTCCGCCGCTCGCGGTTGTACCCCCGGTCCTCGTTTCCCCTCCGCTGCCGAGTGCGCTCCCACCGCCTGCCGTTGCGCCCCCTGCGCTGGTTTGCCCTCCGCTGCTCGCGGTGCCGCCGGTTTCAGCAGTGCCCCCGGTGGCCAAGGAACCACCGCTGCCGCCTCGCCCACCACCCGCAGCATCCGCGCTACCGCTGCTCCCGTTGCTGCAAGCAAAGAGCAACCACGGTGCGACCATAAGGGTCAGGATCAAAGTGTATTTGTTTTCTGTGGACATTGGAGATCTCGGCCTTGAGCTACTGAAACTGGACGGGCGGACCGGGCACCATGCGGTAGGTGCTCGAGCCATCGCCGAGCTGACCGTCGAAATTGGTACCCCAGCATCGAACGGAGCCGTTGGTGAGCGCGCAGCTATGCCCTCCGGATGCCATCGCGGTGGCATGACCGCCAGCAACAATAGCCTGAACGCCTGACTCGAGACCCTGAACTTGAACCGGCGCCGAACTGGATGTCCTAGAGTTGTCGCCAAGCTGCCCATTGCTGTTACTGCCCCAGCACCAAGCTCCGCCGTTGACCACAGCACAGGTATGCCACTCTCCGCAGGCAACCGCCTGCGCGCCAGACGCAAGGCCCTCGACCTCGACTGGTACCGAACTATTGGGCATAGAGTTGTCGCCAAGCTGCCCAAAGGAGTTGCCGCCCCAGCACCAGATCCCGCCGTTGACCACGGCGCAAGCATGCGACTGTCCGCAAGCAACCGTCAGAACACCGGATGGCAGGCCCTTGACCGGCACGGGCACCGAGCTGGTGGTTGTAGAGCCGTTGCCAAGCTGCCCAACGGAGTTTTCGCCCCAGCACCAGACTCCGCCGTTGACTACCGCGCAGCTACTGCGGTCTTGACAGATGACAACCGACTGGGCACCGGATGTTAGGCCAGCAACCTGGACGGGCGTAGTACTGGCGGTCATGGAGCCGTTGCCAAGCTGCCCAACGAAGTTGTCGCCCCAGCACCAGACTCCGCCGCCGGCCACGGCGCACCTGTGCGACTCCGAAAGAGCAGCCGCCTCAACCACTGACGGCAGGCCCCCCACCGGGGCCAGAACCCGGGTGATGGAGCAGTAGAGTGCGCCGCCAGCCACGGCGCAGACGCAGCCCTCTGCGGCAGTGACCGCCTGAACGCCCGACGATAGGCCAGCAACCTGGACCGGCGCGCTTCCCCAGGCCCTGCCCCAGCACCAAACGGACCCATTGACTGAGGCGCAGGTAGCGTCCGCACTAGCAGAAATCGCCTCGACGCCACCTATTCCTGCTCCCCCTGTCGCCACCTCGCCCGCGGTCACACCGCCCGTGACAGCGCCGCCCGAGGCAACGCCACCTGCGCCAGCGCCGCCTGTGCCGGTGCCGCCCGTGACAGCGCCGCCCGTGACCGCACTGGCTGCTGCAGCACCGCCGGTGGTAACACCGCCTGCGCCGGCGCCACCTGTGGCAACGCCGCCCGTCGCCGCGCCGCCTGTGGCCGCACCGCCTGCGCCAGCGCCACCTGTGGCAATGCCGCCCATCGCCGCGCCGCCTGCGCCAGCGCCACCTGTGGCAACGCCGCCCGTCGCCGCGCCTGTGGCCACGCCGCCTGTGCCTCCGGCGGGTGGAGCGCTGCCGCCATCTGACGGCGGGCTTCCTCCAACACCGTCCGCTCCACCGATAGCTCCGTCACGGCTTTGCGCCGCGCCCCCGGCGCCCCCCGCAGCTCCATCAGCACGCGGCGCAAGGGAGTGGCTCCCGCACCCGGTTGCCCCCAGAAACTCCACCAGCAAGGCCAGAGCCATGGTCGATTCGCGTCGTCGAGCTTGTTGCATGATGACCTTCTGATCGGCCTTCTTATCTCATTCGGCCGATGCCAGCCACGCTCGCCTAGCCCGCCTCGCGCACCATCACCAGCAGCATCTTGAACGGTGTGGTGGCGGAAAGCGCGTGCGGAACGTTGGCCGGCATCAGCACCGCCTGTCCGGCCCGGGCGACGACCTTTTTGCCGCCGACGGTGAGCTCGGCTTCGCCATCCAGAATTTCCACGATGGCGTCGAAGGGCGCGGAGTGCTCGGAAAGGCCTTGCCCGATGTCGAAAGCAAACAGCGTGACCGTGCCGGCGTTCTTCTTGACCAGCGTGCGGCTGACCACCGCGCCCGGTTGATAGGCGACCAGGTCTGCAAAGGCCACCGCCTGCGCAGACGGCATGGCACCGGTGGCGACGTCCAGGTGGTGTTTTTCACTCATCGTCTGCTTCTTTCTGGCCGGCCACATCCGGTCGCTTGTCCGCGGTTTCATCTTTGGCGAAGGTGAAGGTCAACTTGTCGTCGTCGGCGCCGATGGTCACGCGCCCGCCAGAGGCCAGGGCGCCGAAGAGCAGCTCGTCGGTCAGGGGACGCTTCACCTCGTCCTGCATGACCCTGGCCAAAGGCCGCGCCCCGTTCATCGGGTCGTAGCCCTTCTTGGCCAGAAGGTCGCGGGCCGCGGGGCTGAGCGTGACCGTGACGTTACGCTCGCCGAGCTGCTTGCCCAATTCGCCCACGAACTTGTCCACGATAAGCAACATCTCGCGCTCGCCCAGCGGCGCGAAGTCGACCTTGGCATCCAGGCGATTGCGGAATTCGGGCGAGAACATGCGCTTGAAAGCCTCGTCGGTGTCGCCGAAGCGGTCGCTCGCGCCGAAGCCGGGCATCCGTCGCGACAGATCGCGCGCCCCCACGTTGCTGGTCATGATGAGGATGATGTGGCGGAAGTCCGAGGTGCGACCGTTGTTGTCAGTGAGCGCGCCGTGGTCCATCACCTGCAACAAGATGCTGAAAAGATCCGGGTGCGCCTTCTCGATCTCGTCGAGCAAGAGCACCGCGTGCGGCGTCTTGTGGACCGCGTCGGTCAGCAGGCCTCCCTGATCGAATCCCACATACCCAGGTGGCGCGCCAATCAGCCGCGAGACCGTATGGCGCTCCATGTACTCGGACATGTCGTAGCGGAGGAACGCCACGCCCAAGACTTCGGCGAGTTGCTTGGCCAATTCGGTCTTGCCCACCCCGGTGGGCCCGGCAAACAGGAAGCACCCGATGGGCCGGTCCGGGGTGCCCAGGCCGGCGCGGTTGGTGCGGATGGCCTGGCATACGCGTTCCACCGCCCGATCCTGGCCAAACACCTTGGCCTTGATCTCGCCTTCCAGATTGCGCAGGCGCTCGCGATCGTCCGAGCCCACCCGGCGCGCGGGAATGCGGGCCATGGTCGACACCACCGCCTCGATGTCGCGCGCGCGCACGGTCAGTCGCTCGGGCGCTGCCGGAGCCGCCTCGCCCTCGGCAGCCGCTTCGGCCTTGGGGGCCAGGCCGCCGCCGGCGCGTAGCTTGAGGATGGCGCCCGCCTCGTCGATGAGGTCGATGGCCTTGTCAGGCAGCTTGCGGTCGGCCAGGTGCCGGTCGGACAGCTCGGCAGCCACACGCAACGCGCCCGCGGTGTAGTGCACGCCGTGAAAATCCTCGTAGTGCTTGCGCAGACCCTGCAGCACCTTGATGGTGTCGGCCACGCTCAACTCGGAGACCTCGATGGGCTGGAACCGCCGGGCCAAGGCCCGGTCCTTCTCGATGTAGCCGCGCAACTCCTTGTGCGTGGTCGTGCCGATGCAGCGGATGAGGCCAGCCGACAGGGACGGCTTCAGCAGATTGGACGCGTCCATGGTGCCGCCTGAGGCCGCGCCCGCGCCCACGATGGTGTGAAGCTCGTCGACAAAGAGGACCGCGTTGCCCTTGGCCTCAACCGCGCGCAGCACGGCCTTGAAACGCTCCTCGAAGTCGCCGCGGTAGCGCGTGCCCGCCACCAGCGATCCCATGTCGAGGGCGTAGATCTCCACCCCACGCAGGGCCGGCGGCACCTCACCCGCCTCGATGCGCACGGCCAGGCCCTCGACGATAGCGGTCTTGCCCACCCCAGCGTCGCCCACAAAGAGCGGGTTGTTCTTCCGCCGTCGCGCCAGCACGTGCAGCGCCCGATCCAGTTCCGCTTGTCGCCCGACGAGAGGGTCGATGAGGCCCCGGCGCGCGCGCTGGTTCAGGTTGACGGCGTAGCTCTCCAGCGGATCCTTGCCCGCCTCTTCCGCCGATTCCTCGTCGGGTGCGGCCCCGGGCAGAGCCCCGGCCGCCCGGCCGTCACGCTCGGGCAGCATCTTGGGGGCTCCATGCGAGATGGCGGTGACGATATCCAGTCGGCTGATCCCTTCCTCTTTGAGAAAGTGGACCGCGTGCGAATCAGGTTCGGAAAAAAGGGCCACCAGCACATGCGGGCCCTGAACCTCGCTGCGCCCAGCGCCGAATAGTTGATTGATCGCCCGCTGGATCACGCGCGCGAAGCCCAAGGTGGGCTGGGCTCGCAACTCTCCCTCATCACCGGCGCTACCTGCTTCGTCGTCGGCCGGCAGACTGGGAAGGGAGCCTGCGAGGAAATCCTCCAACTTGGCGCGCACCCGCGCCGGCTTGCCGCCGCACTCGCGGATGACCTCGGCTGTCTTCTTGTCGTCGAGCAGGGCGAGTAGCAGGTGCTCGAGGCTCGAGAACTCGTGCCGTCGGCGGGTGGCATCCTCCAACGCGCGCCGAATCGCCTGCTCCAACTCTGGGCCTAGCATGATTGCCTTTGCACTGAGCAGCGTAGGGGCATCTCATTGTCGCGGGCATAACGGACCACCTGGGCCGCCTTGGTCTCGGCGATATCGCGCGAGTAGACCCCGGCCACGCCCATGCCCTTGGTGTGCACGTTCAACATGATCTGCTGGGCAGTCGCGGCATCGTGCTGGAAGAACTTCATCAGCACGTACACCACGAACTCCTGCGTGGTGTAGTCGTCGTTGTGAAGCACGACCTCATACAGGCGCGGCCGCTCGACGCGCACCTGGTCGAGCGTGGCAAGATCGCGTTCCCGGTCGAGTTCCCGCTTGGGCATGATGAGGCTGCTAGTTGTAGCTTGTCACGATCTGGCTGCGAAACCAGGAGGTAGGCCCGCGATCACCGCGAGAGGTCGTGGCCGTGGTCGTGGTCGGAAGCTCGCGCCTACTACTCCGAATTCCAAGCCACGTGCACGCCAGCGGCCCGGCGTATACTTCCTCACCTCATGAAGCTCAGCGATTTCGACGGAAGAGCCTGCGCCGCGCGGCGCGCCCGCCTGGCCACGAAACTGGGACCGCAGCCCGCTCTGATCGCCGCCGGGGCGCCCCGACCACGCACCTCGGCCGGTAACACCTATCCCTTCCGTGCCGCCAGCCATTTCCTCTATCTCTTTGGCCTGCATCTACCGCGCGCCTTTGGCCTATGGACAGGCGACCGCTGGGTGCTTTTTCTCCCTGAGCCGGGCGCCGACTTCGCCCTCTGGCACGGGCAGGCGCCTGGCCCGCCCGAGCTCGGCGCGGCGCTGGCCTGCCCGGTCGAGCTGCGGCCGGCGCTAGCAGAGGCCGTGGCTGGTCGGTCGGTGGCCACCCTGCCCGCTCTCGACCACGAAACCCGCGCCGAGCAGTCGGAGTTGCTGGGCCGGCCCATCGCCTACGGCAAGCTGGATGCGCTCGATCACCCGCTGGCCGACGCGCTCATCGAGTTGCGCCTGGTCCACGACCACGCGGCCATCGCAGCCCTGCGCAAGGCTGCCAACGCCACTGCGGCCGCCTTTCACGCAGGAATCCGCGCGGTCCGTCCCGGGATCAACGAAAGCGTGGTGCGGGCGGCGATGGAGGCGGAGTTCGTTCGCCGCGATATGGGTGTGTCGTACAACTCCATCGTCACGGTTCACGGCGAGGTATTGCACAACGAGGAGTATCACCACGAGCTGAAATCCGGCGACCTCCTGCTGGTCGACGTCGGCGCCGAAACCGCCGACGGCTGGGCCGGCGATGTCACGCGCACCTGGCCGGTCAGTGGGCGCTACTCGCCCACGCAACGGGACTTCTACCAAGTGGTTCTCTATGCCCAGCAACATGTGATCGCGGCGGTGCGGCCAGGCGTGCCCTTCCGCGAGCTGCATTTCTTGGCCGGCCGGCTCATCGCCGAGGGCCTGGTCAACCTGGGCGTTCTGCGCGGCGATCCCGCCGAACTGGTAGCCGATGGCGTGGTGACGCTCTTCTTTCCGCATGGACTGGGCCACCTTATCGGGCAGGACGTGCATGACCTGGAGGACTTGGGTGACCGTGCCACCTATGCGCCCGGCCGCACCCGTTCCACCGAGCCGGGCCTGCGCACCCTGCGGCTCGACCGCGACCTGGTGGCGGGCATGGCCATCACCATCGAACCCGGCTTGTACCTGGTCCCGGCCATTCTCGACGATCCGGCGCGTACCGCCCTGGCCGGCGACCGGCTGCAGCGCGATCGCTTGGCCGCCTTTGCCGACGTACGCGGCATTCGCATCGAAGATGACGTGCTGGTGACCAGCGACGGCCACGAGGTGCTCACTGCTGCCATTCGCAAAGGCGTCAGCGCGATCGAGAACGAGATGGGCTAGCGCATCAGCCAGTAGGCGGCGGCGGCACCTAGAAGCATCAACACGGCCACTGCCACACGAGCGACGCGGCCGAAGCGCGACGGAGCCCGGGCCAGATTCGGCTGGACATTCGACGGCTTGCCCGGGCGCCGGGTGGGTGCCGCGAGCCGCGGGATGTACTGCCGCTCCTCTACCGGACGCGCCAGGCGACGAACCTTGGGCGTGCCCGCTGGTGAAATTCCGTCGGCTGGCCCGTTCTTGGCCCCGGTTGCGGAATCGGGTGTCTCGGTATTGATCTCCCCTGTGTCCAAGTCGACGACCAGCGCGCTCACCTGACAGGGATCGTTCACTTCAAAGGCCGGCTCTGCGACATGAAGCCCGAGGGCGGCACGCAAGCCCTCGACCTCCTGCGATCGTTCTCCTGACTTGGAACGCTCGTCAGACGACTCGATAGCCGGGATCTCCTTGAAGGTTGAAGCCAGCTCCTCGGCAGCCGCCGGAGGCCCCTGGGGCTGCGGGGCGCGAACCGGTGACTGCGGCGACTTGGCGCGCGAAGCGAGGGGCTGGCCCAGCCCCGCCGGCGCCTGCGTCTGACCGGCAGGAACCGGCAACGCTGCGCCGTCAAGCGCGACCAATTCGGCGGAAACTGGCGTGGTCGAGAGGGCGCGCGCCAGGTCCATCATCTGGGCAGCGGCCGGGTCCTCGGGAGGGGGCGTGGTGCGGTCGCCCAGCTTGCCGGCCTTGGCCAGAGCCTCCAAGGCATCGCAGAACTCCGCCGCATTCTGCGGCCGGCGCTCAGGGCGCTTGGCCAGCAGTTTCATGATGAGCGCACCCAGTTCCGGGCTCACCCTACCTGGGGCAACCAACTCGGGCAGGCGGGGAACGACCTCGACATGGGCCTGCCAGATGTCGACCGGCGTCGGTCCATCGAGGGGGAGTTGGCCGGTCACCGTCTCGTAGAACATCACGCCCAAGGCGTACAGGTCGGACCGCGCATCGACACTGCCGCCGCGGCACTGCTCGGGCGACATGTAGTGCGGCGTTCCTACGTTCACGCCGACCGCGGTGTGCGGCCCAGCCGCCGTCTGCCCGCTTTCCCGCACCAGCAGCTTGGCCAGGCCGAAATCCACCAACTTCACCTTGGGCGGCTGATCACTTCCCTGAGGGATCAGAATGACGTTGTCGGGCTTGAGATCGCGATGAACGATGCCATGGGCATGCACGGCCAACAACACCCGCCCCACGTCCATGAACACTGGGTAGGTATCGAACGGTGTCAGCCGCCTGTGCATGCGCAAAACGGCGCCCAGGCTTCGTCCGTCGAGAAACTCCATGACGTAGTACGGCCGCCCGTCGGTTAGCCGGCCGAAGGAGAAGATGTCAACCAGCCCTGGGTGGCGGATGTCGTTCACCGCGCGGGCTTCAAGCACGAAGCGCCGGATGGCGTTGCTGTTCTTGGCCAGCTTGCCCGACAAGACCTTGATTGCGACTTTCTTGCCGATGATAGGATGGACCGCGCTGTACACCGTGCCCATTCCACCCTCGGCGATGCGATCCGCGATCTGATACTCGCCCACCAGAGTGCCGGGCTGCAGCCGAGTAATTGGGGTGCCCTCGGCCGCGTGGTAAAAGCCTGACGGCCGAGTGGGGACGGGCGGGGTTGGTGTCGCCACCACAGCAGGAGCTGCCCCGGGATGGGGCGTCCCTCCGGGACAGTCGAAATCGAAGTTCGCGCCGTGGGCTGGCTTGCCACAGCGCGGGCAGATGTCAGATGCCATGAAGGCTAGAGAATTGTATCGCGATAGACCGCAGGACGCAGAGTTTCTCTCTCGGCTGATCGGAGTCGTTTGTGCATTTCTTGACGCATGCCCACAGTCAGCCCCCGATCGCGCTGAAGACCAGACAAGCAGCGGTGCCACCGAAACCGAAGCTGTTGCTCATGGCGTGGCGCAGGCGAGCGTCGCGCGCGGTGTTGGGCACATAGTCGAGATCACACGCAGGGTCGGGTGTGGTGTAGTTGATGGTAGGTGGCACCTGGCCACGCGCCAGGGCGAGCACGCAGAACGCCGCCTCGATACCGCCCGCGGCACCCAACAAGTGTCCGGTCATGGACTTGGTCGAGCTAACCATCAGTCTGCGTGCATGCTCGCCGAACACTTTCTTGATGGCCACGGTCTCGTTGACGTCGTTCAACTTGGTCGAGGTCCCGTGAGCGTTGATGTAGTCGATGTCCGAGGGAGCCAGGCGCGCATCCTGCAGCGCCAGGCGCATGCACCGCTGGGCGCCCTCGCCCTCGGGCGCCGGCGCGGTCACGTGGTAGGCGTCAGCGTTGGCGCTGTACCCTCTCAATTCGGCATAGAGGTGGGCACCGCGCGACTTCGCATGCTCCATCTCCTCAAGAATCAGGATGCCTGCGCCTTCGGCCATGAGGAAGCCGTCGCGCTCCAGATCAAAGGGCCGGCAAGCCTCGGCGGGCGCGTCGTTGCGCGTGGACAGAGCGTGCATGGCGCAGAACCCACCCACCCCGAGCGGGGTGATCACCGCCTCGGTGCCACCACAAATCATCACGTCTGCATCGCCGTACTGGATGGCACGGTACGCGTCGCCGATGGAATGGGCGCCGCTGGCACAAGCCGACACCTGGGCGTAGTTCGGACCCTTGGCATTGTACTTCATGCCCAGATGTCCCGCCGCCAGGTTGATGATGAGCTGGGTCGCGAAAAAGGGCGAGATGCCGTGGCGTGGCCCCTTTTCCATGTACGTCTTGTGGGTGGCTTCGATGGTGCCAAGACCACCCATGCCCGAGCCGACGAAGCAGCCGGTGCGCTCGCAGAGCTCGCCCTCGACGGTCAGCCCGGAATCACTCATGGCCATGGTGCCGGCTGCAATGGCATACTGGATGAACGGATCGGCGGCTGTAGTACGGATCTCGCGCGCAGCCATCCAGCGGGTGGGCTCGAAGCCTCTTACCTCGCCGGCGATGCGGCTGGAAAACCTGCTGGCATCAAAACGCGTGATAGGGCCAATGCCGGAACGTCCCGCCAGCAGCGCCTGCCAGGTTTCCTCCGTGCCAATGCCGACCGGCGTGACCAGGCCCACGCCGGTGACGGCAACCCTGCGTGACAGCGCCGTGGCCAATCGGGCCTACTGCTTTACCCGTCCCTTGATGTAGTTGACGGCGTCTCCCACGGTTTTGATCTTCTCGGCATCCTCGTCCGGGATCTCGATCTTGAAAGCCTCCTCCAGCACCACCACCATCTCGAGACGGTCGATCGAGTCCACCTTCAGATCGTCAGCAAACGACGCGCCCATGTTCACCTTGTCAGCCGGGACCTCAAGCTGTTCGACGATAATCTTGATGACTTTTTCTTCCAGATTTTCTGCCATGGTTCGCGTCCTTCTCCTGTGCAAGCGCCTTGCCGGCGCGTACGTTACATCAAAAACTCGCCGTTGACCCGTAGCACCTGCTCACGCAGGTCCTTTTGCGCCCGCCGCAGGCGCGTCCTCATGCCACAGATAGGCGTGCTCCGCCACCGCGCGTGCCATTTCTTGGCGCAGATGGGCGCGAACTAGCTCTCTGGCTGCTAGCACGCCGTTCTTGATGGCCCGCGCGTCTGAGGATCCATGGCAGATCAACACGACCCCATCCACCCCCACCAGAGGCGCGCCGCCGGTCTCCGCGTAGTCGCTGCGCCGGCGGAACCGACGCAACGCCGGCCGCATCAGAAGAGCCCCTAGCTTCTCCAGCACGCTCCCCCGCATGACCTCCTCGCGGATGGCCTGGGTCAGCCACTCGACCAGGCCCTCGCAGCTCTTGAGCAGCACGTTCCCGGTGAAACCGTCCGTGACCACCACATCGGCGTGACCCCGGAAGATATCCCGCCCTTCCACGTAGCCGAGATAGTCGAAGCCGGCCGGCCGGCCCGAGGTCCCTGCCCGCGCGAGCATTTGATGCGCCTCGCGCGTGAGCGCCGTGCCTTTGTGCCCTTCGGCGCCGTTGGACAGCAAGCCCACCCGCGGTCGCGCCTTTCCGTGCAGCAGGCGCGCATACCCCGAACCGAGCACCGAGAACTGGGCCAGCACCGTGGGCCGCACGTCCACGTTCGCCCCCATGTCGAGCAACGCACATTGGCCGGTCTGGGTGGGAAACGTGGTCACGATAGCCGGCCGCTCTACCTCGGCGATCCGCCCCAACACCAAGAGCGCCCCGGCCATCAGTGCGCCCGAGTTTCCCGCTGAGACCACGGCGTCCACCTCGCCCTGCTGGGCCAGCTCGAAGCAGACACGCATCGACGACGCTTTCTTCTGTCGAAAGGCGACGGCAGGCGACTCGTCCATACCCACCGTCTCGGCGGCGTGGCGAACCTGGATGCGTCCTGCGGGAACGCCCGCGCCAATCTCGTCGAGCACCCGGCGCACCCGCGGCTCATCGCCGACCAACACCACGTCGGTGGTAGGGCTGGTCAGGGCAGACAAAGCGCCCTCAACCTCGACGCGCGGAGCGCCCTCGGCTCCCATCGCGTCCACGGCTACCCGAACCCGAGCCGGATCGGTCATGGGACGAAATCGGAAAGCTTCCGCCTCAAGCAGCCAAGAGGTGTTGAACCTAGGTCTTTTCGTCTTGCGGCACTTCGACGACCATGCGGTCCTTGTAATAGCCGCACGCCGGGCAAACCCGGTGAGGGAGTCGTGCCTCGCCACAGCGCGGGCAGGGAACGAAATGGGGCACCGGCTGCTTCATCACCTGAGCCCGGCGGATCGCCGAGCGGGACTTGGATTGTCGTCTCTTGGGAACTGCCATCTTCGCGTCTCCTGTTCTCGAGTGATCTTACAATTTCACTTTGGCCAGCACCGCGAACTTGACCCGGCCTGCTGGCCGTTCGGCGCAGTCGCAGGGTGTCAGGTTCCGGTTGGCGCCGCAAGTGGGACAGATGCCGGCGCAATCTTCCCGGCACAGCGGTCCCATCGGCAAGGCGAGGAGTAGCTCGTCCCGAATCTCCGGTCCCACATCAATCACGCCGTCGGAGAAGTAGATGACGTCCTCCTCGGTGTCCTCGTCTTCCTCTTCGATCCACGGCTCCTCGTGCTCGGCGAAGGTGAGCGTCACAGGCACGTCAAGCGCCAGCGTGGCCGGCTCCAAACAGCGCACACATTGCGTCAGCAGGCCGCCAGAAAGCACGCCACGCAGCAGGTACTCGTCGCCCGCCCGTTCCAGACGGCCGCTCAAGGTTATGCCCCCGTCCGACGGTCGCATGTCCAGTTCAGGGCACTCGGCCTTGAGCCACGCCTCGGTCACCGCCACGCGAATGTCCACTCCCTCGTCGCCAATATCTTTGGTTTTGTAACGCATGGCAGGTGCGAGGCGCGAGCCCCGCGCTGGGAAAAGCCGTAACTATAGGGGGCGCCTGCCGGGCGTCAAGCGTGCCAGGCGCGTGGGGAGCCGGCGAGCCTTGCTCGCCGCGCACCATCGCGGGAGGGCATAGGAACCCTTCCAGGGTTCCCATGTCAGAGGTCGTTACTTGCTCGCCCCACCGGCCGCGGCGCCGCCGCCAAAAAGCAGGAAGGTCTTGAGGTCCTGGTCGTTGAACACCAGCTGCAATCCAAAGAACAAGTCGAAGAACCCGCCCGCGGTGCCCTGGGTTCGGGTGTAGTTGAGGACGTCGTCAACCCCTCCCACTAGATAGAGGTACTTCTTGTAGAGCGCCAGGTACCCACGTGCGGTCACCCGCGGGTACTGGTTCGAACGCGTGTCAAAGATATCTGTCGACAGCATCAGGTGGTCGTTGAACAGAAACAAGTCGCCGCCGATGCCGCCGGTCGATTCCTTGATGCCAAAGCGGCCCTGGAAGGGACCCCAGCGCTTGCCGAACATGAAGGTGAAGCGAAGCTTCTCGGTCGTCGTGATCTGCTCGCTGGAATACGCGCCGCGATCCGAGCTGTAGCCCACGACGCTTTGGGCATTGCGATAGCCGCGCGGATCGTCGACGAACTCGATCAGGTAGAACTTGTCAGGTCGTGGGTACAACTGGACCGACACATAGTTTTTGAAGTTGTGGGCCATGTAGTTGTATTCGGTGCGCAGCCCCACGATGGCCTGCAGCCGGCTCACGCCCCGGGTGATGCCGCTGATGTCGTCCGTGATGTTGTCGAGATTCTTGGCCACCGTCTCGTCGGTCAACAGGTGGCCCACTGTGCCCTCGCCCTCAGCCATGCGACCGGTGATCTTGTCCACGTTGCGCAGCGACTTGTCCAGGCTGTCGATGCTGCTCTGCAGCTTCTGCAAGGAGCTGCGCAGATCCTGGCCGGCGCCCGAAACCTGACCCTGGGTGGTGCCCACCAGTCCCTTGATGCCCTCAGTGATCTCGCGCGCATTGTGCAAAGTGACACGAACGTCGTCAGCTTCCGAGCGGGTGATTCCTTGCACGGTGGCCGCAATGTCGTCGATGCGCCCGAGCAGGCGCTCGACGATGACCGAGTTTCGCTCCAACAACTGATTGGCGTTATTGGCTATGTCCTTGATCGGACCCGCGGTCAGCGTCTTCACGTCGGCCAGGATGTCCCTCAGGATAGGCAGCGTCTCGCCCACCGAGTTCATGATCTCGCCCATCTCCACCGGCTCGGTGACGATCTTGATCTCGTCGCCCTCATGCAGTTCCCGCACAGCCACGCGCTGGCTATCGCGCACCGTGAAGGGCGATCCCGGATCGATCTCGAGGTAGTACTCGCCAAGGAGCGAAGCTGCCTTCTTGGCAATGGCTGCGTTCTCGAAGAGTTTGATCTCCGGCATGATGCGCAGAAAGACCTTGGCCTTTCCCGACTCCTGGTCGAGCACGCGCTCCTCGACTTGTCCGACGCGCAACCCGGCCGACAGCACCCGCGTCCTCTCGTAGACCCCTATGGCGTTGCGAAACAGGGCGTGGACGCGGTAGCCGCCGCCCCCTGCGATCTTCTTGCTGGTGTACTGAAACAGTAGGTAGGTGGTCACCAGAACCACCAAGGCGAGGGCACCCACCGTAAGGCCAGCCAGGCTCCGCCTCATGATGACACCCCGAATTTCACGGCGCCCGAGGGCTCGACGAATTCACGCAGCCTTGGGTCGGGCGCCGCCAGCAACTCGGCAGGCGTGCCGCACGCGACGATCTTGCCGTCGTAGAGCATGGCGATGCGGTCGCCGATACGAAAGGTCGACGCCATGTCGTGTGAGATCACCACGGACGTGACCCCAAAGTCGTCTGCAGTGCGTCTAATCATTTCATCGACGTTCTTGGTGGCAATCGGGTCAAGGCCGGTGGTGGGCTCATCGTAGAGCAGAATCTCCGGCCGGTCGACAAGTGCGCGCGCCAAGCCCACCCGCTTTCGCATACCACCGGACAGCTCGGCTGGGAACTTCTCTTCGACCCCGGGAACGTTGTCCAGGTCTAGCCGCCGAAGCAGGTCCCTCACTCGAGCCATAATCTCGCTTCGGGGCAGGCTGTACCGCTCGATGAGCGGAAAGGCGATGTTCTCGACCACGTTGAGCGAGTCGAAGAGCGCCGCGTACTGGAACACCATGCCGAACTTGCGCTGCACCTTCGCGATGGCCACGTCGCCAAGTCCCACGATGTCTTCGCCGTCCACGCGGATCTGGCCGCTGTCTGGTTGCAACAGGCCCATCAGGTGCTTCATCAACACCGACTTGCCCTGCCCGGAGCCACCGATGACGATGTTGGTCTTGCCCCGCTCGAAGTCGAGGTCGATCCCGCGCAAAACCTCCTGCGCGCCGAAGCTCTTGCGCAGCCCGCGAATCTGGATCTGCCAGCGAGCATCACGCGTGGGGCCGCCGTTCGTCATCTACATTCCATGCGTGGGCCAGATCACGTTCATGATCTCGATGAGAAAGTAGTCGAGCACCAAAACCGAAACCGAACTGGATACGACGGCGGCGGTGGTAGCGCGGCCCACTTCCTTGGCCCCGCCGCGCACGTTGAATCCTTGGTAGCAGGCGGTGAGCGCCATGGCTATCGCAAAAATCACCGCCTTGATGAGCCCTTGCACGTAGTCGGCCGGGTCGACCCAGTGACGAAACAGCTCCAGGACCTGCCCCAGATCGATCTGGTACACCAAGATCGAAATAACGTAGCCGCCCAGCAAGCCAACGACGTTGAAGACCATGGTCATGACCGGCAACATCAAGATCGAGGCGACCAACCGGGGCGTGACCA
This sequence comes from Myxococcales bacterium, assembly GCA_003153015.1. Classification (GTDB taxonomy): domain Bacteria; phylum Myxococcota_A; class Polyangia; order Fen-1088; family Fen-1088; genus Fen-1137. The sequence goes on from PMBS01000248.1 coordinate 24,519, forward strand.
AGTAGTGCACCGGGTTCACCGCAAAGGTCGTGAGCGCATCGATCTGCTCGGTGATGCGCATGGAACCCAGCTCGGTCGCCATGGCCGATCCGGCCCGCGCCGTGATCATGAGGGCGGTGAACACAGGCGCCAGTTCGCGCGCCAAGGAAACCCCCACGGCGTAGCCCACCCAGCGCTGCTGGTCGAACATGGCCAGGGCGGTGATGCCCTGCAGGGCCGTCACCGCTCCGGTGAAGAACCCCACCAGCATGATGATGGGCATCGAGCCCACGCCGATGAATTCCATCTGCTCAAGGTAGAGGCGCAGCCGGAACGGCCGCCTAAACAACCATCTGGAGGCGCGGCCCAGCAGCATCATGTGCAGACCGAAGATCGCCACCGCCCCGAGCAAGGGCCCGAAAACTCGACCCACCAAGCGAACCACCTTCGCGGACGAAAACTCCTCGGCGCCGCCGCTCGGGTTCGTCGGAGAAACTGGAAGGTCGTTCATGGCCGAACGTCCGATTGGGAGGTCAGGTAGATGCGCGGAACCCGCTTGGAGATACCACACAGAATCTCGTAGCTGGCGGTGTCAGCCCAGCGAGCGATCTGGTCGACCGTGATGGCCCCCCCATCGTCGCGTCCGATGAGAGTGACCTGGTCGCCCACCGACGCGCCCGGTACACGGCTTACGTCGACCATCAGCATATCCATGCACACCGCGCCGACCACGGGCGCGCGGCGGCCCCGGACGAGAACCTCGGCACCGCGAATGTGCCTGGGATAGCCATCGGCGTAGCCAATGGGTAGGGTGGCCACGCGCGCCTTGCGCAGGGGACGCCACAGCCCGCCGTAGCTCACGCCCTGCCCGGCGGCCACCTCGTGCAAAGCCATGATCTTGGTGCGCAGAGCAAGCACAGGCTCCAACTCGGGACGAGCTACCACCACCGACGGCATTGCCCCATAAAGTGCAAGCCCGGGCCGGATGGCGCGGTAGCGCGCCTCGGGGAAACGCACCGCCGCGGCGCTATTGGCCGCATGCACAACCTCGGGATCTACTCCACGGGCGTGCGCGGTGAGGAGGCAACGGTCGAAGCGGGCGAGCTGCTCGCGCGTGGCACTGGCACGTCGCAAGTCCGCTGATGCGAAGTGCGTGCACACCCCGGTCAATTCCAGGTGCGGATAGCGCGCCACGAGCTCCAGAAACGCAGGCAACGCCTCAGGCTGGATGCCCAGTCGGTTCATGCCCGTATCGATCTTCACGTGCACAGGCCAGCGCGGTTGCAGCCCGCATCCCGGCACGGCTTGACCTCGCTTCGGCCGGCGCCGGCGAGGGGCGCTGCCGAACCGTTGCAACTCGCCGATATCGTAGATGACCGGAGTGAGGCATTCCTCCAGCACCTCGGAATGGGTGTGACCGTAGTAGGCCCCCAGCACCAGGATCGGACAGGTGATTCCGGCACCGCGAAGCTCGAGACCTTCCTCGACCAGAGAGACTGCGAGTGCATCGACCAACGGCGCGAGTACGCCGGCCACAGCCACAGCGCCATGTCCGTAGGCATCCGCCTTCACCACGCCGTAGATAGCCACCTTCGCACCCACGATGACCCGCACGCGTGCGAGATTGCGACAAAGGGCACCCAAATCGATCTCCGCCACCGTGGGACGGATCGATGTGCGAAGGTCGGCTTGCCGAACCGTAGGTTCAGCGGCCTCAGGCGCGCGCAGGACAGACGAGCCCGCGGCTGACGAAACCAGCCCGAGGGATGCTCCGGTCGTCGGTACGTTCAAGGCTCGGCGGATTGTCACACCCGGTGGGTATAGCGTCAATTCCGGGCAAAGGTTCAAGTGTTTTCGACCACCCGAGGCTAGTTCCGCCCGTCAGAATTTCAACCCTGTTTGGGTCGTCGATGCATCCCGCCCGGCTTCGTTGCTCCTCGGTTACATACGTCCAGTATGCGCCCTCGTCGCGCCTCGCCGGCCGGGCGCCTCGGCAGCCGAAACATGGCCGCTCTTCTGACGGGCGGAACTAGCCGCGAGTGACTCCCGGCGCTGCTTCGGCCAGCGTCCCCGTGTGAACGTGAGCGGCCCGCAGGGTTCCCATCTCAATACCCAGCCTCGGCGACCCGCGCCGCGGCGAAGAAACCCGGCATGAGAGTCAGGCGCCGTCCGCGCAACGTCAGGAACCCCTGTCGGGCCAAGTCAGCCACGATGCGGGAAACGGTCTCGCGACACGCGCCGATTCGGCCGGCCAGATCCCGCTGCGTGGGGAAATGCGCGATGATCGTGCCCTCCGCGCCGACTTCGCCCTCGTCGCAAGCCATAGCGAGAAGCAAACGATAGAGCCGGCCCTCCACGTCACTTGTCGCAAGTCCCCAGGCAAGCGCCTTGACTCTGCTCAAACGCCGCTCGAAGTCACGCGCAAGCGCCAAAGCAACCTCGGGACAGGTGCGGGTCACAGCCGAGAATTCCTCCCTTGGGAACAAGAGCAGCACGCTGGTTTCGGCAGCGACCAAGCTGTCGCTGGACGGGTCGTTGTCAGGATTGACCAGCGCATCCATGAGAAGGTCGCCGGCCCGGAACGTCTCCAGAGTCAGCTCGCGCGAGCTGTCAGTCCTGCGCACGGCACAGACGCAACCCCTCACAACCAACATCACAGCGCCAAGCCAGCGCCCGCCCAGCTCCACTTGCTGCCCTGGGCCAAAAGAATGAATAGACGCGTTTGCCGCGAGCTGAGCAAGCGCAGAGGCCGAAAGCCCGGAGAACCAGCGTGAACTACGCAGAACGCCCAAGGCTGGGCAAACACTCATTTCGCGAGGGGCTGTGTCTGTGACGAGGAGAGAGACGGCTGGGTTCATGCGACCTGCAGACAAGACAATGCACCCCGCGTACCAACGCGCATGGGCCTCTGCCAGCCGGTTGTCCGCGATTTCTCCACGATTTTCCGGCGAGGGTTCACGAAGATCCATCGCGACCGCGACATTGGTGCCACAGTCGTGTCGTGTTGGGAATCCTATATTCCCAGAGCAGCGGGCGCCTCACATGCTAGGTACAACCCTCCACGTGACCGTGACCATCCTCTTGACTTATTCGTGGAACTGCTCGGTCGAATCTCGCGAGTGGCGCGCACGACCGCGTCAACGGCACCCGTCACCCGTTTCTTCGACGCCGCCCTAAAGCACCGCACTGCGAGGGATCTCCTCTGCTCTACCGGTTCATAACCTTCTTTCTTTTCGCGCTCGCCGTTCTGGCCGGCATCCATTCCTATTTCTGGGTGCGGCTGGTGCGCGAAACACAGATGCCCCCGCCCTATCGCACATGGGCAACCGTGGCTTGCGTTGCGCTCGCCTGTTCGGTGCCGGTTTCACTCATGGCGCCTAGGCTGATGCCGCGACCCTGGGCCGCCTTGGCGGCCTGGCCCGGGTACGTCTGGCTCGGCTTGATGCTGCTCCTTTTTGCAGCCTTGGTGGCGACTGACGTGTTCAGGTTGGTTCTCGTTCTCGGCCGGGCCGTATCCGTCATTCCGCAAGTTGGTCCGGCCCCGCGACTCTTGCTAGCCCGCGTGGTGGCTGTCACCGTGGTTGCGGTGACCGCAGTGGTCGGGACCTACTCGACCTTCCAGGGGTTGCGCGACCCCGCGGTGAAGGAGCTTCGCATCGCGCTCCCCGGGCTCCCGCCGGCCCTGGCAGGAACCACAATCGTTCAACTGACTGACCTGCACATCGGGGCGACCAAGCGTCGCAGCTTCGCCAACGACGTCGTCCGCCGCACCAATGCCCTTGCCCCGGACCTCATCGTGATCACAGGTGACTTGATCGAGGGCCGGTTCGGGTCGGGACGCGAAGATACCCTCGCCTTGGCTGATCTACGGGCACGCCTAGGCGTCTTTATGGTCACGGGCAACCACGAATATTACTCGGGTCTGCGCGAATGGCTGCCCGAGTTGCGGCGTTTGGGCATACGTCTTCTGCGAAACGAGCATGTCGTCATCGACGCCGAAAAGGGCGGAGGCTGGGAACTAGCTGGCATCGAAGACTGGAATGGCCGTAGCATCGAGCCAGACGGCGGGCCAGACCTTGCGCGTGCTCTCGCTGGCCATGATCCGGCCCGCCCGGTGATCCTGCTCTCACACCAACCGCGAGCCATCTACAAAGCCGCGCAGGCCGGAGTCGGGCTCGTGCTGTCCGGCCACAATCACGGCGGGCAGATCTGGCCGTTCACCTACCTGGTTCGCTTGCAGCAGCCGTTCGTGGAAGGGCTCTATCGCGTGGGCGGGACACAGATCTACGTGAGCCCGGGAACCGGATACTGGGGACCGCCTATGCGCCTGGGGACGCGTGCCGAGATTACCAAGATCACGCTGGTTCCTGATCAGTCGTAGCAACAAAACCGGTTCCGGGACCGGCCGTCGGATCCGGCTCCGGCCACCGGCTCCCCCTGCGGGGACTTCGGGACCCGCCACCCACCCTGCCCACCCCGCGCGCTTCGCGCGCACCCTCGCCGCCGCCATCAACCCGGCCGCTCAACCAACTACGAATCTGCGAGAGGCGGTACTGGCGCGCCCGGCCTGACTCGAACAGGCAACCCCCGGCTTCGTAGGCCGGTGCTCTATCCAGTTGAGCTACGGGCGCAAAGGGGTCGAGGGCGAAGGTATGCCGCGCAGCCAGGCCACAAGTCAAGCGATGATCCCGGCTCGACCCCATATATTTGGGGACTGCCTTCCGCCGCCTGTCCATCGTCCAAGCGGCGGGTGAACTGCGACAGTTTCCTTGGCCTAGCGTCGGCGGCGGCGCAATGCGAGCACTAGTCCCACGCTCGCCAGGAGGAAGCCCAGCGGAATGGGCGCTCGGCCAGCGTAGCCGCATCCGCCAGCGGACCCACTGCCAGCGGTTCCGCTACTTGGCGACCCGCCGCTTCCGGACTGGTCGCCCGAGCTCCCGCCAGTTCCGGCCACGGTTCCCCCGCTGGCGCTGCCGCCAGTGCCGTTGCCTGTGCTTCCGCCTGTCCCAGAGCCAGTATTTCCGCCGGTGCCAGCTCCGGTGGTAGTTCCGCCAGAGGGTGTTCCAGTACTACCGCCAGTGCCAATGCTCCCACCGGTGGGCGTTCCCGCGCTGCCACCACTGGCAGTCACAGTCCTTCCGCCCGTGACGCTATTCCCGCCAGTGCCAATGCTCCCGCCGTTGGGCGTTCCCGCGCTGCCGCCACTGGCAGTTCCAGTCTTTCCGCCCGTGACGATGATCCCGCCAGTGCCAATGCTCCCGCCCGTGGGTGTCCCCGCGCTGCCGCCACTGGCGGTCACAGTCCCCCCCCCCGTGACGGTGATCCCGCCCGTTCCCGGAGCCCCGCCCGTGCCCGTGCTCCCACCACTGCCAGTGCTTCCGCCTGTCCCTGGGCTACCGCCGGTCGAGGTCGTCGTGCCGCTCTCGTAGAAGCTGACCACCCCTGTGTCTCCTGCCTTTGCCGCCCAAATGCGACGATCCCAAGCCACGAGCGCCAGCAGATGGGATCCATAGAGTCCCTGGCCATTGTCACTCGTGTCAGGCTCCGTCCACTTTGCCAGGGGCACCAAATACTGGGTCACGTCCGCGTCGTCGGCCTCCACAATGCCCAGGGCAGCCGCACAGGACGCAGCCACAAACCCGCCCTTGGTGAGCCCCCCCTTGACATCGGTTTCATAAGTGGTCTTGTCGGCTGCGGTGCCAAACAGCAGCAGCGCAGCCTTGGCGATCGTGCCCAAGTCAGTCGTGCCGACCTTGCCGGTAAGGAACGTGCGCGCCCCGGGATCATCGCCCAGATAGCCGAGCATCATCATGGCAAAGCCCGCGAAACTGGTGTTCGCGTCACCGGCCCCACACTGTAGCGCCAGCCGCAAATTGGCCAGTCGGGTGGCCCCGAGGGAGCTCTTCCGCGCAACTAACTCCATGGCAGCCCACAGGCGGGGGTATTCAAACTTGGTCCCTGCGCCCGTACCCGTCGCTGGCTTCGAACAGGTGATGGCACCACCGGCGGGGCAAGGCGACGGCGTAATGTTCGCGTCGCTGCCCGTGTCCCATGAACCGCGGCCAGCGCAGTAGTACGTCATCAGCTTATCCAGGCCGGCGCTGACGTCGATGAAATCGGCCTGAGCGGAGTATTGGAGCTGCCGTGATTGGTTCACACCACCCGTGCAGTTTCCTCCGTTGGCTGATCCGGGGTCGGCAGCAGTGCTGAGACCCGCCGGGGTACCCGTAGGATAGAGCGACCCGTCTGCTGCCTTCCTCACCATCACCGCCTGTGCCCCCTTGCTGGGGTAGCAGGCGGCTTGTCCCGAATTGCCGAACTTGACGAAGAAGCTGATGTCCTCGATCTTGACCGAGCTACCCGCGGATCCGGTAACCGCCAGGGTGTACTTCGCCTTCTCGCCAGGATGCAGGGTGGTGCCGGATATCTTCCCTGCCTGGCGGGTCGCGGTGACCGCGGTAGTACCAATCTTGGCTGTCAGCGCAAAATTCGGCAACAGATAGCCCATGTTGTTCTGGACAGAGATATTCATCGTGCCCGTCCCCGACGAGAGAGTGACGGTGTCCGTATCCGGCCGAACCACGATGTTGTAGCTCGACGTCCACATGTCATCGCACCAGTGGGCACGGGCCTGCAATGGCAGCAGGGAAATCGTCAGAAATGCTCCAAGCAGAATCTTCGTATGCATGCTCATGCCCATAACTCCTTCAACGGGGGTGGTTCTCTGGTCGTCGTGTCCAATTCACATCTCGCTAAGGCGGCCGAGGCGAGCTAAACTTCACGTAATTCTAGTGCGACCACGCGCAAAAGCTGGCTCATTTATTCTTCTGGCCGCGCTTTCCTACTTACATGGGGTCACCCCAGGCCACGCCGCCCCGGCGGACAACGGCGCAGCGGCGCCGTCTTTGACACAAGCTGCTGCCGCAGGGCATGCTGACGATGTGCGGTCTATGCTGGCAGGAGGCGCGCCGGTCGACGGAAAAGACGCCTCTGACTGGACAGCTCTGCACTTCGCAGCGGCCTATGGGTGGACAGACGTTGCGGCCATCTTGCTCGACCGGGGCGCTGACCCAAACGCCCGTGCGCGTTTCGACATGACACCGCTCCACTGGGCGGCTATGAGAGGCCACGCTGAGGTTGCGGGCCTGCTCACCCGCCGCGGGGCTCGTGCCGATGCGCGCAATGCCTACGGGATGACCCCCTTGCACCTGGCGGCGGACGACAAGGTTGTCGCCGTACTGGTCACGGCCGGCGCGGCAGTCAACCCCCTCGACGACCGCGGCCGGACACCGCTTCATACTGCCCGACAGGGCAAGGTGGCCAAGGCTCTCATCGACCGCGGCGCGGATCTCCGCATTCGCACGCCCCAGGGGCGCACAGCCATGGAGCTCGCAGCAGTGGATACCACGGAGAAAGCTGGACTCTCGGTTCACGGCCCCATGCTGGCGCGACTGCGCGGGCTCATCAGTCAGGCCAGGGTCACGCTGATCAACATCTCCACACGGCCCATGGACAACTTCGTCCTCTCCGGACACAGCCCGGCCTGTAGCGTCGATGTGACGCCCCTGCAGTTGCCCAGCCTGCAGCCCGGCCAACTGGCCGACTTCACCCTGACCTTCGTTCGCGCAACCGACGCGCGCGAGGGAGATCATCCCATCTTTCTCTCCACTTCGGTGGCAGGCACCCACCTCGTCGACTTCGACTTGAGAATCAATACCGAAAGGCGTGAGATTCCCGAAGACACCGGCATGATCCGGCTGGCCAAGGGGAAGCTGCTGCCGGCGCCTTCGCGACTGCACTACCTGGCGTATGTTGCGGTTCCACTGCTCGTGTTCGTGGCTTGGTTTGTGGTCCGCCACAGGCGCAGGTAGCAGCGCTACCTCAGTCCTTCGATTCACCGACGGCCGACGATCCGACCCGCTGACTGTGCCGTCGTTGCGCTCCGGTGCTCACATACCGCGTNNGCCGGCTTGTCGGCCGGCTCCCGAAGACGAATCTGATGCAGTAGAAGTAGCACTGCTGCCGGGCGATCCGGCGTGGCGTACGCGGCGGGCTTTGGCACGCCGCCGTTTTTGGGGTTCCAATCCGCTCCAGCAGTGACCATTTCAGTCACCGCGAGTTCCTGCGACGAAAGGGCATGGCAACAATCGGTCGCGAATTGCCGCCATCTGGACCTTCCACGCCTGCGCCCGTGGCCACGGCCCGAGGCTTGCATAAATTCACCATGGAGAAGGCCGAGATGCCTGCCACGAACCAACCCAAGAGCAACGGCTTCACTCTGGTGGAGCTCATGATCGTCGTGGCCATCATCGGCATACTGGCCGCAATCGCGGTTCCTGCCTTCAGCCGCTACGTCAAGAAAGCTCGGACCGCCGAAGCCTTGGGTCAATTGAACAAGGAGTGGGCCGGATCATTGACCTACTACCATACCGATCACATGGGCACATGGGGAGCGGTCTTGCCCAAGCAGTTTCCCGGACCGAGTGGGGCCTGGGCCAGCGCCGACAAAGAATGTGCGTGCCTGCTCGACCAGCGCTGTATGGCCGCGAATCCAATCTGGGGAACCGATTCTGTGTGGCTAGCTCTGAGTTTCTCTCTGCCCGACTCCCACCACTACATGCCAGGATACAGCGGGGCGGGGAGCGGCACCGACGCCCAGTTCACGGCGTATTCCAAGGGCGACCTGGACTGCGACAGTACCCTGGCTGAGTTCATTCGGCAGGGGGCAGTCAGTCCAACCGGAGACCCGACGGGCAGCGCCCAGCCAATCGTGGTCAACGAACTAGAATAGCTCGGGCACGCTGCCGCCGTCGCTCGCGACCGGTAAGCCCGATGGCGAGCGCCAGGAATGGAAGCAGCACCAAAGGGAAGGACAGCCAGAACCATCGATTGGAACGGAGGGCAGGTGCTGCACGGTCGGCCTCCCCAAGCGGCAAGGCGCGCAGGGTGCCGTCGTAGCTGCCCACAAAAGCCATCCAGCGGTCGCGAATGCGTCCTGCCGCGGGCGATGACCAGTTGCTGTCGTCCATCCCGGCAACGTTCCATAGCGGCCGGCCGGTAAAGGAGGAGAAGAGAGGCTCTCCGCTCTTAAGCGCGGCGGCGTGCAACATGTGGTCCCAGCCCAGGACAAGTGCCATCGCTTCTCCACCTGAGTCCACCAGGGCGGGCGACGAGTATAGACCGCCGCGGGCAGCGTAGCGCCATATCGGGGATCCGTCCTCGGCGTCGAGTGCGTGCAAGAAGCGATCGTAGGAACCAACGAATGCGCGCGCCCTACCCCGCTCGGCTAGAATGGCCGGCGAACCGGTGATGCGATCGCCGGTCTTGTAGTTCCAGCGCTCAGCGCCGGTGGCTGCGTCGAGGCCACGAACTGTGCCGAACTTCGAACCCATCACTACCAGCGGGCCAGACGCTGAAACGAAGAACGCGGGTGGGCTGCGAACCGCGTCGAGTTCGGTCTTTTTCCACTGCACAGCACCGGTCGCGGCGTCCAGGGCGTAGACATTGCCGTTGGCCGAGCCCAGGAAGAGCTGCCCGTGGCCGGCCATGCGCACGAAGATGGGTGCGCTGAGATCGTTGTCCCCCAGTTCCTGACGCCACAGCGGCTTGCCGTCGGCCAGAGCGAGGGCCAGCACGCCGCTTCTCTGCAGGCTGTTGGCCAGGGAGCGATCCCAAACCCAGTAGGCCACGAAAACTGCGTTGTCACTGTCCCCGGTTCCACCCACGCAGGGCGCAGCCAGGCGAGCGCCGCCCAAGGTGGGCCGGTAGTCCTCGACCGAATGGACCCATACTTGCCGACCGTTGCTCGCGTCGATCGCGTAAACCAAGCGATCGGTCGAAGCCGCCAGCAGGAGCATGCGGTCGCCCTCGCGGAAGAACACAGGCGTGGCGTATACCGGCCCCCCGGTGGTAAAGGTCCACAGCCGTTCCCCGGTAGCGGCATCGAGCGCGTAGAGGGTGTGGTCGTAGTTGCCAACCGCCAGCAGGGCCCGCCCCTCGACCGAGGCCAAGGCAGGGGATGACCACACGGTCATGCCTGGTTCGTAGCCCCACACGCGGCCGCTGCCGTCGAAACTCCAGGCCCGAGGCGGCTCGCTCGCCGGCGCGTCGATCTCAATGGCGGCTGTGTTCTGGGCGTCACAACGGCTCTGCGACCACAAGGTGCAGGCTTGAACGCGGCCCGGGCCAGGCGGCAGATACACAACCGCAACGAATGCGGCCGCGCCCAGAACGAAAAGCGAGGGCCGCCTAGTACCGCCTCTCGAAAGTTCGTAGCTGGTTGAGCGGCCGGTGTGACGGCGGCGGCGAGGGCGCGCGAGAAGCGCGCGGGGTGGGTAGGGTGGGTGGGGGTCCCGAAGTCCCCGAAGGGGGAGCCGGAGGCCGGTGGCCGATGGCCGGTCCCGGAGCCGACGGCCGGAACCGGATCCGGCTGCCGGTCCCGGTCCCGGAGCCGGCACGGAACCAGTCACGAATTTCCAAGAACCGGTACTAGGGCCGCCGGCGCTGCTCACGCGGGATCCTCCGCCTTCTTTGCGGGAAGCGCGGACTTCTCAGCTTGTTGACTCCACATGTCGACCACGCGCAACCCGCCGTTGGGGCAACGATCCACACAGGAGTAGCAAAACTGGCAGTGCTCCAGACGAACCACTCCATTCTTGATGGCAGCCACGTCGCAGGTCGTGCTGCACACGCCGCATTCCGTGCACCGGCCAGGCACTTGCTGGATGCGCAGGCGCGAAAAGCGGTGCAGAAACCCCATCAAATAGCCCCAGGGGCAGAGATACCGGCACCAGGGACGCAGAACGAAGAGCGACGACACCAGGATCACCAGCGTAGTGAGCGCTGACGCCTTGTCGTCGCGCGTGGTGAAAGCGAAGTGCATCGGCGATGTCACCACCAGGTGCGACACGGCGGTGAGGAAGATGGCCGCCAGGCTGATGAGACGCAGCTTCCGCGAGGGAATATCGTCAATCACGCCGGCCAGCACCAGGTAGCAGAGCAGGATCAGCATGGCCGCCCAGTGCACGCTGGAGTCCTCGATCAGCAGTTGCCTCCTAGCCCCCATCCAAGCCAGCAGGACAAGAAACCCTGCGACAAACACGGCCAGCCCGATGAGCTTGCGGCGTGTCAGCCGCTCTTGGCGACGCGGGAATCGCTTGCGCAGCCAGCCCGCGAGATCCTGCACGGTTCCCGTGGGGCATATCCAGCCGCAGAAGACAGTTCCGTGCAGCAGGGTGACCGAGATGACCACGACCGGAAGGGCCAGCCAGTAGAACGACTCGGAGTACGCCGAGCCGAGCAGGGTCATCCCATAGAGCCCGTTGCGGATCATGCCGAACACACCCAGGCACGAGTAGACGACGAAGTAGAAGACCAGGAACGACCCTGCCTGCACGAAACGGCGGACGAGCTGGCGGTGGCGTGTGACGCTGCTGATGGCGATCACGACGAGGAACACGAAGATGAGCGATGCCATCTCCACGCTGGTCCCATCGAGCGACAGGAATGGGACGCTGAAGACCTTGGCAATGGGGAGACGTTCAGGCTGCATGGTGCTACTAATGTGCTGCCGTCAACGGTCGAGCTGAAGTCTGACACGCCCGAGGTGCGTCAGCGCGTTCGCGTGAGAAGATACTAGAGATCAGCCCTCTCCTTTTTCGTCGATTCCCTCGCAGGGACAACATCCCGGCTGGTCGAGGCAGGCTGCGGCGCAGGGCGGCCGCAAAACCGTCGCCGATAGGTCCGTCCCCAGAAAACGCGCCACGAAGGGACAGCGCGGCTTCTTGCGTAATTCGGCCAGAGTGCCAGTCTGAACTATGCGTCCGCCCAGCATCACGGCCAGCAAGTCGCCCAGCGCCGCCGCCTCGTCGCGGCTGTGGGTCACATGCAACGTGGTCAGGTCAAGCTCCTTGTGCCAACGTGCCAACTCAGCCTGCAACTCCAGCCTCGCGTTGTGGTCAAGCGAACTCAGCGGCTCATCCAGCAAGAGAAGCACCGGCCGCACCGCCAGCGCGCGCGCGATAGCCACCCGCTGCGCCTCGCCGCCGCTCAGGGTAGCCACGGGCCGGGGCAGAACCGCAGCCAAGCCCAGGCGGTCAACCAACTCGTCGACGGTGCGACGCGCTTCGGGCTGAGGCACCCGGCGAGCGCGCAGGCCGTATTCGATGTTGCCGCGTACCGAAAGGTGAGGGAACAGCGCCGCTTGCTGGAACACCAGGCCGATGTTGCGCTGCTCGGGCGCCTGCGCCGTGACGTCGCGACCGTCGACCAGAATCCGGCCGGCTGCCGGCGGAAAGAATCCGGCAATGGTCTGCAGCAGCACCGACTTGCCGCAGCCGCTGGGGCCAAGCAGCACCCAGTACTCCCCCTTGCCGATACGCAGAGACACATCGTCGAGGGCAAAATCGCCGAACCTGCAACCGAGGTGCTGGACTTCGATCATGGACGGCGCTCCTGGCGCGGCCGGCGCAAGGCGAAGGGCATCAGGGTCTGCCCGAATTGCAGCACGACAAACACCCACAAACAGATCACGAGCAGCAGCACCGCGATGGGCCGGCTCTCCGAAACGCCCGCGCGCAGAAACTCGGTGTGCACCAGCACCGGTGCGGTCACCGGCGAGCTGGCAAACAGGACAATGCAGCCGAACTCGCTGATGGCGCGCGCCCAAGCCAGGGTGGCGCCGACCAGAATCCCACGTGAGGCCAAGGGCAGCGAAATGCGCCAGAAGGTCGCCGCGGGCGAGGCGCCCAGGCTGCGTGAGGCAAGCTCCAAGCGCAGGGGCACTGATTCGAAGGCGGTCATGGTGGTCTTGACCAAGAAGGGCGAGGCCACGAAGACTTGGGCGATGACCACGCCCAAGAGCGAGCCCGAGATGGGCAGGTGGAAAGATTCCAGAACCCCGCCCAAGATGCTGCCGGGGCCGAGCAGCACGATGAGCGCCACCCCCGCCACCGATTGCGGCACCAGGATGGGCACGTCAACTAGCGTCTCGACCCAACGCTTGCCGGGAAAGTCCACCCGGGCCAGGGCATAGGCGAGCGGAATGCCCCACAGCCCCACCACCAGCGTGGCCAGGGTGGACGACGCCAGGCTCATCCACAGAGCGTCGCGTACCTCGGGACGGATGAAGGTGCGCCACAGGGTTTGCACCGAGTCCTCGGTCGCCAGGTGGATGAGCGGGAACAGCACGATGCCGAAGGCCACCAGTCCCCCACCCAGGCAAAGACGGACGAAGCGCGACGTCACCCGGCGCACGCGCCACAGGGTGCTGTAGATAAGGGCCAGTGGGATGAAGGTTTCGAAGGCATAGGGTTGCAGGAGCACGAACGACAACACGAAGATGGCAAAGAACCCGAGCAACACCGGCGCGGCAAACAGGCTGGCGTAGGCGACCACCAGCAGGATGAAGAGCGGTGTCTTGCCGAGGAGCACCAGCACGAGCAGGAAGAGAACGAAATAGCCGACGAGAAAGAGCCCCACCGTGCGCGCCGGCCGCCGGGCCAGGGTCGCGGCCGCAGCGTGAAACACGAAGAGGTTGGTAAAGAACAACACCAAGTTCATGGCCACCGAGAAGGGCGGCTCGGGCAGCAGACCCAACCCAATGTGGATCGCAGCCAGCGCCACGATGGCGACCCCGATCTGCTTGGTTGCCAACTTCACGGTCTTTGCACCACGAGGGAGCTTAGCTCCTCGGGAAACATGGTGCAGGGGCTGCACCATGCGGGCTTGGCCGGACGAAAGCCGCGCCTGCCAAGCAGACGCCGGCCAGACTCGCCAAGCAGCGTGGCGACGAAGCGCCGCGCCTCGGCGGCATGGGGTGCGTCGGCAGGGATGGTGAGGCCATAGGTGATGGGGCCACCCATGATGCGCGTTTTGCCATCCCCCTGCTTCATGCGGACCTCGACGCTGGCACTGGCATACTGCTCGGCCAGCTCGGGTTGCGAAAGATTCTGTTCCGGCGGAAGCGCCGTGATCTTCAAGTGGTGGTCCTCGGCAGTGGAACGAAACAAGAACGCGTAGTCGATGGCGCGGGCTTCGAGAAGAGTCAAAAGCTCGGCCTCGTCGTGGGTCACATGCTCCTTGGGACAGAGGCCGGAAAGCCGCGCCGCCAGGTTCACGCCGGCGTCACCGTACGTCCCCGACTTTTCAGCGAGTTGCCAAGCCAACAGGGTGTGGTACCCCATCGGCGCGGTGTCGGGATCAGCGCGGCCCAAACGCACGCCCGGGCGGCCCAGCACGCTCGGCCAATTCTGGGTCGTGATCTCGTCGGTGAACTTGCTGTGATCCTTGTGGGCCAGCACGATCTCGTTGGTCGCGAACACTACGTTCCAGCCTGCATGCCGCGGGATCATCATCTTACCGATGATCCCGGCGTCGGCCACCGCCACGATATCCGCGCGCATGCCCAGCTCGACCACCTTGCGCGCAGCAACCTGGGAGCCGCTCGGCTCAAGCCGCACGCGGATCCGCGGGTTGTCGCGCTGGAATTTCTCCGCCGCATCACCCAGCACGGCAGTCAAGCTGGTGGCGTGAAACACCACTATTTCGGCCGGGGATTTCCGACATCCCGTGACCGAGAGGAGGCATAGCAACCCGTAGCGTAGGCCGAAGCGCCAACTGGCCAGGAGGGTGGACATGGCGCCAGCATACAACGCCGCCGCCCTTCGCAACTTTCTGCGAGCCTGTTGCGCATAGCACTTCTCCACCTTCCATGCGCTGTTCGCCGGCAAGGGTCTGGCGGGTTTCATCCAGAAGCCGTACACCAGCGAGGAATTGATTGCCAAGGTTCGTGAGGTAACGGCGGCTGAGGGTTCGATCACCGTGCTCTAGCACCGGCTGCGCGCGTTTGTTCGAGGATCTTGCGCACCGCCGGCAGATCGGGATCGTCGGCGTCGGCCTGCTCGACAAACTTCTCGTACGCAACCGCAATGCGTGGGTCGTACCTGCCCTCTCTGCGAGAAAGAATCTCGTAGGCGATGCCGAGGTCCTTCCACACCCCTGGACCTATGTCGAGCTTGCGCATTCCCGGCCACCCCGCAATCCCAAGTCTTTCATCACCGCCGGCCTTGGCCACGACGTCCTCGAGAAGACGAAGTGCATTTCGCGCAGGCTCGGGAGCATCGCCGCCTTCACTACTGTAGACAAGACAGAGGTACGCGCGCCCGACTTGGGTACCCAGGACACGCTGAGCGAGGGCGTTTTCCCAGGATTCCTCCGGCGCGCGCAGAGCCGGCACGAGATCGTAACTGTCCATCGCCTTGCGATCCAGTTGGGCCCACTCTTCGTAGGTTGGAAACTCACTCGCCCGCACCAGGGCATGCACCAGGCCGTAGGCTGCCAGCTTGTATCCGTCGGTCCAGCTTTGATCCCAATCATCCAAATGGCCGATGACGATGACGGACCGGTTGGGATTGCCGTCGAGTAGCTGCTTGATGTTCCAGCCGTGTTCTCCATAACCACCTTCAGGTAAGTACAGATCGCGCGCAAGACGCCGCTGGCGTGCCGTGTACCAGGGAGCAGCTAGGTAGGTGCGACCCAAGTGAATGACGTCGGGGCGAAGCTTCTCCACTTCGTGAAAATAGAAGGCGGAGTTCGTAACCTCATCCCCCACCGAGATCACGATGGCGTTGGGCGGAAGGGACGCGAACGCGGTGGTCAAGAAATCTCGAAACACGGTGTTGTTCCTTCCGTTCGCCACCCCGGCATGGACGGCAACGCCCACGGCGAACACCGCCCCTGCGCTGACCGGGAGCAAGCGCAGCCACGGACGGAGCGCGGGTCCGCGGGCACCCAGCCTTGGCAAGAGAGCTGCAACCCCGAACCCGGAGGCGATGGCCAATAGCAAATCGGACTCGATGCAGAAGCGGCCCAGGATAGACAGATAGAGCGGCCTGGATATCGACAGGTTGGACAGAGAGCAATAGGTCAGACCGTAGAAGCAGAAGACGAAGAGGAGAAGGGAGGCCGCCTTGCGTGTGGGGCGGCTTTTCATGCCGAGATACAGACCCGCCAGGGCGAGGGGAGGACCAACCCAAAGCAGACGGGGAAATGCTTGACCCCACATGTGCCAAAGCGTTGGGAAAAACGTGCCCTCCGCGACGAAGACTCGTTCCGCAGTTGGCCGGCCCATGCTGAAGGTCCCATAGTCACGGCGCAGAACAAGTGCGACCAGGCCATCAATGGTACTCTGGTCGCCCCACGACACGACCGCCGCCGAGGCAGAGGCCGGCATGAGATAGAGATAGGGGAGCAAGCCGCAAAGCCCAAAGCCGAGAGCCAGGGCCACCCCGCTAGCACCGAGGTTGCGCCGTGCGATCCACAGCGAGCGCAAGACCAAGGGCGCTCCGACGAAGACGAAGGTGTGGTGGTTGCACATGGCAAGCCCGCTGGCGAAAAGCAGCGCAAATACCTCGCGGCGGGAAAGCGTACGCTCGACCCGCGACCAAAGGAGAAATGCCAACCCCACGAACATGGCGTTGAGTCCGAAGACCTCCGCGCTCGTCGCATTCAACCAGACGACCGGGCTCGTGCCAAAGAGCGCCGCCGCCATGAGCCCCGCCGCAGGGTTGCGCGTCCACGACTGAACCACGGCGCACACCATGCCTGCCGCGGCTGCCATCGACAGAGCGGAAAGCAGATTCACACGCCAGATTGGCGAGTGCCCCAGCGGAAGTTCGGCGAACAGTCGGGCCAAGAGTGCGAACAGCGGATAGCCCGACGGATGGGGAACCCCACCGGTAAGCGCCGCCGCCGTGAGTTCGCCGCTATCACCGCCCGCTACTGAGGGCTGGAGAGTCGCTAGGTAGAGTGCCGCCAGGAACAGGAAGGCCAAATAGGGAGCGAGCCGAGCCCAGGCAGCCGGCTCGTCGTCCGAGGACGCCGGAGCAAAAGGGCTGCCGGTCGCGTTTTCGACGTCGGTCTGCTTGCCCCTCCTCGGTGCGCGCCTGCGTTTTCCCATGGCCTGGTTCGCGGAGAATACCCCACCTGCCAAGAGATCTCCCCACGGGGCTGGATCTTTCCAACCCGAAGGGTAGCCTAGCCCGTTGAAATCATTGCGCCCGTAGCTCAAGTGGATAGAGCATCGGCCTTCTAAGCCGAGGGCTGGGGGTTCGATTCCCTCCGGGCGCGCCGCCTTTCGCCCCGCCGGACACGCGCCCTACCGCCGCACGAAGATGTCTGGCTTGGGAGGCGCCTGCATGTTGTGGCCAATGTGAAAACCTGGGTGAGGAGGCTGATTGAAACCAGCCTGCTCGGAAGACACCTGCATCCGGTACTGCGGATCGTGCATCAGGGTGTAGATCCGGCGCGTGGTCACATCTGTAGTTGTGTACACACGCAAGGCCGAGTTGTCCTTTTCGCGCCAGATGATTTCCTCGCGCCAATCGCCCAGTAGGTCTGCGCTGAGCACGGGCGTGGCCCTGGGCGAGTTGTTCGAGTCACAATCGCTGCAGCTTAGCAGCGTGCCGCCACCGTATTTCGTTATGCTGGTCTGGTCCTCCAGCTCTCGGGATTCGTCCGCGTCCCACCAGATGAGGAAGTTGTCTGAACTCGGGAGACTGCCCACATCCTTCCCCGTGGTTGCCGACAGGAGGGAGCCCGAGTTGTTGGTCCACATCTCAGCCCCGTCATTGCCGTCATAGATGTCGTCGGCCACGCCGCGAGTGGCGCCTGACCCGGCGGGAGCGCGAACGATGACCTCGCAGGTGTTGGGGTCGTGCACGTCGTAGGCCATGGGGTCGTTCTTGTGGGGCACGAACACTTCCACGCCCGGCCGGCTAGGGACCAGATCCCCGACATCCAGCCCAATGCCGAAGCCCATGTCCGTCGAACAGCGCCGGGTGCCATCGCCATTGATGGTGGACGATCCGGTGATGATTTCCTGCACGCCGTCGTTATCCACGTCGGCCACGGCCCAACTAAACGCTCCCTGCCCGACGTAGGCTGTGCCCGCGTTGCTGTCGGCGATCCACAGCAGGGTGAGAGCGCCGTCCCGCCAGTTCCAGGCGCTGATCGCGGTGCGCTCGTGCAGGCCGCGCCCCATGATGATGCTCGGGCGGCCGCTGGCGGTTCCGTCGTTTTGATCGCGAACAAACGCCGCCGTGGAGAGGAAGTTGTCCACGCGATTGCCATAGCTGTCACCCCAGTCCAGAACCGCTCCACGCGCCGGCTGAAAATCCATGGTCGCCAACTCGGCACCCGTGGCTCCTTCGAAGACCGTCAGGTATTCAGGCCCGGTGAGGATGTAGCCGGCTGGATTGCGGTAGTCAACGCTTTGGTCGTCGCCAGCTGCGGGTCCAGTTTGCAGATCGGTGCCGGTCCCGTCTATCGTGCCGGGCGCGGTCTTTGCCACGACTTCGGCCATGCCGTCGCCATCGAAGTCATAAACCAGGTGCTGGGTATAGTGGGCGCCCGCCCGGATATTCGGCCCCAGGTCGATCCGCCAAAGCTGCTGTCCGTCCAGTGTATACGCATCCAACAGCACATTGCCGGCACAACCGCCATACGCATTGTCCCTGGAATTCGAGGGATCCCATTTTAGAACGATCTCGTAGCGTCCGTCTCCATCGAGGTCTCCGACCGAGGCGTCGTTGGCGCTATAGAAGTAGGATTCGTTGGGCGTTTGGCAGGTCGCCGGGGTCACGCCCGGCGGGGGAATCTGCAAAGGAATCCGTAGATAGTTCTGCGGCCAGGCGGTGACCACGGGTGACAGCGGCTGCGTCTCTCCGTCGATGATCGCGGCCACTTGATATTGCACATCCGGGCTGCCCTGACGGTCAAGGAAGTTCGTGCTGTCGCTCACGGTCACAAGCGGCGCGCCGTCACGATAGACTGCGTATGCAATCCGTGTGGGAGGGTCGAGATATTCGTCGCCAAACATGCGCCAGCCCAGGTACACGCCATCGGGCACACTGACCGCGACCAAGCCACGGTCCAGGTTCTCCATATGATAGTGCCCACTCGGATTGGTGGGAAACACGCCCGCGTCGGTTAGTCCCAATGGAGTGATGACGACCATCTTTCGGGAATCGCACCCAAGCAGGAGACCCAGCAGGATGAGGACCGCGCGTCTCATCAAAATCGCGCACCCACGAGCGCGGTGCCTGTCCACGAAGGTAGGCCCGTGCTCGCGACAAAAGTTCCCACACTGTACAGGCGTGGTTCCGGCACCAGCCACAAGGTTCCTGCCGTGACGTCAAGAAAGAAATGACGGGAGAGGGAAGCCGTGACGCCCACGCATGCGCGCACGCCCAGCGACCACGCGGTGATGCGATGGCCTTGGAAGCCAGAGGTAGCAACGATTCCCTCAGCCACCACCTGATACGCGCCGGCGCCCAGGTCGGCATGGGGGAGGAATCGCCGCAACTGCCAACGCGTAAAGGTTAGACCCATCCCGATGAAGCGCTGATCGATGCGCAGGTTTCCCTCTTGGGCCTCCAACTCCGGGCGCGTGCCAAGGCCGAACGCGCTGGCCGTGACACGAACCCAAGCACGCACTTGATACCCCACCTCGAGGTACGGCAAGAACGCGGGCGCAAAGCCCGAAGAGGTGCCAAGAATCGCCAGACCGCCGGCCAAGAAAGCACGATTTCGTGCTGCGGGCGCCGGCGGTGCGGGCGGAGGCGGCGGTTTGGCTGTCGCCAGTCTGTACGCGAGGGTATCGAACATGCGGGCTCGAATGAAATCCACGGCCCGCACCGCGATGATTACGTCCGCTCGATCCATCTCTTCGTCAGCGACGCGCAGATGGGCCACCGAGGTCTTGCCACTTGAACGATCGAGAAACCAGACATCGAGCTGGCGGGGGCCGGACGGGGCGGACTCCGCGTCGACCGCGCCGGCCTGGTCGGCGAAGACCACGACCGCGGCAGTTCGCGGTCCCGGCGCGAGGGTTTCGAGTTGGGCAGCCGGCGTATCGGGAGTGTCCGCGTGGATGAAGCGTACCTCGAAGCCGACCGACAGCGCTTCGCCACGCAAGCGGTTGAGAGCCTCCTGCATGGCGCTGTTCTCTCCTTCGTGGATCGCCACGGCTATCACGGCTGGGCCGACGTCAGCAGGTGCACCCGCCCCGGCGGTTTCAGGGGGCAGGGCCATGGCGGAAAGCACGGCAGCGAGAAGAGCGGTCACTCGGCCGGTGATTCTACAACGGAGCGTGCGAGGTCGGCCTGATTCCCTTGGGGAAACCGTTGTAGGTATGTCCGCGCAGCCCTGCGGGCCCTCTCGGGGTCGATGCGCACGAGCAAGGTGAGCTTTCGTCCCAGTGCCTCGGAGGCATAGGGACCCCGGCTGGCTTCCGCGAGGTACGTATCGTACCAGGTCAAAGCGGCGTCAGATGACGCGGGCCCGACCTCGGAGAGGCGGCCCAGGAAGAAGGCGGCGTCCTTCGAGCGATCACTTCCGGTGAACCGTGCACGTAGGGCCAGCAATGCCTGGCGGGCCGTCTCGTACTTCCTGGTGTAGCGGGCCGCATCAGCCAGGGTGATGAGATCCAGGGCAGAACCACGAGCCAGAGTGACGTCCATCCCTCGGCTTTCCGCGTCTTGTACGATGGCGGAAAACTCTCCCTTGGCAATCAGGTCTGACCAGGGGACAGCATGGATCGCGTACGCCCCATCGTGCATGGCGAGCCGACCCGAGCCGCCATGAGCGGCGCGCTTCGCTGCGATCCGGCTCGCCTGAGCGGTTTCCTGCAGTTTCTGAGTTGGCGGTGTCGAAGCAACCTCCGCTGGCCGTGATTCCTGCCTGACTTCGACGTGGGCGGCGACCGGCGCTTCGCGCGGCGGGCTTGCGAACAGTTCCACCGACTCGCCTCCGCGCAGTGTCACCACGCCGCCCTCGCGTGGACCCCGCACCTCGACCACGCCGGTCTTCATGTGCAGATCCAGGCGGCCTTTCGCGGCTTCAAAGCCAAGATGGAAAGCCGTGCCCTTCACCAGAATCGAAAATGGACCAGCCTCGAAACGCCAGGAAGAGTGCCCGCGGGGTTTGACGAACACGTCGATGGAGCCATCGGCGACGGCCACCTGGGCGCCATGCGCGTCGGTGCCCAGCACCTTGATCTTGGCCGACGGTTCGATTCCCAGCCGGGACTCGTCGGAGAAAAGCACACGCGCGGCCGACGCGGCGGCGATGGTTTCAGCCGGTCCAACCGTCGCTCCCTCCACAACGTAATGTAGGGGTCGGTCTGACGGCTGAAGCGGCAAGCGATAGGCCACGATACCGAGCACGACGGCAACCGCCCCTGCCAAAGCCCACTTGCCCCACGCAAACCGGGGACGCAGGGAGATCGGTGGCTCCAGGTGATGTCCTTGCGCAAGGCGGCTCGCCAGCCGCTGCCAGCCCCGGTCGAGTTCGGCCTCGGTCACTTGCCCCAAACCCTGCCCGGCTAGAGCAGCAAATTCCTCAACGGTCACGGGACGCCGCGCGTTCATCATCGCCCACCCCCAAAGAGACGCGAAACCGCCGGAGCAGCTTGGCGGGCCCGTGCTCGGTATTCCTCTTGCGAAACGGATTTCTGGATATAGACCAACGCCTTGGCCAGGTACCGCTTTACCGTGGCAACCGAGATGCCGAGGCCCAGGGAGATGTCTTTCAGGTCCAATCCATCTACATATCGGAGGACGAACACAACCCTGTACTTGTCACGCATCCCGTCGAGACTTCGCTGGACACACGACAGGGTCTCGCGCATCTCGAAATCGGCCGGTGACGACGCTGAAGGCGTTGAGAGATCCGGATTCTGCTCAAAAATGCGACGGCGCACGCGGAAGCGGCGGAGTTCCTCACTCACCACGTGAACTGCCACGGAATAGACGAAGCTGCGAATGGCCGATGCCTTTTGCAGGGTGTGCAACTGGCGAAAGACCCGAAGAAAGACCTCTTGGGTCAGATCGTCGTGATCGTGCCGCGGGCCGAGCGCCCGCCGGAAAAGGCCATACACCATCGGTGCGAACCGGAACCAAATCTCGCGCTGGGCCCAGACCTGACCCACCAGGGCCACCCGGGCCAGGATGGCGTCGTCAGCGTCGGCACCAACGCGCTCTTCGCCTGCTGTTCCAACCTTGGCCCTATCGCCGACGGACCGCGGTATGGAATCAGGACCGCCGTCATGAATGACCAGGTCGGACACGGTCCCTATTGTACCAGGGTACCAGGGTCGCGGCCAGACGTTGGATTGGGTCCCTCTGTTCATTGGCGGCTTCTTCGATATCGCAGTGTCGCGGCGGCTCCCTTGTGGCTCACAGATTCTTTCGGGCAGCATAGTTGTCGTTGACCAAATGCGGACAAACTGCCAAATGGCCACATGCGTCGTGCGATTTCCTGAGCCGCCAGTATTCAGTTGGGCACTGCTCGGTCTAGAATCGTGCATCCGCGAGGATGCGAAAATGGCCATTTTGGAGGATGCGATGCGAACCAGAACTCGTAAAGTGACCCAGGCTCTAGCGCGAGGATCTCTGTCTATGCTCCTTGCAGGCACCTTTACCTTGCTTCAGGGCTGCGACTCGACTGGTACGGGCTCCCAGGCGACCACTGGAGGCTCAGGATCGGGCGGAGCCGCGCAGAGTGGCGGAGCCGTGCAAACCGGTGGGGCTGCCAGCGGTGGCTCGATTGCCACGTCCGGCGGCACGTCGGCGGGAAGTGGGGGCGCCACGCGCAGTGGTGGCGTGGTCACCTCAGGCGGAACGGTTACATCCGGCGGTGTGGTTACCAGCGGCGGTGCGGTTACGACGGGTGGCACGCCAACAACCGGCGGCGTCGCGCCTCTTTCGGGCGGGACGGTCACCAGCGGCGGTGTCGGTGTCAACGGCGGCGCAACCAGGATCGGCGGCGGTAGCGGCAGGTCCGGCGGCATGGTCGCTTCTGGCGGCGTGGGCACTTCGGGTGGTGCGACGAGCGCAGGTGGCGTCACGGGTCAGGGCGGAGCAACCAAGCCCACAGTCACTGGGGGCGGCTCCGGCCACTACCAGATGGAAAACCTGGATCGTGGCGTGGTGGCGGTGAAGGTCTCAAGCGGCGTCTATGTTGGTTGGCGCATGTTTGGCTACGAGTACACCGGAACGGACAGCGACACTTCGTACAACGTCTACCGGGATGGCACCAAGGTGGCGAGCGTGACCGATAGCACGAACTACCAGGATGCCTCCGGGACCAGCAGTTCGAAATACACGGTGACTTGCGTACT
>PMBS01000169.1 GCA_003153015.1 Myxococcales bacterium
GGCTGGCAAGGAGGGCCGACTTGCGACGGACCACCCCGCCACCCGCCCCGCGGCTGCGCCGCGCGCATCGCCGGACCGGAATGTACTGATGTACTTGAGGACCGGAAGCGCAGGCCCGACCGACACGGCCAGCGGCCAGGGCCGCGTGGGCGAAGGCGGGCTTTGCCCGCCGGAGCCCGTCGCGGGAGGGTTTGGGAACCCTCTCAGGGTTCCCATCAGAATCGTCGGCCGTCGTCACCTCGGTGGGTTGAGGCGCGCCTTTGCTAACCGTTCGACAAGGCGGCGTGGGTCGCGGTAGCGCGCGCGTCGCGGTTGAGTAGGCCCTTGAGCTCCTGCCCAGGCGAGAAAACTATGGTGGACTGCGCTGCGAGAGAAATCGGCGCACCGTTCTGAGGGTTGCGCACGATGCGCGCACCCCGACGCCGCTTGGTAAAAGTGCCGAAACCCGGATAGGAGAAACGTGGTGGCGCCGTTCGTGTGCCGGTTCGGGTAGGCCGCGACCTGATGAAGTAGTCGCCGATCTCGGTGAAGACCACGTCGATGATTCGTGCGACAGTCTTCTTGGTCAGGTCACGGGGAAGATCCTTCTTCGAGGCTACGCGCCCAATCAGTTCCGCCTTGGTCATCGTCGTTCCTTCTTCTCGCCGCTCGGCTGAAGGTATGAGACTACGAGTCCTTCCCCGCGGGTGTCAACGACCAAGAACGGCCGCGTGGCTCACGCGTGCGCCTATCACCGACGTTGCCCCACGCCACGGGTAGGTTCCCTACCCGGACGCCGTTTTCCGTATCAGAGGTGGAGGACTATTCCCCGTCCAGCCGCTCGGTCCAAGCCGTCCTGACAAATCGGTCGCCTGACAATCTCCCCATCTGGCGGCTCGCCGAGATGAAGCTTTGGCCGAAGTTGCCCAGCTCTGGCGGCCGCGGAGCGGTACCGTCACCGTAGGTGATGAACAGCGTGTTGCCCGCGAACTGGACGCCCGTCACATACTGCTGCGGAATCATCATGCCGTAGAGCTGCGACCAGCCTACGCTTCCGGCGGACGTGAACTGGTGCAACGTGATGTAGCTGTTGCCGTTGTTCGAGCTTGCTGGACAGTTGTTCCAGTTGGGCTTGGGCGGATCATACCAGGTGGTGTAGAGCTGGAAACCACTTCCGTCGGAGCGCAAGACCGCCACCGGGGTGCCCGTGGGCCGCGCCGTCGCGGGTAGCACACTCCCGCCCGTGCCGCAGCCCGAGCCGGTGTTGCCAGTGGTGGTGACACCACATAGTTGCCCACCCGTACCCGCAGAAAGCTTGATCAGTCCGTTCTTATCGGGCCACCCAAAGGTCATGTCTAGGGCAGGCTGGGGAGGTGGGCTGCCTCTCGCTAGCAGCTTTGCCACCACCAGCTCGGACGCCGGGAATGAGTCGCCGACAGTGTTCGGGTCGAGAATGGAGTTCGTCACCTGCGCGAGGAAGACCGTATTGTCGATGCTGCCCGTGTTGCGGTTGAGCTGCACCACCGCAGGCGAGAAGTGCAGCGGTTGGTTCTGACCGGTGAGGGAGATCGGCGTCCCGGCGCTGGTCAGAGTCGAGCCGTAGTACTGATGCACCGTGCCCGATGTGTCCGCCACATAGGTGGCCAGCAAGTTCTGGTCGGCGGGGCTGCTGCTGCTCCCGGAGTTGTCACGCGCCACCGCCACATCGGCGACCACCTCGACCGTACCCGATCCGCTGATCGCCACACTCCCCTCGGCAGCACCGTCCTTCGCAGTGACGTTGAACAGCGTGGGACCGCCTGACGCGGGATTGCCCGAGGCCATGAGCACGCGGTAGTCATTCTGGCTGGTCGTGCGGTTGTACGCGAAGGCGGGCACGGAAATGGTCGCGCCCAGTTTAGAGGTGTTGATGCCGCCCGCGTTCTTGTAGCCCGCGTGCCACAGCAAGGAATCGCTGTCCAAAGTGACCATACTGCCCTCGACCGGATCGGTGATATCAAGCGCAAAGGGACGGTTACCGCCCAGACCCACCCCCATCACCAGGATCGTCTTCCACTGCGGACAACTGTCCGGATAGTCGGCGTTCGGATCATCGCTGCAGGTCTTTACCGAGCAGTTGGCCACGCATACGTTCTTCACCTTGGGTGATCCGGCCAGACCGTAGACGTGGTCGTTCGGGCTGTAGCGCTGGCCCCCCTGGGCGTAGAGCTTGGCGATGACCGGAATCATGTCAGCCGGGATGAAGGCAAATGCCTCCTGCCCGCTCACCGCAAAGAAGGCGTGCAGCATGCCATCATCGGCGCCCAGGTAGACCAACTCGGGCCGGCCGGCATAGGCGTGCCAGAAGCGGTTGCCGCCAGGCATGCTGCTCGGTCCGGGCGGGCCCACATCGATGGGCATCGAGTTCAGCACACTGCCCATCACCGCTGGGTTGAGCGGCTTGTGGTCGATGCTGTCATTCGGATCGATCTTGCCCAGCATCCATTGCACGATTCGCTCGGTCTCCTCCTTGGTTCCGCCCATCTTCAGGCCATAGAGGGCATCTACGGTGTCGGGATCTATCGTCCCGTCGCTAGACACGCCAATCTGGTAGACCTCCCCCGAACCATCTGAGAACAAGACCTTGCGCTGCTTCCACGCCTGCTGCTGATCTGTGTTGGGCGGGAAGCCGGGCCGCACCGTGAAGGTGTTCACGGTCGCGGCATCCCAGGCGAGCTGAGTCGTGTACTCGTTGGGGTTCGCCCCCGTCCCTATGCTAAAGGCGACCAGGTTGCCCCTCCATTCGGGCAGCTCAACCGTGGTCTGGAAAAGCATGTTCCCGGCGGTGACACCCTGCATAGTTTGCGTCCCGCTGGCAGCCGAGGCTGGGGTGGTGGCCACCGTGATCCGCAGGGCTTCCTTCATCTCATAGTTCAGCCAGTAGTAAAGTTCGTCCTCGCTGCCGGCGTAGCGTGGGATATTGATGAAGCTGGGGCTGGTGCTGCCGGCCCGGGCAATGTTGTTCAGGGTAGCCGCCGCATACCAGTTGCGCGTAGTCAGATCCGTGGTGGCCGCGATCACGTGCACGTTGACCCCACTTGCTGCGAGCGCCCGGGCCTTGGTCACCGCCGGGCAGACACAGCCAGAGAGATCTTGGTGGTCCTTGGA
Organism: Myxococcales bacterium; assembly: GCA_003153015.1. GTDB lineage: Bacteria > Myxococcota_A > Polyangia > Fen-1088 > Fen-1088 > Fen-1137. The sequence continues at coordinate 3,127 of PMBS01000169.1, forward strand.
GTACACGCACGCGGCTGCCGAGCAGTCGACTCCACCCACGGCCACGTCGCCCGGGCCGCGCGGCAAGCCGTCAACCACGAGCAGGACGTGGTTCTCCCAGCATGCCGTCCCGTCGTTGCTCTTCACCGTTGACATGTAGCCAGCCACACTCTGCGGACCATCGAGGGCGCACGCGACGGGCTCGACGTGGCCGGTAGCATAGAAGCCGCCAAAGGAAGCCTTGTCTAAGCGCGCCGCGTTCATCAACGCCTTTTGCGTGGGCGTCACGCTCTTGCTGGAAGTGTAGGGCGGCGGCGAGAAAGTCGTAGCATTGACCATCGGCACGACGTAGTAGTCCCACTGGGCTCCGTTCGAGGCATTGCAGGTGGCCGATGCAGACAGGGGATCGTCGCTGCTGTCGCCGACCAGCGGAAGGTGGTACTCCGTTCCTGGGGCACTCCAGCCTTGGCTCCACGTGGAACTAGTGAACTCGTTGGCGCCGTACTTGTTCTCGTTCACGTACTCGCTGCGCTCAGCGTCCATCAGATACCAGATGCCATTGTCAATGAACGACTTGCCCTTGTAGGTGATGAGATACTGTGGGTTGTAGACGCTGCCGAGCACCGGGTTATTGGGGTCCCCTGGTCCCACCGGCGTGCCCCAGGTGTAGCCGAAGGAATAGTAGCTACCCTCGTACAGACCATTCCCGCTGCTGAACGAGTGCGACATCTTGCACGTACTCCAGGCGCACTCTTCCCTGACGTAGTTCTTGCCGTCTTCCGTGGGCACCGCGTAGCGGCTGTCGTAGCCACCCGGGCCTTGCGAGATGGAATAGGTCACTTCCGGCGCACTCGTCGCGCCCCCGGCGCCGTAGTCGATCTTGCAGGTGCTGCTCGGTCCCCCACTTTCGGAGAAGCAAGGTCCGTTCTTGCCCTTCAACAACTCACTTCGGGGCAGGAACTTCACCTCAGTGCGGAGCGATGTGGTCAAGGAGGTGTCCAGCTTCACATACGGGAACAGATTCGCGGCGTTCAGGCTCCGGTCGGCCTGGAAGGTGTGCATATGCCCCATCTTCACCACCGCCGAGTCGTCGTAGGCGTGCTCGAGCATCACCCGGCGCACAGCGTTCTTTACCATCATCGCGCGCGAGGTGGCGGGGACACAGGTGTCGCCGCTGGCGCACCCGTACTCGGCGCCCCCGGGTGAGCGCCAGCACCACAAGCCGGTCTTCTGGCACATCATGGCCGGGGTCCCGTCTACGCAGTAGTCCCCCACCCCGCCGTGGCAGTCGCTAGGGCTACTGCAACTCGTGGCCTGGTAGCGACAAGTCTTCCTACCGCCGGCGCTGACACTGTCTGCGCAGAAGTCGTCCGTGCCCCGGCCGGTGCCATCGTTGGTGTTAAGGTAGCGGCAGAAGTCGCCTGGGGTGAGGCCCGAGCATGTGCCGTCAGCGGTGCACGCGACGGTGCTGTTCAGGTAGCACCAGCCACTGGTCCCGAGGCAACTCGACGCCGTACAAGCACCGAGGTCGGGCACCAGCTGCAAGACTGAGGTCGTCGTGACCGTCCCGGTCAGGCTCTGTGGCCCGGTCACGGTCTGGGTGATCAAGGCGGTATCCGGCTGGCTCCCAATCGACGACGCGGTGGCCGTTTGGGTGACTGTCCCGGTTGTACCGGCGGTCTGGCTCACCGTAGTCGTGTTGGTGCCGGTACCGTCCGACTGAATCGCACTACTGGTCCCGGTGATTGAGGCAATTGCCGATGAAGTCCCCGTGGTGGTCATCGACACGGATGAGGTCACCGATGACGTGCCCGTGGTGGTCCTCGTTGCGCTCGAGCTGACTGACAAAGTCCCTGTGTACGTGGAGGTGCCGCTCCCGCTTGCTGACGAAGTCCCGGTATTAGTGTAGCTACCGCTCCCGCTTGCTGACGAAGTCCCCGTGTAGGTGTAGCTGCCAGTGTTGCTTGCCGACGACGTCCCTGTCACGGTCATCGTCGAGCTGGAAGTCAAGGAAGTCAAACCTGTGTTCGTATAGGTTGCCGACGAGCTCACCGACGACGTTCCGCTGGTACTGTATGTACCGCTGGAACTCAAGGTTGACGTCACTGTGTTGTTGCTCGAAATCGACGCGCTCACTGAAGAAGTCGCCGTGCTGGTAAGCGTAGACGTCCCGGTCACCGACAGAGAGCCGGTCTGCGTGAATGAACTCGATGAAGTCAGCGAGGACGTTGCTGTGTTCGTGGCGGAAACCGTCGAGGTGAGAGAACTGCTCCCGGTATTGGTGTAGGTCGAACTGGAGCTGGACGATGAAGACCCTGTATTGGTGTAGCTAGACGTCGAACTGGAGGTCGATGTCCCTGTATTCGTGTACGTGGACGAAGAACTGGAGGACAACGACCTCGTATTGGTGTAGGTAGACGACGAACTCAACGACGCCGACGACGTGTTGGTGTAGGTGGACGAAGAGCTGGATGACGACGACGCCGTGTTCGTGTACGTCGACGAAGAGCTCGATGACGACGACGCTGTGTTCGTGTAGGTGGACGTCGAACTCAACGACGACGACGACGAATACGTCCGGGTGGACGTCTGCGTGAGCGAACTGGAGTACGAATTCGTCGCCGTCCCGGTCGACGTCGCCGTGGTCGTCGAAGTGCCGCCGGTCTGCACGTAAGACGCGGTACTGGTTCCCGTCGGGGTGCTGGTCTTCGGATAATTCGAGGTGCACAGGTTCTTGGCTTCTGCTGAAGTCAACTCGCGGTTCCAGACGCGTATTTCATCGAGGCTGCCGGCTGTGTTGCTACCGAAGTAATTCACTCCGCTGATGCATCCGGCGCCGAAACACCACGCACTTGCGGTCGTCAAGGACAAGAGGCCGGCAGCCACCGCCACGGATGGCGCCGTAGTCTGGCTACAAGAGTTATTGAACTGGTAGAGGTTCCAGTTGCCGCCGGCGGAGTTGTTGACCGTAGCCACAATTAGGCCCCATGCGCCTGAGCCGTAAGATGCGTTGTACTTGATACCATACCCTGTGGGGGGGGCGCCGGAGACCAAAGCCTTGTTGTTGTCAAATATGATAAAGTTTGGATAGACGAATAGGCGGAGACCATTCCCGGCGTCATCGCCCCCAGGAGTGAAGGCCACCAAGTCCTGTCTATCAGTCACGCTGCCAAGCTTTGCCCAGACAGCTATGGTCATAGCGTTAGACGCGGTTGTCATTCCCGTCACGTCGACATAGTCCGTGTTCCCAGTCCCGAAGCTTGCCGCCGCCGTCGAGAAGGCAGGCTGAGCCCCCGGGGTGACTCTCGTTGGGTATCCGTGGGCGCCGCCGTCGTTGTTGTTTCCCGATTCGTCGGCGTATTTGTTAGGGGACACGGTTGGGTCTTCGTCGAGGGGCCAGTAGCCAACTATGCTCGTGTCCTTGCCGATATTCATGGCCGTGTTGCTGGCGGTACTGGTAGAGGTGCCGGAAAGACTACCCGTCTTGGTCTGCGTGCCACTGTTCGAGTTCGATTTGCTGTTGGTCAATGTCTGCGTCGAAGTCCCTGAGTTGCTCTTGCTGCTCGAAGAGGACAGCGTCGCCGTTTGCGTGTTGCTGTTGCTGCTCGAGGTTGACCGCGTCGCCGTCTGCGTGTTGCTATTGCTGTTTGAATTCGACTGCGTCGCTGTCTGTGTCTGGGTCTTGCTGCTCGATGTTGACTGCGTCGCCGTCTGCGTGTTGCTATTGCTGTTTGAATTCGACTGCGTCGCTGTCTGTGTCTGGCTGTTGCTGCTCGATGTTGACTGCGTCGCCGTCTGCGAATTCGTCTGACTCGAACTCAGACTCTGGGTTGCGGTCTGCGTATTCGTCTGGCTGCTAGAACTCGTGACCGTGCCGGTCTGCGTATTCGATTGACTAGTCGTCTTGCTTTGCGACGTGGTTTGCGTGGTGGACTGACTCGACGTGACATTCCCCGTGTTGGTCAGCGTGTTCGTCTGGCTCTGGGAGTTTGAAGCTGTCCCGGTCTGCGTATTCGTCTGACTCGCAGATCCGGTCTGCGTGACCGTCTGGCTCTTGGTTTGGCTAGCTGAGAGCGACTGGCTTGCTGTCTGTGTGCTTGTCTGACTCCCTGATTGTGTCTGTGCTGTCGTCTGCGTATTGGTCTGGCTGGCCGTCGAGGTTTGTGTCCCCGCCTGCGTATTGGTTTGACTGGTCGACGAGGTTTGCGTCGCCGTCCGGATGTTCGTCTGGCTGGACGACGAGGTTTGCGTCCCAGTCTGGATGTTGGTCTGGCTGGATGACGAGGTTCCTGTCGCCGCCTGCGTGTTGGTCTGACTGGTCGACGAGGTTTGCGTCGTTGCCTGGGTGTTGGTCCGGCTGTTGGATGCCGTCTGGGTAGCGGCCTGGCTCACGGTCTGGGTCGCAGTCGAAGTGGCCGTGCCTGTCGCGCTCTGAGAAGTAACGATAGCCACCGTTCCGGTCGCCGTCGCAGTCACACTCGGCCCCTCCTTCGTGCTGGTGGTCGTCGGAGCTATGGCGATGAGGGTGCCAGTGCCGGACTGCGTGACAGTCATAGTCGCGGTGCCGGAGATTTGGGAGGTGCCTCCGCCTGACCCGCCCGACACGTAGTCGAACTGGTACCCCTGGGCGCCCATTCCCGAGAACTCGCAACGCCCGGCCTGGCCATAGAGGCGGCAGAAGCGATCGCCTTTCTCGCAGTCCGCGCCGACCTCGTTGAAGCGCGTGGCATTCTCACCCGGAATCCCCTGCATCGACTCCGCGCTCTCGACCACGATGAGGAAGTTCGGCTTGCGAAGCTGATACTTCACAATCTCCATCGGGCTGACCGTCGCGTATGCCGAGCCCGGAAGCGACCAGGACACCACCAGCAACATCGTCGCCGCACACCAGCGGCGAAATGCTCGGGATGGGCCGGAGATCATGCGGGTTGCCTCAGACTCTTGCAGTAAGCAAGCCGCCGGCCAGGTCTGCCACCGACGAAAACCCTAGTGATTTCGCAGCGAGATGCCCTTCCCTCGGTAGGTCTATATGGCCTCGTGTGCCCCTAGTGACCACCTCGCACCCGGAACGCCGTTGCGGACCCCGCAAACTTTTCATGGCCCATTATATGGAAGAACGGGCGCCCGCAGGAGGACCGCAGTTCGCGCCTACACGAAGGGGACTTGCCCCGGCACTCTACGCCGCATGTCGACGTAGGTAGTCGAGGCTTCCCGGCAAGTCCCGAATAAGCCGAAGCATAATCTCCATCGCTTCGGTCTGGACGTTCCGGCCGGACTCCCAGCGCGAAATCGTGTTGGACCCCACAGCCTATTTCGGCGCCGCTGGGCCAGGGGGCTGTGCCGGCGGGGGAGGCGTTGGCTCTAGCACTATGCGCGAGATCCGAACCGTCGAGTTTTCCGCGTTCTGGAACTCGAGAACGGATTCCTTCTTGTGTTCGGGCCAGATCTCGAACTCAGGCAGGGGCTGCTTGGTCGTCAGATCGATCTCCTGAATGACGTACATGTCCCGGTAGAGATGGCGGGACAACTCGAAAGTCAGATCCTGAGCCTGCTTGGCTGCTGACAGGTCCTGGGCTCCGTAGTCCATCACCGTGTAGAGGCCCGGCCGGTCGGTGACCACCATGATGTTCTTGTCGTGGAGCTGGGCAAAGTAGCGCCAAATCTGAGCCGCCTCGCGGGTCAAGGTTAGCTCATTGATCAAGCGACCTTCGCTGGCCACCGACACGTGCAGGAAAACAGCCGCAGCCGCCACGAGCGACGGCAGCCACAGCGGCGCGCGCCGGCAGAGCAAGGCCACAACCCACGCAGCCAGCAACGAAACAAAAGCATCAAAAGGCACGAACAGCCGCGCCGATGCTGGGTGCAGGGGCTTGCCCCAGGAATAGCTGAAGTAGATCACCGCCATCATGCCCGCCCAGACAATAGCGAAAACGGCAAAACGTTCCGTGGCGAACTTGCGCTCGCGTTCGTGGGCCATCTTCCACAGCGAGCGCGCCACGACTACGCAGCCGACTAGGCCCAGCACCAACAGCAAGGCCGAGTGGGGCCGACGAAAATCGAACGGGTTGAGCACCAAGCCGAAGTAGTTGCGAGCGTTCTCGGCCACATATTTCCAGCCGAACAGGCTCGCATTCAGCGGCTGTTCAGCGTCGTCGGCCTTCAAGACCATCTGCCAGAGGCGGGGCAAAAGGAAAAGTGGCGTGAAGGCATAGACGACCAGGTAGGGCTTCACGTGCTCCCACTTCACCATGCGCAGAGCGAACAAAATCACGAACGACACGACAAGAAAACCAGCGCCCTCGTAGCGAACATGGGTAAGCATGCAGAGATTCAGCCAAAGCAGGGCCAGGCGGTTGGCGGTTGGTTCCTTGGCATAGTCGAAGAAGTGCTTGACCGAGACCAGGGCGAAGAATCCCGCCATCACGTCAAAGCCAGCGGAGCGGGCGGAGAGCAGGGTGATGGGATGGGCCATGACAAACGCGCCTGCCAGGATGCCGAATGCCTCGCCGCCCAGGGACTTGGCCAAGCGATAGGCGACGAAGACCAACAAAGGGATGAGCATGGCGTTGGCGTGAAAGGCATTGGTGTAGCTGTAGCCCCTGACCGCGTGGATCAAGCTGACCAGAAAGGGAAAGAGCGACGGGCGCCGATCCAAGGTTACGTTCAGGTTCCAGTAGCTCTCGTAGTACCACTTGCCCGTAGTCGCGAAGTCGGCGGTCTTGTTGAAGTGCAGGTTCTTGGATACGCCGACCAGGTTGGTCTCGTCGGCCAGAACCCGCAGGGCTGGCTCGACCGCGAGGATGGCGACCAGCGAGACAACCGCGGCAAGGACAAGCCCGCGCCAGTTATCCTTCAGCCACCCTACCAGCCTCTCCTTGCTCGTGCCCTTGAGGGCGATCATGTACATCGACGCCCAGAATACGACCATGGTCAGAAGCACGAAGTAGGTGCCGTGGACGAAGAACGGCTCCATCAGGCTACGCTTGCGCAGGGTCGCGCCCAGCAGGCCCATCGCCACAATGATCGGCGCAGCCACAGCCGCGTTCCGCCAAATCGACGTCTTGTTAACCTGGATAGTGAGAGAAATCTTCATGTCTGTCCTCGCAAGACTTGCTCGCCAACGTCCACCGGCGGATGCGCCCCACGGCGACCGCGCGGCAGGGGAATGCCAGGGTAGCACGATGCCGCCAACTCGCGAAGTCTGTAGGGGGGGAGCATGTAGGGCATGTAGGGGGAGCGCACGGAGCGCAGCACGACAACTGCTTGTTCGGGGAATCAGCCTGTTGGATACTGATGCGGTTGAACGCGGTCGCACGATTGATTGGACGGGTCCGGGGCCATCGCCTCCCCGGATACCTGCTCTTTGCGGTGTCGGTCGTCCTTGTCAGCTACCGTTTTGCCAACCATGACCTGTTTTCGTTCGTTCTCGACGAGCCGCAGTTCCTAGATGCCGCACGGGCGCAGCTAGCCACGGGCAAGTGGGCATCGGCCTCGCCGATCGCGGGCAACCAGGGCTTGCACTACGGGCCGGCCATTGTGTGGCTCCACGGCGCCATCGACCTGGTCGCGGGGCCCGCGCCCGGGATCCATATCCTCGTGATGACCATGCTCATGGTCGCCGCGCACATCATCCTGGCCCTGGGCCTTGGACGTCTGTACGGCGACAGGATCATGGTCTCGGCAACCGTGCTCGTCGTGCTCGCGTCGTCCCCCTACCAGTTCCTCTGGTCGCGGGTGGCCTGGGACGAGCTGGTCGACGTGAACGTGGCTCTGGCCGTGGGGCTGCTGTGCTGGCGCAGCCAGCTTTCCGCCGGTCGGGCCCTTGCCATCGGGGCGCTGCTGGGGCTCGCGCTCTCGACCCATCTGATGGTCAGCCCATTGACGGTCTTCCTGCTGGGGCTGGTGGTGGTGCAGAGTCCGCGGGGACGTCGGATCGTCAACACCCTACTGGTCGTTGGCTGCGTTGGCGTGATCAACCTTCCCTACGCCAGCTACCTGACTGGTCAAGCCAGCAGCCCGACACCGGGCGTGCCGCTCGACTGGACACGGTTCCTGATCTTTCTGAAGGAGCCGGTTCGCGTGGCCACTCTCGCGGGATTTCAGCACTTCCTCGAAAACGACTGGACTATCTTCACGCAGGTCTCGCCCACCTGGGGGGTGGTCGATCGACTGGACACGACGGTCGCCGTGCTGGCGATAGGCGTTGCCCTGACGCTGGTCCTGACCATGATTGGAGCTTCCACCCGACACCGCCGGCGCACCGCGATGCTCGCCCTGGCCGTCTGGATAGGCTACGCCTTTTTCTTCACCTGGCGCGGCCAGCGGTCGCAGCCGTACTACCAATGGACATCGTACTGGATTGTGCCGGTGGCGGTGGCGGGTATGTGCAACCTGCTGCGCCAGCGGCTGAGCTGGTTGCGTCCGATCTTGATCGGATTGGTCTGGATGGGCGCCCTATTCCAGATGCAGTTTCTGACCGACTGGATGCACTTCATACGCGACCGCGGGGGCACACGCGGAACTGCCTACGGCACGGTTCTGTCCGAGCAACGGCGAATGGTCCGGCTGGCGTGCCGCCAGTCCGCTGGCCCGGTAGTGCTCCGACTCGAGGTGGCGACTTTCCTTGAGTCCCTGAGCTACCTGGCCGCTATCGAGCCTCTATGTTTCGGCAAGAAGCTGTACGCCGATGGCCAGGCTCCCCCCGAAGTTCCGATCAGGACCGTGGTCTACCAACCCGGGTCGGCACGGTACGACTTGCGCTAGCCGCGGCATCGGCCGGCACTTTTCCGTCCCCCTACCCGTCGTTGCGCTAGTACATTCGCACCATCGCCAGGTGCAACGTCCCAACGCGATCGAGGCGTAGCCGAACGTAGCGGGCTTTCACCGTCGGAAACGAAGGCTCCCAGGTCTCGAAGTTGGTGTTCTGCCGTGCGACCGTGTCCCAGTTGACCAGATCCGAGCTGACTTCCACCACGAGAGGGACCGCGCGTTCACTACAGCAATCGGTCCGGTTCTTGACGAGAAGGCGATGGACCGGGGTCGGCGCGCCCAGGTCGTACCGGATCCACGGGTTGGGCTCGTCGTTGGTGTGAAAAAACATGCCCGGCGGTGAGGTCCCGCCCCACCATTGGCTGCTCTGCACCCACGGCTTGTTGCGCGCCAGATCGCCAAACACCGTCAGGCAAGACGAGATGCCGTACACCACGACAATCGATGCCACCAGGCCCAAGACCGCGACGGCGAGCACACGCAGGCGTCTGCGAAGCGACACCCGTCGCACCGAGCCGGCATCGGTCTGGGCGAGATAGGCGCGCAGCCACTTGCGCGCGGCCAGGGCGATCGCAAGCTGCTCTTCCGCGGGGATGCGGGTTGCCAGTTCGATAATGGGACGTGTCGCCAGGGCCCGCAGTCGGGACATGTCGTTCACCCCGCCCGCGGCCACCATCAGGACAGATTCCGGCGCGCCCTCGAAGATCTCCCTCAGCCGCCGAGGCGAACCATCCGGGGTCAGCGACCACAGCATCGCATCTCGCAGCAACCCTAGCACCGGTGCCACTGGCACATCGGGTACAACCTCAAGCAAAGACTCGGCCGCCTGGACGTAAACGTGCGCCAGCTCGAATGCCTCCGCCTGGGCTGGGAGCGTGGATTTGGCTGCCGCTTGGGCGCGTCTGTAATCGTTGCGCAAGAGTAGCCAGTCGAACAAGCGGCCGACTGCCACCGCCACTGCCAACCGGGCTTGGCTGGTGGGGACGGGCTCGGTCACGCCAGATGTGGGAACGCGCGACACCTCGGAGGCCAACTCTGCCGATGCGGGAGGAACGAGCCGGGTGCCAGCAGGCAGATTGTCGCTCTGCTCGGGCATGGATAAAGACCTCCAGACCTCGACGCGGCTTGGGGAGGCCGGATGAGAGCTAGCGGCGCAGCCCCATTTCCCGGACTGGAAAGTTCCGTCCGACATTCCTGTAGAGGGAACACGAAATGTCCGGGCTAGAAGAAGTCGTAGATGTCCGATCGCAACCAACAAGGGGACAGGGTGGCCGTCCGTCCTGAGGCCTTCGTCGCGGGGGCCGGAGCCCAGCCGTTTCCAAAATGGTTTGTCTGCGTGCGAGTTTCGCTCGGCCCAGCCTAAATGTTCGGTGAACCATACGATGTAGACGGACTCCAAGAAAAAGAGCATTGCAAAGAACGCATAAACCCTGGTCATCCCGGCCGAGTCGAAACGGTTGCTGAAACCGAACACGCGAAAAGTCACCAATAGCAAGAGACCAAAGGACAACGCGGTGAACGCTTTCAGCGCAGCGGTGACACAGTGTTCCCGGTCGATCCAAACAACGATCGCCGGAATCATAGCGAGCAGGGTGACGGTATGATACTCGAAGGAAAGCCTGCTGAAGCAGATCGACTGTATGACCAGGGTGAGAGCCACAGGGAAACTGATACTGCGCAAGACCCGGACGCGCGCCTCTCGCCTGTCCACTCGCACCCAAACCAGGGCGGCCAGGACCGTCGGAACCAGGAGCGGCAGTGCGCGCACAACCGCGCGGGGCAGTAGGTGATGAAAGGTTATCCCGGAGGGGCTCATATCGAGCTCCCAGACCTTGATGCTGACCCAATATTCCGGTAACTCGCGCCAAAAACAGAGGGTCACTGCCACGGTCACCACCGGAATTAGAAAGAAGGCCCAGCGTCTCTTGCCGATCCCTAGCAGGAAAGCGAGCAAGGAGAACCCACCGAGAAAGATCGGTGCGCTCCATTTGATCGCCCCGAGAAAGCCACTCAGCGCCGCCGTGCCGAACCGACTTCCCGGAAGGAACACGCAGCCATAGCAAAGCAGGACGCCGGTGGCGACTAGCAGATCGAATTGGCCGCGCTCGAAGTGGGTCAGTCCGATGGGAGTCAGGAAATAGAGCGCCATTTGCGCCAAGCTCACCCGCCAGATATGTCTGCGGAGGCCAGTTTTCCAGAGCACCGTGATAGTTGCCCCAGCCAGCGCGAGCAGCGATACCGCATGCTGAAACAGGATCGCCACGTCGAACGGAAAGCCCGCGACTGGCACGTAGAGCCAGTTCGCGAGCGGTGGGTAGCCCGGCCGTCCGCCGCGCCAATTGGCTGGATGATAAGCGGACCCGCCCCTCCGCAGCGAAGCGGCCGACGCGTAGACCTGGCTAAAATCATTGCCGGGAATCGCCGGACCCGTCGCGAGCTCCGTCAGCAGCACGCCGTAGTACGGCAGGGGATAGGCTTGGCCCTGGTCCCCGGTTCGGACCAGCGAGAGCTCACGGGAAAGTGTGGCGAGGAGTAGCGCCACAATCACGATGCCCCAGACTCCGAGACAGAACCTGACCACAATCCGTTCTCTCGAAATCCCCCGCAAACCAGAGCCGGCGAGAGCACGCAACTTGTGAACGACGCCGACCGCTAGCCGCAAGACACGAAGCTGCTTTGAGTCTACTGGTGGTGGCGTGCCTGCGACACTGCGCTCCGGCCGAGCTAGTTGGTCGTCGAATCCTACCGGTTTCGAATGGCCTGTTTCCCGCCTTTCCACAACCCAAGCGATCCCGAGTCTCCTGGCGGCGAAATCCCTCATCCACTGACCAATGCGTTTCGCGGCAGCCGGAACGCGCTGACTCACGTCAGACAGCAAGGCAGCCAACAACACGAGATAGAAGGGGTCGATCTCGAACCGGTAGCGGCTGAAGTCTCCCCAAGAAACCATGGTAGACACGCACGTGGCGTAGGAGATGGTCAGCAACATGTAGGCGATGGCAATCACGCTGGTCCGCTGACCTTCGCGTCGATAGCGGCTGCGAACGAGCCGGTAGAGTCCATAGGCGAAGGCCAACGGGAGTCCAATCAGGAGTGCGAGCAGCCGGTCTCCCTTGCCCTTCCCGCTCCAACGGTTGATGGTCTCGACAAGATTCCGCACGCCAAGATAGTTCTTCGTGCGCGCCAGCATGCCGTCCTTGGTCGCAGAGGATGCATACCAGGACAGGGCATGCCAGACGCTCTGGATGTAGACGCCCGGGTAGTGGGAAATCAGGTATAGGGCGTCCGGTTTGTAGTACTTCCGGGCGAGGAGAAGATACTCGAAGGCATGGGCATTCCAGCGACCATTCGGCGTGCGATCGAGGTCGAGCAGTGGCACACCCTTGGGTTCGTGGGGCACCCGCAGCCTGCCGAAATCCCTCAGATCCGTCAGGCAGAAAATCATCGTGGCCTGCGAAATCTTGCCCTCGTTCAAGAGGCGTTGTCTTTCAGCGGGAAATCTTTCCCCGAGCTCCCCGCTGATCTTCTGCGAGAGATTTCCCCAGAACATGACCTCGCCATAGCCATACCCAAGCAGCAGGGAAGGTTTGCACGAGTTCAGAAGCAGAACTATGAAGGGTATGGCTGCGGCTCGTAGAACCATCTTGCGACCAGAGCCTCCCCTTGGCGTGGTCGGGGGACGCAGCATTACCAGGGCGACTATCGCCGCGAGAAACAGCGGACCCAAAGTCGAACGAAAGAGCGCCGCCATCGCAATCGCGGCGAAAAACCAGAAACCAGCGCGATGGGTTCCGAGGCGGTAGAACCGCAACAGGAAAACCAGTGAGAGAACGAGGCAGAAAGTGACAGGGACGTGGTAGAAGAGCCAGTTCTCATAGAGTGCCGTGGTGGGAGAAATGGCGTAGAGGGAACTGGTGATGACGGCCACGGCGGGTCGTACCCCGAGACGAAGCATCACATGGAGCACGCCGAGCACGATGGCGAGTCCCAGGACCACGTAGAGTATCTCCAGCGCCAGATAGGCCCAGCTGGCTGTGAACAGCCGCAGCGGGAGTCCCACCAGCAAGTTCTGCAGGGGGGCTTGATGATGTAGATAAAGGAGACTGCGCGCGAAGTCGTGCTCGATGAACCACGGGTCAATGTACTGGACGTAGAAAGAGACGGGCGAGGGGTCGAACTGGATACCGAACACGGTCCGATAGACCCCACGCGCGATCGTGAACGCGAGGACGACCACCGCATAGGGCCAGGATGGGAATCTAGTCGGCCAAGCGAGCCCGAATCGCCCCATCATGGGATGCGAATCTCGGCCAAGTGTAGAATGGTGGCGCCTTCCGAGCGGATGCGCACGTAGCGCGCCTCGCGCGCGGCGAAGTCCACCGTCCAGGTATCGAATAGCGTGGTTTGTCGGCCGACCGGTGTGAACGTGACGCCGTCGTTGCCGACCTCAACGAGCAAGGGAAGGCCACGGTCGAAGCAGCAGTCTTGCCGGTTCATGATGACAATCCGGTCGATCGACCGGGACTCGAGCATGTCGATAACCACCCACGGGCCATTCTCGAATTCAGTATGGAACACCAAATCCGCGATCTGGTGCTCGCCCAGGGTACCGTTCGCTTTGAAACCAGAGCTGGCGCTACTCGAGTGCCATCGGTACTTGTCCCACCGGTGGTGAGCCATCAGCCGGATGAGCCGGGGACCGGCTACCACCCCGACCGCAAGCAGTAGCGCCCCACCAATGAGCCAGCGGCGTCCCGGCCGCACACGTCGAGGCTTCCGTTTTCCATAGGCCGCAGCGACGAGTTCAGCCACCAGGGATTCGGCTTCGCGCAGCACTGGAAGTCGGGGCTCGCCTTCCGAGCCTAGCTCGGCGGCCATGGTGAGCAGTCGGTATGCGCCGCCCTCTGCGGTTGCAACATCAGGATGAGCCTCCAGTGCGCTCTTTGCCTGGTCGAGCGTCCGGCAGGCTTCGCTGCCGGTGATGGCACTGGCGGCTGCAATGAATGATTCGCGCAGCAGCAGCCGGGCGAGCCGAAGGTCTGGACGGCTGCTCGCTTCATCCTCCAGGAGCAACCCAGCGTACGTGCGTGCGCGTGCAGCGTAGTCAGCGACCTCAAGAGGTGTGAGATTGCGACTGCTGCAAGTCGACGTGGACCCATCGGGCGGAGGGGCCGCGGTTGGGGCCTGACGCACGTGGGACTCAGTTGCCGATTCCGGCTGGGCGGCGACCGGCTCCAGCGATGGCTTGTCAGGGACTATGCTGTCGTTCTCGCTTGTCACGTGAAGGGGGACCTACTCTGTCGCGCCCATTGAGGCGCGCCATACAGCATATCTTGGTTCCGCCCGCAGGGAAACCCGCTCGACTCCTGGCTCCTGGTGCTCCTGGCGTGCGCTGGGTCCCCGGATAGCGCGCCTAGCGTCGCTCCGGACCCGAGACCTCCGCGGCTGCGGGAGTACCGTCGATCTTGCGCCGGACGAGGTAGAGCCGCCTGCGCTTCACCTCCTCGAAGATTCTCGCCACGTATTCGCCCACGAGACCCAGACAGGGAAGAACGATACTGGAAAAGAAGATGTTGATGATGACCAGCGAGGTCCGCCCGACAACCGCCTTTTTGAGCCAGAAGCGTACGTAGACGGCGTGCGCGGCATAGCCCAACCCAGACCGCTTCTTCGTTGAAAACCGGGATCACGATGGAAACCCGCGGGTCAGCGCGCGGCACGGTGACGTTCACAGCAGCCTCTCTGCCCAGGCGCTCTAGTACGCCACGCGCAGACCCGCCGCAAGGCTGGCCATGGTGGGGCTGGTGTTGGCGACGTTGAACTGGAGGAATGGGCGGATCAGCCACAGGTTGAACTGCAGTCCCATGAGGCCGCGGATCTTTGCCGGGCTAGGGTCGGCGTGAGCCGAGGCAGTGACCGTCGCCGTACCCAAGTTCGCATCGGGCAGCCCCTGCACATGGCCGGTCATCGCTGCGCTGACGTTCAAGTCCAACGTGCTTCCGCCGCCCAACTGCAAGTCGAAGCCCAGACCGCCGTACACAGTGAGCAGGGTCAGCAGGCGCACGCTGGTCGTGAGCTCGATGGGAATGCTCATCGTCTTCATGTCAATGCTCAAAGTGCCGCTGCCCAATCCCGCCACGTCCACATTCACGCCGTTGGCAGCGCTCTCGGGGATGCTGAAACTCGACTTGAAATCCTTCTGGGTCAGCCCGAGATTCATGTGCGAGTAGTCGAAACCGGTGGTGATCGCGATGCCGCCCCAACGAACCAGCATCTTGAGCGCGGACGTGTCGCGCGACGGACCAAAGAGCCGGAGCTGCACATGGGCACCAAAGTTGTCGAGCGTTCCGCTCATGGCGCCATATGTCAGGGTCGGCACGTGCATCCCGTTGGCGAACAGCATGACGGGAATCCCGAGGAAGCCTAGGCTGAGCCCCGCCATGACCGAGGCGTTGAAGCCCACGCCTTGGATGGGGAAGTTCTGCGAGTTGTCTGGCTGGTAGGTCCTGTCCATGCCCAACGCGAAGTTGACTGAACCGCCGACCTCGAAGTACGTCGCCTCCGAGGCGTAGTCCACGCCCATCCCCTTGCTGGTGAAGCTCTGCGCATCACCGAAGTTCTTGAGGAAGCCACTCGAGTTGAAGAACGAATCGATCTTGTTGTTGAGGTCCCCCTGGGTCAGCCCGGCGGCGTTCAGGAAGGTCTGCAAGTCCGGGCCAGGGTTGGTAAAGGTGACGTCCGCACGGACGTCCATTCCCAGGACCGCCAGAAACACCAACGCGAGACCGAGAGTCACGACGGTTTTGCGCATGATGCCGCGTAGTCTACTCCCTTCGTGCATTGGCGTCCTGGCCTTGGATGCCGCCACAATCCCGCGAAAGCCGCATGGGGTCGTAGACGTGGCCCGCGGCCGGATGGATCGTCGGCCACGGCCACGGCCACGGCCACGGCCTTCTGCGGCTATCGCGGCTCTGGCGAGAATGTTCGCGGCTCGCGAAGGAACGCGACGTTATCAAAGCGACTGGCGCGCAAGTACGCCCCAGCAAATCTGCTGGCCGGATTGCGAGATGGCGCAGGAGAAGTCTGCACCAGCGCTGATCTGCTTGAACTTCCCCGGGGGCATTGCACCGAAATCAGCGCCCTGCTCTCCTGCCGTGCCCGCTCGCCAGCAGGCGAGGGATCCATCGACCTTGACGCCACAAGCGTGGGTCTCGCCTGCGCTGAGCAGGCTGAAGCGTCCAGGCACTGCCCGGGTTTGGCCAGACCGCTCGCCACCCCAGCAGATTGCAGCTCCGCCGGCCCGAATCCCGCAGGTGAACGTCCCACCCGCGCTGACCGCAATGAACTTCCCGCTCGGCGACCGTGCCTGGCCGAGGCGCCTGTCGCCCCAGCACGACAGACGTCCACGGGTCGAGATCCCGCAGGTGTGTGTCCTTCCTGCGCTTATCTGCGCGAAGGTCTCGACCGGGGCTTGGCTTTCGCCATGGCTGTTCTGGCCCCAGCAGACGACAGATCCATCCGCCTGCAGGCCACAGGAATGCGCGCCGCCCGCTGTCACGGCGCTGAACTGCCCCTTAGGCGGCGTGCTTTGGCCGTCCTGGTTTTCGCCCCAACAGGAAATGGCACCCTGGGTATCCAATGCACAGGTGTGACCATCGCCGGTGCTGACCTCGGCGAACGTACCTTTGGGTGCGGCGGCCTGACCACGGTCGTTTTCCCCCCAGCAGCGCAAGGATTTGTCGTCGCGCACGCCACAGATGTGCTTGCTTGTGCTCAACTGCAGGTAGCGCCCCCCAGGCAGAGTTGTGTCCCCGAAGCTGTCGTTTCCCCAACATGCGACAGAACCATCCTTCCGCATGCCACAAGCATGAGCGGCCCCCGAGCTGAGCATGATGAACTCACCCGCAGGCGCCTTGAGCTCTTGCTCCGCTTTCCGGCCCCAACAAACCGCAGCCCCGTTCCGCTTGATCCCGCAGGTGTGCCGGTCACCCGCGCTGACAAACTTGAACTGGCCCGCTGGCGGGCTTGCCTGCCCGTCGTCGTTTGCCCCCCAGCAGGCCACCAAACCTTCGTGGCGAATCGCGCAGGTGTGCTGCAAGCCTGTGCTGACCATGATGTGGCGTCCCTCGGGCGACACGCTCTGGCCTTTGTCGTTCTGCCCCCAGCAGATCACCGCGCCATCGATACGCAGACCACAAGTATGCCCTCCGCCCGCACTCAATTGCACGAATCGACCGGCCGGGGCCTCGCACTCGCCGCTCGAATTGTCCCCCCAACACACGACCTGGTTGCCACTCCCGAGGGCGCACAGGTGATTCCCCCGGCCGGCGCCCAACTGCACGAATTTGCCCTCGGGTGGGCCGGGCCGGTCGCCCGCAAGCTTGCGCCCCCAGCAGGAAACACCGCCGTCACTGCGCAGGCCACAGGTCCTCCCATTCCCCGCACTGATTTGGTTGAAGGTCCCGGCCGGCGGCATGCTTTCCCCGAACTTGTTGCCGCCCCAGCAGATGACCGTGTTGTCGGTCAGCAACCCACAGGTTTGAGTCTGGCCGGCGCTGACAAAGAAGATCCTGACCCCAGGCGCCGTGTCTGCCGACGTGCGCAGCTTGGGGTCGGGCGCGGGCTCGGCGTCCGGAACTTGCGTCGGCGGCGCCTTGCGCCCGCAGTGGCAGCACAGGCAAAGCGCGACCCCAAGTAGAAACAGTGGGATGCGGCCAGGGCACAGGCTCATCGACTTCGCCGGACTAGAACTTGATGTACGCGCCGACGCGGCCCTCAATGATCAAGGCATTCTCGCTTGCACGGCGAGCCGGCAAGACCCCGACTTCGGCAAACACGCCGATTGGCCCCAAGCCGAAACGCAGACCTCCAGCGGCTCCATAGGAATACTCGCGCGGCATGCCTCTGCGCCCGGTTAGGTTGCTCACGGCAAAAATGACACGGCCGTAGATGGGCAGGATGGGAGGGACAATGGCAATCATCGGCCTCAGCCCGAGATTGGTTACGCTGTTTGAGGTGTCGGCGAAGTTGGCCACGATGCCAAGCTGCAGCCGCAGGATCGACAGCGCATAGCCAGGGGTGAGCATAAGGTTGAGCTGCTCCCAGGCCCGCGGGCTAGTTACCTGGCCTCCCTTGCCCAAAGAGCCCTCCAACTCCCAGGCGGCTTGCGACAGGCCGGGCAGAAGAACGGTGAAGGTCAATACTGCGGCCATGACGAATTTGCGCATGTTCGATACCTCCGTGGTGCTTGACGTCCGAAGCGTTCACTATATTCGCGAACGCGCCCGGGAGCGAGCCCGATGCATTCCATAGCCCCGATGGCCTGGCAAGCACCGGCGGACGTGATAGCCTGAGCGGCGGCGTGCGCCAGGCTCGCCAGAGGGATTGCAGGCGATGAATCTCGTAGGGAAGAAAGCACCAGAGTTCACTGAAAGCGCCGTGACCGGCGATGGCAAGTTCGTCAAGATTTCGCTGTCGGAGTACCGCGGGCAGTGGGTCGTGCTGTTCTTCTACCCCGCCGACTTCACCTTCATCTGCCCCACCGAGATCACCGAGTTCTCGCGCCGGGACAAGGAATTCAAGGAGCTGGGCGCGGTGGTGCTGGGTTGCTCGACCGACTCGAAGTACTCGCACCGGGAATGGATCAAGGGCAGCCTGGGCGCCCTTGCCCACCCGCTCATCGCGGACTTCAACAAGAAGATCGCGCGCGACTACCAGTGCCTGGACGAAAACCGGGGCATAGCCCTGCGCGCCACCTACATCGTCGATCCTGACGGCGACATCCTGCACGCCGATTGCAACATCACGCGCATCGGCCGCTCGGTGGATGAAGTGCTCCGCCTGCTGCACGCGGCGCAGACAGGTGACCAGACCCCGGTTGATTGGAAGGTGGGCGACAAAACCCTGGGCAAGGGGTAGCCGCAGGCCTAGGACGGCCAGCAAGGAAAGGAAGAACTGTCGTGTCGATCGCGCCCAAAGCTCGGCCCAACGTCGAGAAGATGTCCGGCTACACGCCTGGCGAGCAGCCACGGCCGGGCGAGCGCGTGGTCAAGCTCAACACCAACGAGAACCCATTTCCCCCTAGCCCGCTTGTGCTCGAAACCATCCGCCACATCGATCCCGAGCGGCTACGGCGCTACCCGAGCCCCAACGCAGAGGATTTCCGCCGAACCGCGGCGCAGGTGCACGGGGTTTCGCCCGACATGATCGTGGCGGGCAATGGCAGCGACGAGATTCTGGCCATGGCCGTACGCGCATACCTGGGCCCGGGCGACGTTTTCGCCTATCCGGATCCGACCTACTCGCTCTATCCCGTGCTGGCCGAAGTGGGCGAGGTCAAGGTGGTGACCGTGCCTTGGGCCGCGAACTGGGAGCTGCCCATCGACGCGCTCCTGGCCACCGGCGCGCGGGCCATCTTCTTCGCCAACCCCAATGCGCCCACGGGCACGCTGGTGCCTACGATGAAGGTGCGCGAATTGGCGGCGCGCTTTTCCGGCCTGCTCCTGGTCGACGAAGCCTACGTGGACTTCGCCGACGAGAACAGCCTGAGCCTGGTGCGCGAGTTTGCCAACGTGATGGTCTGCCGCACCTTGAGCAAGGGCTATGGGTTGGCAGGGCTGCGCTTCGGCTACGCTATCGCAGCGCCCGCGGTGGTGTCGGAAATGAACAAGGTCAAAGACAGCTACAACTGCGACGCGGTCGCGGTCAGCGCAGCCGCAGCGGCGCTGGAGGACCAGGACTACGCGCGCCGCACCTGGGAGCACGTGCGAGCCGAGCGCGCCCGTTTGAGCGAAACCCTGCGCCGGCGCGGCTGGCAGGTGATTCCCAGCCAAGCCAACTTCGTGCTTGCCACTTGCCCGGGCGGCGACGCCGCCGCGCTCTACCGCGCACTCAGGGGCAAGGGGATCTTGGTGCGGTACTTCGACAAGCCCGGCCTCACAGACAAACTGCGCATCACCATTGGCACGGCCGAGGAGAACGACCAGCTCTTGGCCGCGCTCTTCGCCCCATGACCAAGTCTTTTTCCAGCCGCCCCGACGACGACACCGTCGCCACCCCAGACGAGACGGGTGCCGATGATGCAGGCGTGCAGGCTCCGCTTGAGCCCGATCTGGTGGAAAGCGCCGCACCGGAAGCGGTCCCGCCCGCGCTGGAACGACACCTGGCGCCCGCGCGCGATCCGGTCCAGCGCTTCATCAATGAGGCGCGCCGCTACGCGCGCCTGGATGAGAAGCAGGAGCGCGAACTCATTCAGTCCGCGCGCAAGAGCGGCGACGTCAACGCCGCTCGCACCTTGGTTCTGCACAACCTGCGCCTGGTCGTGTCCATCGCCTTTCAGTACCGGCGGGCCTGGCTCAACCTGCTGGACCTCTTCCAGGAAGGTGCCGTCGGTCTGATGGAGGCGGTGCGCCGCTGGGATCCGGACATGGGCACGCGTTTCGGTTCCTACGCTGCCTACTGGATTCGCGCCTGCATCCTGCGTTTTCTCCTGACTAACTCGCGTCTGATTCATGTAGGCAATACCCGTGCGGGACGCAAACTGTTTTTCCGTCTGGAGAAAGAGCGCCAGAAACTCCTGGCCGAGGGCATCGATCCCACGCCCAAGTTGCTGGCCGCCCGGCTGGAAGTAGACGAGGCTGATCTCTCCGAAGTGTCCGCGCACCTGGCTTCGCACGAAATCTCGCTTGAACCACGGTCTGACGAAGACGGTGTGCCCTTCGCCGAGAAGATCTCGATTCACCAGGCTTCGCCCGAACAGCAAGCCGCGCGGGGCGAGCTGTCGCAAGCCGTGCGCAAGCTCATGGATGACTTCGAGAGCAAGCTGCGAGATGATCGCGAGCGGGCGGTTTGGCGCGAACACCTGGCCACCGCCGGCGAGGCAGCTGCGCTTTCAGCCCTGGGCGCCCGCTACGGCGTCTCCAAGCAGCGTATGGGCCAGATCGCGGAGAAGCTCAAGACCCAATTCCGCGAGCGGGTCATTGCAGAACTCGGCACCGACATCCAGATGTCGTGGCAGCGCGACGATTGATTCTCTCAGCAGCGAGGGTGGGCTTGGCCCACGAGAGCCAGCACCCGGCGGACCTATTGCGCCTGTTGCGCGGCCGCCTCCTGGCGCTTGACATTCATGGCTTGCAGCCCCTTGGGCCCTTTGGTGATGTCAAACTCCACGGTTTGGCCCTGGGCCAACGAACGATACCCCTCTGCCGTGATTGCTGTGTAGTGGACGAAAACGTCCTCCTCACCATCCCGCGCGATGAAACCGTACCCCTTGGAATCGCTGAACCATTTCACCTTCCCGGTTGCCATAGCCATTCACTGCCTCCTCAAACTGTACTGATTGCTACGCCCCAACGGAATTGTCTGGGGCGCACCAGCAGAAGCGTACGGTTCTGCGTGGGCCTGTCAAGATCCTACATTTCTGTTCAAAGTTGTTCGAAGACGCACAGAGAGCGGCCCTTGCAGGGCAATCCGCGCGTCGTCGACGGCCACCACAGAATGAATCACGGCAATTCCGTAAGCGCCCATACGAACGTAGCTCTCGGCGTTTCTATTGTCGATTCCACCGAGCGCAATGACCGGGATTGAGCAGGAACACGCCTGCGCCAATGCCCACGGCCCAAGAACGCGCTTCGCGCGGGTGTCGAACAGACGACCGAAAACCACGAGGTCCACGCCAGCCGGCTCGGCCGATTCAACCTCGGAGCGATCATGGGTTGGGAAGCCCTGCGCGGCTTTCCGTTCACTGTGATTCGTACTTCGCGCGTGGGGTGCTAGACAATACCTGGACCACGGACCATGCGCTGCCCTTTCTGCTCCGCCACCGAAGACAAAGTTGTGGATACCCGTCCCAGCGAGGACGAGCAAATTGTGCGGCGCCGCCGCGAATGCGCGGGGTGCGGCAAGCGTTTCACCACCTACGAACGCGTCGAGGAGCTGCTTCCCTCAGTGGTAAAGAAGGATGCGCGGCGCGAGCCTTTTGACCGGGCCAAGCTGCTGGCGGGCGTCACCAAGGCCTGCGAAAAGCGGCCGGTTCCCATGGCCGCGCTAGAGGGACTGGCCGATTCCATCGAACGGTCGCTGCGTGAAACCAGCGAGAAGGAGATCGCCTCGTCGAAGATCGGCGACGCCGTGCTGAGCCGCCTGCGCGAGATCGACGATGTGGCCTACCTGCGCTTCGCCACCGTGTACATGCATTTCAAAGACGCGACCGAACTGCTAAGTGAGGTACAAAGACTTCTGCGCTGGAAAGGCCAGGACCCATGAGCAAGGTTTCTTCCGAAGCTGATCAACGCTTCATGCGCGAGGCGCTCGCCCTGGCCGAGCTTGGCCGCGGCCAGACCCGCCCCAATCCCGTGGTGGGCGCCCTGCTGGTGCGCGGAGGCCGCGTGTTGGCGCGGGGCTATCACCGCCGCGCTGGTCTGCCCCACGCCGAGATCGAGGCGCTGTCGCGCAAGGGCGTCCGCACCCAGGGCGCGACCCTGTATGTCACGCTGGAACCCTGCTGCCACCAGGGTCGCACCGGCCCCTGCACCGACGCCATCCTGGCTGCCGGCATCCGCCGCGTGGTGGTCGGGTGCTGCGACGAGAATCCCTTGGTCAGTGGTCGCGGCGTTTTGCATCTGCGCCGGGCGGGCATTCGCGTCGACGTGGGCTGTCTCGACCAGGAATGCCGAAAACAAAACCGCGCCTTCTTTCGCTGGGTCCGGGCTCACCGGCCTTGGGTCACACTCAAAGTCGCGACCACGCTCGACGGATTTATCGGAAGCGGCGAGGCCCATCCGCGCGACCCCAGCGCGCGCTTTGTTTCGGGCAAGGCGGCGCGCGCGCACGCCCATTTGCTGCGCTCCCAGCACGACGCGGTTCTGGTCGGGGTGGGCACCGTGTTGGTGGACAACCCCCGCCTGACCGTACGCCTGCCCGGGCCTGCCGGGCTCAGCCCTCTGCGGGTGGTGCTCGACGGGCACTTGCGCACGCCGCCCACGGCCAGGCTCATCCGGCAACTCGGCACGCCCCCGGTGCTCATCATTGGCGCGCAGTCGCGCGAGGGCGCAAGCGACGCGAGCGCGCGGCTGGGCCGAGCACGAGCCTTGCGCCGGGCCGGAGCCGAGGTCCTGCTCCTACCGGCTGACCGCGCCGGCCGCGTCCCCATCCGATCGCTCCTGCGTGCCCTCGCCGAATGCGGGGTGCAGTCGCTTCTCGTCGAGGGCGGCAGTCGAGTCCACGGGGCCTTCATCTCAGCCGCTCTGGTGGACTCGATTGCCTTCTTTGTCGCGCCGCGCCTTGTGGGTGGCGGTCGCCCCATCGCAGAAGGCCCGGGGCTTGATTGGCGCACTCCCCTGCGGCTCGGGCCGTTTGAGGTTTGCACCATAGGCGAGGATGTACTTGTTCAGGCCGACGTTCTCGGTCCCAAGTTGCGCCGACGAGCCTGACCGGGATGCTGGCTAGCTTTTCCACCACAGAGGGCAAAGAGAACACAGAGGTCGGATGAGAAGAAGAATTCTGGACCGCGAAAAACCCAACCCTTCCTTTTCCGGTCCGGCTCTGTGGCCTCTGTGCCCTCTATGGTGAAATCGCTAACTTCGATCCGCGGTCCATGAGAAGCTGATTCGTCTGCACCGGACACGAGAGTAAGCATTGTTTACTGGCATCGTCGAAGCCATCGGCAAAGTGGAATCGCTGCGCGCCGGATCGGGCGGGACGCGCCGCCTGGCGATCGCCACTGATCTCGACGTGGCCTCGCTTCCTCTGGGCGCCAGTATGGCGGTCAACGGTGCCTGTCTGACTATCGTGGCCCGGCGCGCGCGGCGCTTCGAAGCCGACCTTGGGCCCGAAACTCTGGCATGCACGACCTTGGGATCGCTCAAGGCCAGCGATCGCGTCCACCTGGAACGCCCCTTGCGCCTGGGCGACATGCTGGGAGGCCACCTGGTCACCGGACATGTCGACGGGACGGGCAAGGTGGAATCGGCGCGCAAGCAGGGCGAAACCCTCGCCCTGCGCCTGGAGGCGCCCGAATCGGTCGCGCCCTATCTTGTCAGGAAGGGCTCCATCGCGATCGACGGAGTGAGCCTCACCATCAATGAGGTAGACGGCCGCAGCCTGGAGGTCTGGCTGATTCCGCACACCCTGTCCGTCACTCTGCTGGGCGGGCTTCGCACCGGCGATCGTGTCAACATGGAAGCAGACATGATTGCCAAGCAAGTCGCCCGCTTCGTGGATAAAGCCCGTGTCCTCTGATCCCCACATCAACGTCGAAAAGGCCCTGGCGGACATCCGCGCCGGCCGGCAGGTCGTGGTGGTCGACGACGAGCACCGCGAGAACGAAGGCGATCTGACCATGGCCGCCGACCTGGCTACGCCGGAGGCCATCAACTTCATGGCCAGTCAGGGGCGCGGCCTCATCTGTCTGGCGCTGTCCGAAGAGAAGGTGGCCGCCTTGCGCCTCCCCATGATGACCCAGGACAACCGCTCGCCCCTCAACACGGCGTTCACGGTCAGCATCGACGCGCGCCAGGGCATCAGCACCGGAATCTCAGCGCGCGAGCGCGCTCATACCATCCGCACCGCGGTTGCGTCGGACACCACGCCGGATGATTTGGTAACTCCGGGGCATGTGTTCCCGCTACGGGCAAAGCGGGGTGGCGTGCTGGTCCGCACCGGCCACACCGAGGCCTCAGTCGACCTGGCGCGCCTGGCTGGCCGCACGCCCGCGGGCGTGATCTGCGAGATCATGCGCCCTGATGGCGAAATGGCGCGCATGCCGGATCTGGAGGTCTTCGCGGCCGAGCACGAGTTGGGCATCGTGCACATCTCCGATCTCGTCCAGTATCGGCTAGCGCGCGAGGTGCTCGTTCATCTGGTGACGGAGACCAGCCTGCGCCCCACCGGGGCTGGGCTACGCGCGATTTACCGCGCCTGCCTGTACGAGGCCGACGTGGCCGACGCCGAGTATCTGGCGCTGGTGCTGGGCGACGTTGCCTCGGGCGAGCCTGTCCTGGTGCGGGTGCAAACCGCCAGTCTGCTGCGAGACGTGTTTACCGTGACCCAGCCGGGCGAGATGATTCAGCCCACGGAATGGCTGCGCGCGATTGAGCGGGAAGGACGAGGCGTCTTGCTCTACATTCTACCGCTTGGCTGCCGGCACATCGCAACCGCGCTGGACAGCCTGAGCGCGAGCGCCGCCCAGGAAGAGCGCGCTATGTCACGCGGTCGCGAACCCGAGCCGGCCCATGCGCCCTTGCGGGACATTGGCCTCGGCTCGCAAGTGCTGCGCCAGCTGGGGGTGCGCGCCATCCGCCTGCTGACCAACAATCCACGCCGCCTCGCCGCCCTGGAGGGATACGGTATACAAGTCGTGGACTGCGTTGCCAGCAGTCCCCCCGCCGAGGTAGTGCCGTTCAATGAAAGAGAGGCCAAGTAATGCCGCAAATCCATCAAGGTAACTGGACCGCCCAAGGCAAGCGCTTTGCCATCATCGTCTCGCGTTGGAATGAATTCGTGGCCGACAAGCTGATCGAGGGTGCCGTCGGTGCCCTGGGCAGGACAGGTGCACGCGACGAGGATATCGAGATCTACCGTTGTCCGGGAGCCTTTGAGCTGCCTGGGCTGGCCCGGCGCGTGGCCGATTCGGGGAGGTTCGACGCCATCGTATGTTTGGGGGTGGTGATCCGCGGCGCGACCCCGCACTTCGATGTGGTGGTCAACCAGACCACGCGCGGTATCGCCCAGATCTCGGCCGAGGCCAAGCTCGCGGTGGGCTTCGGCGTGCTCACCTGCGACACCATCGAGCAGGCCATCGAGCGCGCGGGAAGCAAGGGCGGCAACCGCGGCGCGGATGCAGCCATGGCCGCCATCGAGATGGCCAACTTGTATGACAAGCTGGCCGGCCGGGCCGAGCCGGCTTCGGTCCAGGCCCGGCGTCGCAAATGACTTGGATATTGCCAAGATGAGCCCGCGGCGCAGAGCCCGCGCGGTCGCCCTCCAGGTTCTTTACGCCATGGATAGCGTCGACAATGTTGATCCAGGCGTGGCCCTGGCGACCCACCTGCGCGAATTCGGCGCCGGTCAAGATGAAGGCGAGATAGAAAAGCAAGCCTTTGATGAGAACCTGACCTCCACCCTGGTCCGTGGTGTGTGCGCGCACCGGGCGGAGTTGGATGAGATTCTGGCCCGGTTGTCCCAGAACTGGCGCGTGGAGCGTTTGGCGCGAGTGGACCGCAACGTCCTGCGCCTCGCTCTTTTCGAACTTGCCCACTGCCAGGCCGATGTTCCTGCGCGTGTCGCCATCAACGAAGCGGTAGAGCTGGCCAAGCGCTTTGGCTCCGAGGAGGCGCCCGCGTTTGTCAATGGGCTGCTCGACTCCGCCTTGGATCTGCTTGGCATCACACCCTGAGATGCTGGCCGCCAGCCAAATTGCCTTTCTCCCAGTCGACCTCGGCCGCTGGGATCACTGCCCAGGCGGGGACGCACTCGTCGTGCCGCTGTGGGCCGATGTACGCCCCCTGCGCGGGGCGGCTGGTCTCCTCGACTGGCGACTCAATGGTCGCTTGTCGCAGCTCTTGCGCGAAGGCCGCCTGGAAGGCGCGGCCGGTGAAAAACTGCTTTTCTTCACCACCCGTGTGCCTTGGCGCCGTATCCTGACCGTCGGCGTAGGCCCGACTACCAGCTTCTCCGAGGACGCTTTCCGGGCCAGTCTGGGGGCAGTCCTTGATGCCTCCCGCGGGCTGGGCATCCAGTCGGTGGGCTTGGCGCCGCCCGGACGCGACATGGACCGCATCACGCCAGAGCGGGCCTTGCGCGTGCTCATCTCGGTTGCCGAGCAGCGCGAAGAGCAATTCCCGGGCACGGCATTGAGCGCGCTGACCATCATCGACGTGCCGTCCGCGATCAAGGCCATGGTCGAAACCGTGCGCGCTATCGAACGCTCACTGGCTCGCTGAGCTTCACTGCGGCGGGATGGTGACGAAGCGGAAGGTGTCCCCGCGCCGGACCCGCAAGAGGTGCCCCGCCTTGCCGCTCCCGCGCAAGGCGTTCACCGCCTCTTCGGCGCTGGTGACCGGCTTGCGATCGATCTCCACGATGACGTCCTCGGCCCGCAGACCTGCCTTGGCAGCCCGGCCGCCTGGATCTACCCCGCTGACCACGGCACCCTTGGCCGCAGGATCCATGCCCAGCATGCGCGCCATGTCGGGCGTCAGGGTCTGCAACTGCACGCCAACCTTGTCCTTCTCGATTTGGGCATCGGGCGCCTCGCCGGGCCGCGCCGGCAACTCGCCCAGGGTGACCTGCACCGTGCTGGGACGGCCATCACGCAAAAGCGCGAGCTTGACCTTGTCGCCCACCTTTTGCCCTGATACATAGTCCACCACGTCGGCCGCGCCTTGTATCTTCTGCTTGTCGACTTGGGTGACGATATCGCCGACATGCACACCGGCCTGGCTGGCCGGGCTGTTCGGCAACACCTGGCTGACCCAGGCAGCGCGCGCGGGCTCGGACTTTGCCGTCTGACCCTTTTGCTCGGGCTCGCCCTCCGCGCTCAGCTTGATGCCATCCTTGACGTCACCGATGGCCACGCCCAGCCAGGCGTGGCGTACCCGGCCGTCGCGAATGATCATTTGGGCCACCCGGTGGGCCTGGCTGATGGGGATGGCAAAGCCATAGGCGCCACCTGGTCCCACGTTGATCAGGGTGTTGATGCCGATCACCTCACCCTGCAGATTCACCAAGGGGCCGCCCGAGTTGCCTGGGTTGATCTTGGCGTCGGTCTGAATGTACTCGCGCATGCGCTCGCCTGACATGTGCACGTTGCGCGTCACCTTGCCCTTGCCGCTGATGATCCCAGCGGTGACGCTTTGATCGAGGCCCAGCGGGCTGCCGATGGCCAGCACCCACTCACCCACCTCGATGGCGCTGGAATCGCCCAGGCGGGCAGCGACCAGCCCTGACGGCGGATTTTCCAGGCGGATCACGGCCACATCGGTCTTGGGATCGGCACCCACGATCTTGGCGGGGAACTCGCGTCCGTCGGCAAAGGTCACCGTGACCTTGCTGGCCTTTTCCGCCACGTGGCTGTTGGTGATGATGTTACCCGCGCCGTCGATAACCACGCCTGAACCGGTGCCATGCCCGGGACCGGGCATGGGCAGGCCTTCAAAGCCGTCGCCGAACTGGAAGAAGTGCTCGAAAAAGCGCTCCATGTCGGGCGGCAAGTCGTCGCGCTGGAAGTTGCGGCGGGCTGGCTTGGCTCGCTCGATCTCCACATCGATGCGCACCACGCTGGGTCGCAAGGCCCGGGCCGTGGCCGCAAAGGCTTGCGACAACGAGCGCGCCTCCTGGGGCACCTGGGTCTTGGGGGTTATGGCCGCAGGCGACGCGGCCGACTCCGCGGCGGCGTGCGGCGCAAAACGCGCGCCTAGCCCCAACCCCGCGGCCAAGGCCGCGGTCGCCAACGTCACCGAAAAAACCAAGGTCCTGCTTCGCATGGTCTGCCTCTTCAGTTTCTTGCTTGTTTGTCAGGGCAGCCCGCGCTGCTGCGGACCATCCTACGCGAACAACCGCTGGCGGGAGGGGTTTCTTCCCGTCTAGATGGGAACCCTGGGAGGGTTCCCATGCCCTCCCGCGCTCTGGCTACGGCGGGCTAAGCCCGCCTTCGCCTACGCGATCTGCAGTCTTTACAAACAGGCTGCTCCTGCGGCAGAAGGCTGGCCAGGCCTTGTACTGGCATCAAACAACCATCCAGCTTGCAGCCCGACCCCGGGGCTTCCACCTGGTCACGCACGAGATCGTGTCCCAGGTCCCCGGGCTGGCCGCGTTGCGGGTTGGCCTGCTCCACCTGCTTCTGCAGCACACCTCGGCCTCGCTCTTCCTCAACGAAAACGCGGATCCTGACGTGCGGGCGGATTTCTCCCATTGGACCGATCACGCCATCCCAGATGGAGCTCGCTACTTCATCCATTCCCAAGAGGGCGCCGACGACATGCCAGCCCACGTAAAATCCGGTCTGCTTGGGGTCACGCTGACCTTGCCCGTCTCCGATGGACACCTGCAACTCGGCACCTGGCAGGGCATCTACCTGGGTGAGCACCGGTCAGACGGCGAAAGCCGATGCGTCCGTGCGACGCTGTGGGGCGAACTCAAGCCGGAGCAAAAGTGACACTACCGCCGACCATTTCACCGGCGAATATCTGCGCTGGCCGCGGCGAGGAGGTTGACCATGGCTGATGCACCGGACAGCAAGAAGGCGAAGACCGGACTGACCTACCGCGACGCCGGCGTCGACATTGACGCCGGTGACACGCTGGTTGAACGTATCAAGGCGCACGTGAAGCGCACCATGCGGCCCGAGGTGTTGACCGATCTGGGCGGCTTCGCCGGCCTATGCGCGCTGCCCAAGAACTACAAGAACCCGCTCCTGGTCGCCTGCACGGACGGCGTGGGCACCAAGCTGAAGCTGGCCTTTCTCACGGGCAAACACGACACGGTCGGCATCGATCTGGTGGCCATGAATGTGAACGATCTGGTGGTGTGCGGGGCCGAGCCGCTGCTCTTCCTCGACTACTTTGCGGCCGGCCACTTGGAAGTGGGCGTGGCTGAGCAGGTCATTTCCGGGATCGCCGATGGCTGCAAACAGGCGGGCTGCGCCCTCATCGGCGGTGAAACTGCGGAACTGCCCGGTTTCTACCAGCCGGGCGAGTACGACCTGGCCGGCTTCTGCGTGGGCGTGGTGGACAAGGCCTCCCTCATCGACGGCAAGACCATCGTGGCCGGCGACGTGCTGCTGGGCCTGGCCTCCTCCGGCTTCCACTCCAACGGCTACTCGCTCGTGCGTCGGGTGCTTCTCGATCACGCTCGGCTCGATCTTGCGGCCAAGCCGGATGGCCTTGACGAGTCGCTGGGCCAGGCCCTGCTGCGGCCGACCCGCATCTACGTGCGCGCCCTGCGCATGCTGACTGCGGCCGGCTTGATGAAGGGCGCGGCCCATATCACCGGCGGAGGCCTGGTCGACAATCCGCCGCGTATGCTGCCCCCAGGCGCGCTGCTGGCGCTGCAGATCAATCTGGGTGCCTGGACGCCGCCGCCCGTGTTCGGACTGCTGCAAAGGCTGGGCGGGGTGGCTCCCGAGGAGATGCGGCGCACCTTCAACCTGGGCATCGGCATGGTGGTGGCGGTGCCGGCAGGCGCGGCCGACGCGGCCCAGTCGATCCTGGAAGCCGAGGGCGAGAAGGCCACCGTCATTGGCCAGGTCGTGGTGGCAGACCGGCCCGACGCGCCGGTGGAGTTCATCCCATGAAGGTCGGCGTCCTCGCCTCGGGGAGTGGCACCAATCTGCAGGCCCTCATCGACGCCGCCTCACGCAGCGAGCTGGGCCCCGCGCATGTCGTGGTCGTGGGGGCTAACGTGCCTGGTTGTGGCGCCCTGGAGCGCGCTGCCCAGGCCGGCATCCCGACCTTCGTGCGCTCGCACAGGGACTTCGCCACGCGCGAGGATTTCGATCACGCGCTGCTGGACGAGCTGCGCCGGCATGGCGTGGGTCTGGTGGCCTTGGCCGGGTTCATGCGCATCCTGACCCCGGCCTTTCTCGACGCCTTTCCCCACCGCGTGGTCAACATTCACCCGGCGCTTCTTCCCTCCTTTCCCGGGGTGCACGCACAGAAGCAGGCCTTCGACTACGGCGTGCGTGTCTCGGGCTGCACGGTCCACTTCGTCGACGCTGGCACCGACACCGGCCCCATCATCGCCCAGGCCGTGGTTCCGGTGCTCGATGACGACGATGAAGAGATGCTCCGCGTGCGCATCTTGGCGGAGGAGCACCGACTCTATCCTGCCGTGATTCGCGCCATCGCCGAGGGCCGCGTGAGCGTGGACGGGCGGCGCGTGCACCTGCGCGGCGCCCCGGTCGACCTGGCCGACGCGCGGCTGCGCAGTCTGTAGGCAGCACTAGGACCCAGCCGGGTACACGATTTGAATGCCGTTGACCGGCGCGCGCACCGCCCCGGATGTCGATGATGCCGGCGTCGCGGTCAAGGTGAAGCTGGTTCCAGTCACGTTCTTGAACACGACGTAGTTGCCCGCGCCTGCTTCGGGCGCCAGCGTGTATCCCGAGAAGGAGGTGACCGGCGGCGGTTCCGCCTGTACCACGGTATGTGTCGTCGAGCCGATCACGTATCGGGCGGTGCGCGAGTCTGCCCAAGTCATTTCCCCGAAGCAATAGACATACACGTCGTATCCACTGCTCATCGGGCTGGCCAAGCCAGTCACATTGATCGTCGCTGGCGAGGCAGTCGCCCTGGGATCGAGATAGCCATTCATCATGCGCACATCGCCTGGGGCATCGGTGAAGTGAAGGCTCCAGGTGGCTGATGTCTCCCCGCCCGCGATAGGCGAGTTCCAGGTCACGGACGCGGAACTCGTGGTGCTATCTGCCAACACCAGCGATGTAAGCGTGCCTGTGCGGTTTGCAGCGCTGTTCCAGTGGGTGGCCGGCTTGTACCCTGCGGATTCAGTGGCGGCCATCGCGACTGTTCCGGTTGATCCAGAATCGACGGTCGAGCCTCCCCCCACGAAGTCGATACTGATGATCATTGGCGCGGGCGCACCGTCCGTCACCGTTTCGCCTCTTTCGTTGCCGTCCGCTCCGCCTGTCCCGGCGACATCAAGGCTCCCAGTTTCGGCGACATCGGGGCCGCCGGTTTCGGCACGATCAGGACCCCCGGTCTCGGCGACATCGAAGTGCCCGATTCCGAGGTCCAACGGCAGACTGGTATCGGCGGAGAACGGAACGTCAATCCCGCCATCCCCAGACGACGTCGCGTCAGCTTTGGTCCCTGCGTCCACCGCGACAGTTCCCCCTGCGCCGCCCGTTGCTGTCCCGCCCGCTCCGCCCGTCGTCGCGCCACCCGCGGTCGCGCCGCCCGTTCCGGTTCCGCCGGCGCCGCCCGTGGTCGCGCCACCCGTTCCGCCCGTGCCTTGGTCCGAGGGCAGATTGCTGTCGGCAGAGAAGGGAACGTCCATACCGCCATCCTCAGACGAGGTTCCGTCGGCCACGGCCACCGCGTCGAGCGCGACGTTTCCCCCCGCTCCGCCCATCGCGGTCCCGCCGGTTCCGCCCGTCGTCGCCTGTCCGTCAATCCCGCCCGTCGCCGCGCCATCTGCCGCGGCACTGCCTCCCGAACCACCGATCGCAGCATCGCGGCCGGCAGATCCGCCGCTGCCCCCGGTTGCCACGTCAGCGGACGCAGGGCCGTCCTTGGCACGGGCATCCTGGCGCCCCTGCAAGGGTGACGTGAGGTCCACACAGGCGGCAAACAAGAGGGTCGCGGCGATTGCCGGCGGGACAGGGCCGAAGAAGCGAGACAAGTTCATCTCAGGCCATAGAATGGGCGCGACGCCCGGAAACCTTCTATTTGTTCCCTAGTCCCGCAACATAGCGAGGCGAAGCGGGCGGAATCGGGCTATCTTGACGCCGGGCGCCCTGCTGGAAAACTAGGACCCAGCCGGGTACACGATCTGAATGCCGTTGACCGGTGCGCGCAAGATTGGCGGTACCCACGTCGACCATGCCGGTGTTGCGGTCAGCGTGAAGCTGGTTCCGGTCACGTTCTGAAACAGGACGTAGGTGCCAGAGCCCGTGCTTGCGTCCGCGGGTCCTGCGGCAGGCGCCGGCGAGTGTCCAGGGAAGGTGGTGAGGGACCGTCCCGTCTGTGTCACGGTATGTGTCGTCGAGCCGATCGTGTATTGGTAGGCGCGAGTCGACGGATTGATGTTCCCATAGCAGTAGACGTAGACATCGTATGCACCGCTCATCGAGCTGGGCAAGGTCACGCTGATCGTCGCTGAAACCGCGTCCCTCGCCTCGAGAAAACCATTCATCATGTGCGCGTCGCTCGATGTGTCGGTGAAGGGGACGGTAAACGTGCCTGGCGAGTCCCAATGAACGGACGCACCGGTCGCGGTGCTGCCATCTGCCGCGAACAGCAGTGAAAGCGTGCCGGTGGCACTCGCAGCGCTGTTCCAATTCGTGGCCGGCTTGAATCCAGCGGATTCAGCGGCGCCCATCGTGGTTGTTCCATTACTGCCGCCCGCTTGTCCCCCCACGAAGCGAACACTGATGATCATTGGCCCGGTCGTACCGCCTGTCCCGCTTCCACCCGTTCCGCCTGCTCCGCCGGTCGCCGCTCCACCTGTCGCTGCTCCACCTGTTGCTGCTCCACCTGTTGCTGCTCCACCTGTTGCTGCTCCACCCGTCGCAGTTCCGCCCGTCGCGGTTCCGCCTGTCGCTGCTCCGCCTGTCGCTGCTCCGCCTGTCGCTGCTCCGCCTGTCGCTGCTCCGCCTGTCGCTATTCCTCCTGTCCCGGCTCCGCCTGCTCCGCCTGTCCCGCCGCCATCGGAGCCCCCGGCCCCCAGGTCCGACGGCGGACTGGTATCGCCAGAGAACGGAACGTCGATTTTGCCATCCCCAGACGGCGTCGCGTCAGCTTTGGCGTCCACCGTGACAGTTCCCCCTGCGCCACCGGTTGCTGTCCCGCCGGTTCCGCCCGTGGTCGCGCCGCCGGTTCGGACGCCGCCGGCTCCGCCCACTATCGCGCCGTCCGTTCGGCTGCCGCCCGTGCCTTGGTCCACGGGCAGATTCGTGTCGCCAGAGAATGGAACGTCAATCCCGCCATCCCCAGACGAGGCTCCGTCGGCCACGGCCCCCGCGTCGAGCGCGACGTTTCCCGCCGCTCCGTCCGTCGCGGTCCCGCCAACTCCGCCCGTCGTCGACAGTCCGTCAATCCCGCCCGTCGCCGCGCCATCTGGCGCGGCACTGCCACCTGAACCACCAATCGCAGCATCAGGGCCGGCTGCCCCGCCGCTGCCCCCGGTTGCCACGTCAGCGGACGCCGGGCCGTCCTTGGCGCCGGCATCCTTGTGCCCCTGCAAGGGTGAGGTTAGGTCCACACAGGCCGCGAATAGAAGGGTCGCGGCGAGTGCTTGCGGGACGGGGGCGAAAGGGCGAGACAACTTCGTTTACGATTATAGTAGGAACGCAACGCGCAGGGAACCTTCTATGTGTTCCTTCTACGAATTCTTCGGGTACGCAGATGCTCTTGGGCGTTGACCTGCCCGCGCCAATGGGCAAGATCACCCCGCTTGGCAGGGCGGAGGTGGACGATTCCGCCACGGTGGGTCACGACGGGGCGACGGACGGACGGCCAGGCAGTCGCCCGATGCAAGAACACAGTAGTTTGCCGGGGTGGCGAAATGGCAAACGCGGCGGACTTAAAATCCGCTATCGCGAAAGCGACCTATGGGTTCGAGTCCCATCCCCGGCACCTCACCTTTCCGAGCCTTCCGGCGCGTCTGTCACTGAGCGGGCCTCACCGTTCTTGATGATGCTTCGCCGGATGAAATGGGGTCTCCGCTTGGATTCTTCCAGAATCCTCCCTATGTATTCGCCCAGCACCGCGATACCCAGAATCTCCACCGATCCGAAGAACATGATTGCCAGCAGAATGGTGGTGACTCCCCGGGGCGCCAGGCCCGGAAAGAAGACCCGCAAGGCGACGTGGATCGCTTCGAGAATTATGCTGCACACGAACAGCAAACTGCCAAAAAAACTGAGCAGCGAAAGCGGCAGGTAGCTGAAAGAGAGAATGCCCTTCTTGGCCCACCCGATGTTCTTGAGAAGGCTGTTGGTCGTGCGGCCGAACATTCGCTTCGGGCGCACATAATCCACGCCGGTCTGTTTGAAACCGACTGAAGCGCGGATTCCGCGGAGAAACACATCGCGTTCCGGGTATTGCAGGATGGCCTTGACCGCCTTGCGGTCGATCAAAGAGAAATCGCCGGCATCGTGCGGGATGGAAAGGTACGAAAACGCGTCGAAGATACGATAGAACAACTTATAAGCAATCCGCATTGGCCACAGCGCCTCCCGCCTTACCCGTCGTCCGTAGACGACGTCATAGCCTTCCTTCCATTTGGCGACAAACTGGCTGATGATTTCGGGCGGATCCTGGAGATCGCCGTCGAGAAGAACGCAGGCATTCTTGCTCGCGATGCCCATGCCGCTGCGAAAGGCCATCTGCGAGCCGAAATTGCGGGAATGGGAAATGCCGACCACGTGGCGATCCCGGGCGCTGAGTTCGCGAATGACTTCCTCGCTGTTGTCAGGACTGTTGTCATTGACAAATATGATCTCGTAGTCGACCTTGAGCTCCTCAAAGGTCTTCGTCAGGCGCTGGTACATGATCGGGATGGCCTGGCCGTCTTTGTAGCAGGCCACAATGGCAGAAACGCTGCGCTCTTTGTCCAGCCTGAATTGCTTGGACGATCTCTGGTATCGGTCCTTGTCGTCCAAGCTGCGGTACCATTCAGTGGTGCGCACCAGCCCCGCGCGCAGATCCGTCCGGGCCTTCCATCCCAGAACCTCGGTGGTCTTTTTCTGGTTGGAGAACCAGTCCGCGAGGTCCCATTTCCGCTGCTCCATCGAACCGAAGACCGGCTGCAGTTTGATGGAAAACAGCTCAGCGGAGGTTTGGGCGACCTCGGCGATCGTCGTCTTGTTGCCGCTGCCGATGTTGAAGGATTCGCCATAGTGAGACTCGCGCAGGTTGAGAGCCGTGTCGACATATGCCTCGGCGGCGTCCTCGACGTAAACGAAGTCCCGCGAGATGCCAGCACCCACGAACGGCGGATAAGTGCCCTCCAATCCGTGCTTGACTACGGCGGGGATGAGACGCGACGAATCCTCGAGCGGGCCATAGACCGAGAAGAGGCGAAGGTTGGCGCACCGGAGCTTCTTCTTTCTGCCGTAGAATCGGATGAGGTTGGCGCAACCCACCTTGGAGACGGCGTAATCACTGTTGGGCTGAGGAAGATGGTCTTCTCTGGGGCCGGCGAGGTTGTCGCCATATTCGGATGAGCTTCCCGAATGCACGTAGCAGGCGATTCTCATGCGCTCCAATTGCTGGAGCAACTTGGCCGTCAGATTAAAGTTGGTCCGGTAGATCAGCTCACTGTCCGATTCGAAGGAATAGGCTCCATACGCCACACAATTGAACACCGTTCGTGGCGTGCTTCTCTTCAAGACGTCCTCCAGGTTTGCATCAACCAAGAGATCCGCCGCGACTAAATTCTTGTCGGGGACCCCGGCAAGACGCCAGGCCGGCGTATGAAAGATAGTGCCGACCACGTCGTCACGCTGCCTGAGCAGCAGGTGGAGAAGGTTGGCTCCGATGAATCCGCTGGCCCCGAGAACCAGGATCGGTCCCTGAAGTTGCCCTATCTTCGACTGCAATTCTTGATTGGCCATCACGGCTTCTCAGTCAAGGCGAGGATGGACTGCGGGTCAAGTCCGCATTCTTTCCGGTGGTAGTTCTGCGAGCCGTAGAATCCCGATGGGTAGCCGAGCGCATGACGGTGCGAGAAGTGCTGGGGTGCTGCTCCGCGGAGCAGAAGGGCATAGGCGAGAGCCTGACCCGCCCCGCCCTCGGCCACGTGTTCCTCCACCACGACAAGGTGTCCAGATCGCTGGATGTCCTCGACCAACGCAGCGGGGATCTCGTCGGCCAGCACGGGGAGTTCGGACAACACCCACAGAGTGGGGCGGATCTCGGTGGGCCTTTGCATGGCCGCACCCAGAATGCCGCCAGCCAGCGGACCGACGATGATCAAGGTAGGCCCGCCGCCCACCAGAAGCCGGCGCCAGGACGCATAGGCCGGCAGCACAAAGTTTTTGGGCGTCTCGTCACTGCCGAGGCGGAAATAGGCGGGACCGCCGGCGCGGGCGATGCGTTCCGCCGCCACGGGAACATCGGCAGCGAAGGCCGGGACGTAGACCTTGAGGTTGGGCAGGCCCAGCAAGGCGCCGTAGTCTTGCAGAGCGTGATGGGTGGCCCCCATCACCCCATAGGCGTAGCCTCCGCCATTGCCGACGAGAAACACGGGCAGTTTGTGGAAACAGACGTCGTTGCGTATTTGCTCGAAGGCGCGGGCGTAGATGAACGGAGCGATGCTATAGACCCAGGGCCGGAATCCCAGGCGAGCCATTCCCGCGGCCACCGAAACCATGTTCTGTTCGGCCACGCCGGCGTTGATGAACCGCGCGCCGGCCGCTGCGCGCACTGGCTCAAGCGCCATGAATCCGAGATCGCCGGTGAGAAAAGCGAAATCCTTGTCCTCGCATCTTCGCACCAAGGCTGCCGCCAGGATTGTCCTCACCGGCGCTTCGCCTCCTCGACCGCCTGCGCATATTGCTCCGCCGACATGGGCAAGTAGTGCCACTCCATGCGGTTTTCCATGAAAGAGACACCATGCCCCTTGACGGTTCGCGCGACCACGGCCATGGGCCGCACCGGCATTTCGACGGACAGAGCATCCCGAATGGCTTCGGGGTCATGCCCGTCGATTTCGCGAACTTCCAGACCGAAGCCACGCAGTTTGTCGGCCAAACACCCGAGATCCGCCACCTCGGTCGTGGTGCCAAAGCCCTGCAGCCCATTGAGGTCGATGATGGGTACGACCGCAGCGAGCCCATGGTGGGCGACAAAGATCAGCGATTCCCAGGTAGATCCCTCGTTCCACTCACCGTCCGACATCAAGCAGAAAACGCGTCCGGGCTGCCCCCGCAGTCGCTTGCCCAGGCCAAGCCCGGCCGACAGCCCCAAGCCGTGACCGAGACTGCCGGTCGCAAAGACGATATCCGGGATCGCATCGGCCTGCGGATGGCCCACCAGCCGGGTGTGATCCTTGTGAAACTGCACCAACTCCTCGTCGGACAGGCGTCCCAACGACCACAGGGTGACATAAAGTGCGCCGGCCGCGTGTCCCTTGGACAGCACGAACAGATCGTCCTTCCCCATCACGCGGTGGTGCAGGGTGAGGAGCAGATCGAGCGCGGACAGGTTGCCCCCCAGATGTCCAACCCCGCTCTCATAGTGCATCCGTAGCAGACGTAGCCGAGCCCGGCGGTGCAGCTCCTTCACGGCGACCTCTTGCTGAGCATCCGGTGTCGTCACTCTATTCTCCGGATCGGCCACGCAGCTCACGCCGCCTCGGGCCAGAATGGGCCCGGCTCCCCAGCGAGGGTCGAAGGTGGTTTTCTGCGCCACACGACAACGATTTCATACCACGAAAGCCAAGCGAAGAAGAACCGAGACTGTCGCCCCGGTCACCGAGGAGAAGCATGATCTCGTGGGTGACGGCGGGTCACCCAGTTTTCCCATTTGGCTGAATTTCTGTATATTCCCGACGCACTTTTCATGAAGTCGCTTTTCCATCCCATTCTCCGCATCCTGGGAATCGCGCTAACCCTCGCGCTTGCTCTGCGCGCTCTGTTTTTTCACTTCGCCCCTTGGCTGTGGGCACCCAAAACACAGCGTCCGCTTGCTCCAAGTGCCAGGCCAATGCAGACCGCTCGACGGTGGGGATCACGACGCTTGCTTCGGTCTGCCGGAACGCGCCAAACTTCCGCGTGCCGGTTGTCGTCTTGTCAATCGCTCCGCTCGTCTAGGCGAGAAAGGTCAGCAATCTCTCCCTGGTCTGGCACTTCGGTCCCGAACCGTCACGTCGTGGCACTGTCGCCTCCGCCGTGGCAACTCCAAGGAGAGCCAACGTGATTCGGATGCCAGGTCCCATTGCGATCTCCGCGGCCGTCGCGGGGGCGACGATATTCGGATTCGGCCTGGTGTTCTTTCGCGTACCCCGGTCCGCGCTGAGTGGAATGAAGCGACTCTACTTGTCTTGGCTGTGTGGAACCCTGGTGTGGCTCGCCTGTCTTGCCCACCAACTCCCCGACTGGGGCGCTCTTCCGCGCGGAACAAGGCCGGATCTGATCTGCGGGGTACTCGTTCTCTGCTGTTTCATCTGGAGCAGCTACTGGTTTGCCAACCTGGGGGGTGGATTTCGCATTCTGATGCTGCTTGACCTGGCAGACGCCCGTCGCCCGATCACGCTCAGCCAATGGATGGATCGATATGGAAAACAGCGTGGAATGCGGGAATTCCTCAATGACCGCCTGCGTTCCATTCTGCTCCCGCTCCATCTCGTCGACTTGGAAGGTGATCGAGTCATCTTGACCCGGCGACGCGGCCGTCCGCTGGCGCGCCTGCTCGGCGTTCTCTCTTTGCTCCTGCTCAAGCGACCCCGATGATTCTGCCATCTTATTTCTTGGCATTGCTGGCCGCCGCGTTCTATTTCGTTGGATTCGTCGTGATCCATCGATACACCTCGGCCAAGTGGTTCACCCTGGAGGTGCTGTTCGGTGGCCTGGTTGGCTTGGCGGGTTTGGGCTTGGGTCTGTGCTTCGTGGCAGGGTTCCGCTTTGAACACTACGCAGCAACCTACGGGATGCTTTGGTTCTGCTTCTTCTTCGTCTCGGGAATCTTCTACGTATCCGTCTCTGCCGCAATCGTGCGCTACCTGGCGAAAAGGCCGCATTTTGCTGCATCTATCGCTGAGGTCTATCAGGACTGCATCCAGGCTCCATTTCTCGAGCGTGCGCGTTTCCTCGCCAGAGTTGGCCAAGCCGACCTGTCGAACCAAGGCGAGGATGGTCACGAAGTTCGCTACAACATTTCACCAGCGGGCAGCAAGAACGCAGCCAGAATCCGCCGAATCCAACGAATATTCGGGTTCGACGCCACAGGCTACTACTCCGTCCCGAACGACCAAGAAATGCGTGGGGACGGACGCCGCCGGAACATCGGCGAGCCCTCGCACGAATTCGTGAGCATCGCGGGTAGTGCGGTCCTAGGCTTGGCCTTGGCCGAAACCTGTGTATCGCACGGGGTCCGCCTCGCCGGACGTCCTGTCTGGGCAAGCATCATCGCTGTGCTGGTGCTGGGCGTCCTCTTCTTCTTTGCCACCCGTGCCGTGGTTTCTCAACTTCGCTCCCAGGCCGGGCGCGACCCCGCGAGCTGGGCACTTTGGGCGCCGCTGGCGGTGGTCATGCTGCTCGCTCAACTGGCAGGCGTGCGCTACGGCGCCCGAACCTATGTATCGGATTGGGTGGTACTCCTGGCCACGAGCTGGGGCGTCTTGTATGCCCTGTGGACGACACCGATCCGCAGCCTGTGGCCGCTGTTTCTGCTGTGGATCGCCGGTGTCTGCATCTGGTGGTGGGCGGGAGGAACAGGGCTGCTGCACATCGAGGCGGTGGACCGCTACTTGCCTGGGTATCTGAAACAGCGCCCCTGGCTGGACGCCTTGTTCGATCCCCTGGTCGAATTTGGCAATAATCGCTCCCGACCCGTCAGTCTGGTTTTCGACTTCATCGACTACCGCCTGGTCCAGGCGAGCATTCGGCTGGGGTATCCCCACTTCAAGATGGTGACCTATCCCGCATTTGCGCTTGCCTGCATGGGATCGGCCTACTGGTTCTTCGTACGCGACCTCAGACTCACCCGGACCCTATCGCTTCTGCTGTTGACGCTCTTCCAGAGCGCACCAGCCATGGCCTTTCACCCGTTGTACCGTTCGGCCAAGATCGGCGCTGCCCTGATGGTCATAGTTGTCTTTGCAGCCTTGTACCGGTTCATCGTGGCCGCCGAAACGGGCATGAAAATGCGCGGGGCCCTTCCGCGCCTGGCAGGGATCTGGGTGGGATGTCTGATGATGCCGATGTTCGACGAACTCGGAACCTACTCCATTGGAATGTTGGTGGCGAGCCTGTCGGTGTACGCGGTCGTTCGGCGAACCCGCATGAGTTGGGTGCTGCTGGCTACGGTGCTTTCAACCCTGATGGCAGCCTACCTTTACCGCTATGGAGTATCTGCTCGCCTCTACACTTGGGTAAACGGCACTGCCCTGCGGAATCGCTACGACATCGATGGGCGGCTGTACAAGACGTTGCGACTGGACGTGCTCCTGGCAACTGGCACGAACCTGGTGTTCGACGCATTTCGATTTATGTTCGGCAATATTTCGCGCGTTGTCGCGGCTGCCGTTATGTTGCTTCTGGTGTACGTGTGTTCCCTGGGATTTCCCGTCCGGTGGGGCAAGCGAGCCACCTCCAAGACCTCGTACTTCATCACAGGCCTGGTCCTGCTCAGCGTCGAGCTGATGTTGGTGCTGCAGTTCTGCATCATGGTTCATTTTCACTGGGCCCAAACCAGGGAGGATGTGCGCCGCATGTACTACGTACTGCCGACCCTGGCCTTGTTTCTGATGGTAGCTGGGGCGGCGCTGAAGACGGTGTGCGTGGGCCACCGCCGCGTAGCGAAAGTCATCAGCGTCGTTCTGGCGCTGTGTTTGGCCGGAAACATCGACGCAGACCAGGATCACTACCGGATTGTGCGCTCCGGTCATGCAAAGAAGTACTTTGAGCGTTCCGACAGTGCGGTTGCCGCCATCTTGAAGGTGCAGAAGGGCGCCATACTCCCTCCCACCACGGATCCGATAGTCAAGCTCGTACTCGGCAAGTAACCGCGCAAAGGGACCTTGTCAGTCCGGTCGCGACAGACTGCCCTACATCTGGAGTGATCCCGTCTTCTTTCGTCAGCTTCCTTGCCCTCACGTCATACCCTGCAGCGCGCCTGATCAGCGACAGTTCAATCCATCGATGGTGAACACGAGAGCGTAGTTCGGTCTGTCGATGTCGAATAGCTTGGTCGAGCGAACCTCGGCACTGGGGAACGTGGCCTTCACCAGCGCGGTCACGCTGT
Source organism: Myxococcales bacterium (assembly GCA_003153015.1). Taxonomy (GTDB): domain Bacteria; phylum Myxococcota_A; class Polyangia; order Fen-1088; family Fen-1088; genus Fen-1137. The sequence continues at coordinate 44,517 of PMBS01000169.1, forward strand.
CGCGGCTAACCAAACTGACCTTCCGGTCTCCGCTTATGTAGCGATCGGCGAGTAGGGAAAGAATGGAGCGGAAGTGACCGGGCTCAAGATCCTTGACAACCAAGGTCGTTGCATGGCCGCCTAGGACCAATCGAAGATCCGAGAGAAAGGCGCAACGATCCTCGACAGGGACGTGGTGGATCACGTCGCTGACGAGGACAAGGTCTGGGAATCTGTGCTCGGTCTGTGCGTAGTCCCTGAGGCTCGTCGAGGCAAGCAAGCGGACCCGTTTGCGAGATTCGGGACTCAGCAAGGACCCTAGCCGCGGACTCAGGTCGAGCATAGTGATTTCAACGCCGGGATAGCGCGGAAGAATCATGTTGATCATCTCGCCGTCCCCGCCGCCGACGTCAAGCACGTGGGAGCCCGCCGGAAGTGGCGGTAGGCAATCCACGACCTTCTTCAAGTCGACGAATACTGCGCGATACCAACCGCCGAACAGAGGGAACCATTTCTGGCCCAAGACCGCTCGGGCCAAAGTGCCGATACTCATGCGGGGAATCTATGTGCCCATCTTGGTTTGCACAAGCGTGTCGGTTTGCAGGCTGGTCAAATCCGATATACGCGATATTCGCCACTCTGGAAGATGGGGCGCAGCGTGCTGGCCCAGGCTGGTTGCTGCCCAGGATAGAGCACGAAGTAGTCGATATGACACTCACGCGCCTGCGTGCGAAATCCTTCCGGCGTTACTACACCGAGCATGGCCGCAACTCTCGCTTGCGCAGGGACTGTCAAGGCGGGCGCATATCTCCAACCTATCCCTTGCGCCACGTAGGCGCGACGTTCCATCAGGCTCTGGAACATAAAATTCCCCGCGACCGCGCCAAGCTGAACGATGGCGTTCTTGGGCGTGTTGCCGCGAATGAACGCCGCCGCATCGGAGGCGCTGCGCGACAGAGCGATGTGGGTCGCTTTGTCCGATCCGGGATAGACGAATCCGGTCTGAAGTGAATTCGCGCAATCGTTGACCTTGAAGCCCAATGCGACGAGTGCAAGAGGCAGCACCGCAGTCGCTAAGATTCGCCGCACCCATGCTTCGCGGGTAAAAAGCCAAGCTGCTAGCGCACAACCACACCAGGCGCAGAGGGCCAAGTATGGCCAGACAAAGGTCTTGTGGATGATCTCGTAGCGATCTCCATAGCTATCGTTGAGACGGAGACCCAGTGTCACAATCAGATAGCTGATCAATGCGGTCCAGAGAAACCACATGCTTCCCGGTCGCCGCGCCTTTCGGACGGGGCGAGAACTGGCGAGCAACGGGCAAAGCAGGACCAGAATGCCAAACGTCAGGGCCAAGAATGCGGGAACGGCCGCCGCTAGGAAGAGTAGGTAGTTCTTACTCAGCTCGATCACGCAGTTTGAACAGGCGCCACCCAGTCTGCCGAGTATCCCCTGCAAGTTTGTGATGCCCGCTGACGTCCCAGGCAAGAAGGTAGGCGCCCGAGGAATTGCCGGCAGGACGACCAACACGCAACCAGCGAACGCCGCTGACGCCAACACGCCCAGAACCGTTCGCCATCGGATGGCGAGGCGAGGAAAAGTCGCTGCGGCAAAAAGCAACAGTCCGAAGGAGTAGGTCAGAAAGACCTGCGACTTGAAAAAGGCGACACACAGACCTGCCGAAAGCCCGAGGAAAGTGTATCGGCGCAACTGCTTGGCAACACCCTCTATGCAAAACGCCCACGCCATGAGCAAGAGGGCCGTCCCAAAGGCGCCGGTGGCTGCGACTTGCTGGAGGAAGAAATAGCTGATCCAGCGATTGTCGAGCAGGTAGAATGTTGGATCTGGGACCGCAAGGCACAGAACAATCGCTAGCAGGCCGGCAAGAGGCCCAACCATGATGCGCCCAAAGCTGTACGCGGCCAGGCCGGTTAGCAGTGTCCCCAGTGGCGCGAACAAAGCTACCACGGCGACGTACGATGAGATTCCGGTTGCCCGCACAAGCAGAGCAGGCACCATGTATGCTGCATAGTGATACGGAGGAAGTGAAGCCGCTGTCAGCAGCGGATCAGTGCCGAGGATTCTGCCCGCGCCGTGCGCGAAGTGAGCAACGTAGATAGAATGATAGAAGCTGTCAAGCCAGGGGATCGAGGTAACCGTGGTTGGCGTCAGCATGAGGCCGGCCAAGTTCTGCCGTGACCACAGAGTCGCAAAAAGGATTGCGACAAAAAGTCCCAAGGCAGCGACTGGTTCGAGTTTCAGCCTATTGAGCGGTTGTTTCTTGCGCGTCTTGTAGGCAAGCCAGCCCAAAAGGACTACGCAGAATGACAGGCTGACCAGCACATCCAGTCGCAGGATGACAGTTCCGGCGAACAGAATGACGTTGACACAGTAGAAACCCAAGACCGTGGCTACTACGGGATCGATGGTGTCTTCTACTGCCGCTAGGTGTGACAATACGCACACCCCCAGCCATCCCGAAAGGCACCACAGAAGCAACGACGCGAGCAGCATCGGCCAACAGATGCGCCCCGCTGCGATAGTTGTCCAAGTGGCGAGGGCAACCGTCAAGAAGCCCACGGTGGTGATCGCAGGCGCATGGATAGACCGTTTCATGATGGGCTTGGCGAGGGAGGTAGGGACAGACTAGCCTAACTTGCGCGCGCCTCGACCGCCAACCTGTGGCTAGCTTTTGCGGCGTCGAACCGTACGCCCATAACCGATTCCCGGGCAGTTCCCGATTTCAGGTTCAACGATTGTCGAAACTCATTTGTCGCTCGGCTGGTTTGCCGTCGACGAGCACGAAGGGCGAGGCCACTCTCCAGGAGGCGCCGGCTGCGCGCAAGGCCGCAACGTCGCGCAGGCGGCATTGGCGGCGCATGTTTTCCAACCGCTGGGCTGCGCGCGGCCCGATGCCGGGCACGCGCAGCAGTTCGCCCCGAGGCGCGGTGTTGATCTCGACGGGAAATCGTTCCGGGTGGCGGCGCGCCCAGGCGGTCTTGGGATCCACGTCGAGAGGCAGGGCACCGCTTGTGTCGAATTCGATCTCATCGACGGAAAAGCCATAGCTGCGCAGCAAGAAGTCGACCTGGTACAGACGGTGTTCGCGGCCAAAGGCAACCGGCGGTCGGTCCGCGACCGGCGTTCCGGGCGCCGGCTGCAGCGCCGAATAGTAGACGCGGGCCAGCCCCATTTCACGGTAGGCCCAGGCGGCGGCGCGCGCCACTTCGCAATCCGCCTCGCCCGCCGCGCCTACCACGAGTTGCGTGGTCTGCCCCGCGCGGGCAAAGCGGCCTTGCGCGATGGCACGGCTGACCTGCCGCATGGGCGCCAGGATCTCAGTGTCGAAGTTCTTGCCGGGTGCGATGCGCGCCAGGTGCGCGGCGGTGGGCGCCTCCATGTTCACCGACAGGCGCGTGGCCAACTGCATGGCGCGCTCGATCTGGTCGGGCCTGCAGCCCGGAATCATCTTCAGATGGATGTAGCCACGAAACCTGTGCCGCCGTCGCAGAAGCTCGGCCGTGCCCAGCATGCGGTCCATGGTCGCGGCGGCGGTTCCGTGAATCGCCGAGGAAAGAAACAGACCGAAAACCCGGCCCTGGCTGTGCAAATCCACGAAGGCACTGGCCAGTTGCTCGGGCCGCAACGCGAGGGATCGCCCCTGGCCCCCGCACCGCTGCACGCAGTAGATGCACGAGCGTTCGCAACCCGAGGCCTGCAGCACTTTCAGCATGGGCACGCGCTGGCCCGAGGGCAGCGCCGTTGGGTAGATCCACAAGCCGTCGCGGCCTCGCTGCCGTGGCTGGGAAGGGCCGCAAGCGCAGGAGAGATCGTGGCGAGCCGCCTGCGTCAGGGCGTCGAGCGCGTTCTCGACGGAGGGAGCGACCCGGAGGAGCGACACAACGGCACTATACTGAACATCCGGTCAGGAATGCAAGGATTCGCGGGAAAAACCACTAGCGCGGCAGGCTCTGCCGCTTCGTGGCGGCCATGTCAGCGGCAAAGACCGGATAGCCCTGTTCCCGGATGAGCGCAATACACGCGGCGCGGTTGGAACGGAAGATCAGGCCGAACAGCCGAGCCATCCAGTTGTTGTACTTCTTGCACTCCTTCACGTCGGAAAACTCGGCGCAGTCGGCGCAGCTCTTGTAGCCACGCTGCAGGCAGCAACTTCTGACCCCACACCACTTGGCTTTCTCGTTGGCACGACATCCCTGACAGCGGCCGCGCAGGTAACTGCCGCAGGCACCGCAGTATAGGCCGCAGGCAGCAATCAGGTTGTGGTCGGCGACGATCTCACGCATGGGACACCCGCAGTAACATAGCGGTTCGCCCGCGTTTGTCGAAGCACTCGTGCAGTCCTGGACGACGCGGCCTGGAGATCCTATAGCTTAAGGCATGGCAGGATATCGTAGTCGCACCACGACCCAAGGACGCAAGATGGCAGGGGCGCGCGCCCTCTGGCGCGCCAATGGCATGAGCGAGGCTGATTTCGAAAAGCCCATCATCGCCATCGTCAACAGCTTCACCCAGTTCGTGCCCGGGCATGTCCACCTGCACGACATCGGCCAGCGGGTGAAGAAGGTGATCGACGCCGCGGGCGGCTGGGGTGCCGAGTTCGACACCATCGCCATCGACGACGGCATCGCGATGGGCCACACCGGCATGCTCTATTCGCTGCCCAGCCGCGATCTCATCGCTGACAGCGTGGAGTACATGGTGAACGCCCACTGCGCCGACGCCATGGTGTGCATCACCAACTGCGACAAGATCACGCCAGGCATGATGATGGCCGCCATGCGCACCAACATCCCGACGATTTTCGTCTCGGGCGGGCCCATGGAAGCAGGCACCGTGCCCGGCCCACCCGATCGGGACGGCAAACCGACCGTGCGCAAGCTGGACCTCATCGACACCATGACTGCCGCCAGCGACGACAAGGTCGGCGAAGCCGAATTGGCCCTGCTCGAACGCTCGGCCTGTCCGACCTGCGGCTCGTGCTCGGGCATGTTNNACCGCCAACAGCATGAACTGCCTGACCGAAGCCCTGGGGCTGGCGCTGCCCGGGAACGGCACCCTGCTAGCCACGCACGCGCGCCGGTGGGATTTGTTTGAAACCGCTGGCCGCCGCATCGTCGAGATGGCGAAGCAGCACTACCTACAAGGCAACCACGACGTGCTCCCGCGCAGCATTGCGACTTTGCAGGCATTCGAGAACGCCATGGCCCTCGACATCGCCATGGGTGGCTCGACCAACACCGTACTGCACATCCTGGCGGTGGCGCAGGAGGCGGGCGTGAACTTCAGCATGGCCGATATCGATCGTCTGTCACGCAAGGTGCCCAACATCTGCAAAGTGGCGCCCTCATCGCACCACCACGTCGAAGACGTGCACCGCGCGGGCGGCATCTTCACTATCTTGGGCGAATTGGACCGCGCCGGGCTCATCCACCGCGAGGCCAAGACTGTGCATGCAGCGACCATGGGCCAGGCCATCGCCGAGAACGACATCCGCCGCAAGACAGCCAGCGCAGCGGCGCAGAGGCGCGCCCTGGCGGCGCCCGGCGGCGTGCCCACGCAGACCGCCTTCTCGCAGGAAAAGTACTTCGCCGCGGCGGACAGCGACGTGGAAAAGGGCTGCATCCGCGACGTGGCCCACGCCTACAGCAAGGACGGCGGCCTGGCGGTCCTGCACGGCAACCTTGCCCAGGACGGCTGCATCGTGAAGACCGCCGGGGTGGACGAGTCTCTCCTGCGCTTCGAAGGTCCAGCGCGGGTTTTCCATTCGCAGGAGATCGCGTGCGAGGCCATTCTGGCCAACCGGATCAAGCCTGGTGACGTGGTGGTGATCGTGTATGAGGGCCCCAAGGGCGGGCCGGGCATGCAGGAGATGCTGTATCCGACGTCGTTCCTCAAGGGCAAAGGCCTGGGCAAGGTGTGCGCGCTACTCACCGACGGCCGCTTCTCGGGTGGAACCTCGGGCCTCAGCATCGGCCATGTCTCGCCCGAGGCGGCCGAGGGCGGCACCATTGGCCTGGTTGAGGAAGGCGACCGCATTCGTATCGACATCCCCAAACGCCAGATCGATCTCCTGGTCGACGAGGCCACTCTGACCAAGCGACGTCGGACCGTGGAGGCCAAAGGCGACCAGGCTTTCCAGCCCGACCGTGATCGATCCGTGTCGCAGTCCTTGCAGGCCTACGCGCTGATGACCACCAGCGCGGCCCGCGGCGCAGTTCGCGACATCTCGCAGCTGATGCGCAAACGATAGCGAATGCTTTTCACCACAGAGAGCACGGAGGTCACAGAGCCGGATCGGAAAGGGAAGGGTTGGGTTCCGTCCGGTCCGAACCCCTTCTTCCCCTCCGATCTCTGTACTACTAGGATATGGAATCTTCGCGGGCGCGAAGATTCTCGACGGTGTCGCGACAACTGTAGAAGGTCGTGGCCGTGGTCGTGGTCGTGGTGTCGGGTAGCCCGGGGCAGTT
>PMBS01000342.1 GCA_003153015.1 Myxococcales bacterium
CCCACGGCCCAGTCGTAGTCGGGCCGCGTGCCATCCCAGAGGGGCAGGTTGCTGTCCGGCCCAAGGTCGAGCCCGCGGTCGGCGGCCCACTCGTGCAGCGACTCGAGCACATCATTGAGCATCTGGCGCGGCGGCTCGGCTGGCAGCGCGCGGTCTGGCACCACCCCTGGGATCTCTACCAGCGCCGGCAGATGACTTCACCGTCGTGCTCCGGTAGGCTGGCCTCCCTTGCGCGTCGACAGGACGCGCGCATCGCCAAGGAGAGATCATGAAACTTGCCACCATTCAGAAACTGGGGGGATTCTCCCTCATCGCCGGGTCCATTCTGTTCGCCGCCTATTCGGTGCTTTTCTTGTCTCTCTTCCCGGTCGGCGAGATCCAGAAGGACTTCTCCCGCGTGGTCTTGAGCCCTCCGTGGATCGGAGTCGTCGGGATCGCCTTCGCCGGCGTGGTCTTGATGGTCTTCGGGTTTGCCGCCGTGTACTCGCGCTTCTACCAAGGCGCCGGCGCGCTAGGGCTGGTCGGGTTTGTCTTCATCGAAATCGCGTACCTCTTGCAAGCCTGCCAGGTTGCCTGGGAGATCTTCCTCTATCCCATCATCGCGGGGAACCAGTCTTCCGTCGCGCTGCTGCGGGACGGGATTATGCGAGGCCATCCCCTCTTCCACGCCTTCAGAACCGGGGCCAGTGCCTCCATCTTCTTGGGGATCATTCTCTTTTGCTTCGCGCTGGTCCGCTCCAAGGAGTTTCCCAAGTCGGCCGGGATCCTCATCTTCGTGGGAGCGCTGGTTTACGCCTTGGGCCCCATCCTTTCGGTGATGGTTGCGATCGGGGGAATCATCGTTCTCTCGCTGGGGTGCCTTCTCCTGGCGCTGGAGCTGATTCGGAACCAGCGGGGCGGATAGCGCAGCAGCGAACGGACGAGCAATTTGCTGGCGCGGTTTCTGATCATCGTCGGCCTCTTCTCTGGGCTGGCCTGCGCCCCGGCGGGCACGGGCGGAAAGCGTGGCCTGCGCGTCTTGTTCGTCGGGAACAGTCTGACCTATCAGAACGACCTGCCCCGCGTAATCGCTGCCCTGGCGAAATCCCGTAGTCGCGATATGCAGTACGAGGTCTATGCGCCGGGTGGCTATCGCCTGTCCCAGCACGCCTCCGATCCGAAGCTGCTCGAGAAAATCGATCGGGGCTCGTGGGATGTGGTCGTGCTGCAGGAGCAGAGCCAGATGCCCGCTGTCCCGCGAAATCGGCTGGAACGGGAAGTCTATCCTTTCGCCCGCAGGTTGAGCCAGCGCATCCGAGCCGCGTCACCCGGGGCGAAAATCGCTTTCTATCAGACCATGGCCAAACGCAACGGCGACGCGCAGTTCTTCCCGGACATTCCCGAGATGAAAACCTACGAGGGAATGCAGAAAAGGATCAATGCTGCCTACGCCGAGATGGCGAAGGACAACCGTGGCCTCTTGGTCCCTGTCGGGTTGGTCTGGCAGGAGGCCCGCAGCAAGCGCTCGGGGCTTGGGTTGTACGCCGATGACACGCACCCCAGCCTGGTCGGGACCTACCTGGCCGCCTGTGTCTTCTATGCGGTACTTTTCGAGAGCAGCCCGGTCGGAGCGGCACATCCGCCGAGCGTCGAGGACGCGACCGCCACCTTCCTGCAAACCATCACTTCTGCCACACTGTCGAAGTAGGTCACGCACGCTTTTCGAAGGGACGATGCCTTCGACCCGGTTCAGTGATACGCTAGAGGCACCATGCATCTGGCCTGGATGGAAAGTCGCTTGAGCTGGGAGCGACGTCGCACAGGTCAGGTACGGGCCCGTGTCTGGCTCGCCTTGGCTTTGTCCATGACCGCAGCGTCGACGAGCTCTTGCCAGGGTCCTCTGAAGGTCGGCGTCGGGCGCGATGCCGCTGTGACACAGGATTTGCAACCTGAAGCGAGGGATACGTCGGCTGCAGCCGACTTGGCTACTGAACCGGATTCCCGTCAAGCAACGGATGGTGCGCCGCCGGCCCGGTGCACAGCCCAAGCGGTGATAGCCTCCAGCGACGTTCCCGTGCACGGGAGCATTCGCGGTCCCAAGGTCGACGGCGTTGTATGTGACAATGGACTCGGAACCAACTTCCTCGGCCCCGGAGATACTGCGTTCAGTTCGTACGGTCAGTCGTTCCACAGTACCGTCGACTCTCGTAGCTTTCCTGCCGACGACTTCCTTTTTGACATGCCGGCCGACGTGTATTCGGCTTCCCTGTCAGGATGGACAGGCGCGACCTCTCCCGAGGTTGGCACCTACGATTCCGCGACGAATTGCGGCTGGCTCACCTTCTTGGTGAGCTTGCCGATTCCCCCTGGAGTGATTTGTCCGACCATGTACGGGCCCTGCGGGCCCGACTGCGAGCCCGTGGGATATGAGATGCCCATCTGCGAGCCCGCGCACCCAGCGTTGTTCTATCGCGCGCTGCCGGCGGCGCAGTGCGGGCCATACCAGGATCCACCCAAAGGCGACTGGCAGCTAGCGTTGACCTCCGTTTCCCCTCACGTTGTTCCGGGCACTCTAATTAACTATCTGACCCACGGGCACCTGACCGCCACGCTCGTCAACGATGCTGATCCCTCAGACAGCATTGTCTTGAATCTCGATTTCTAGGCGACGCGCGGGGCGGCCCGCGGACCACGGACAACCTCTAGCCCGGCGGGCAGATGAGGGGAATCATCTCGCGCCGGTTGCGCCGGTAGAAAAGCCTTTGCACAAGGACAGATCCCTGGGCCCCTTCACCGTTCCCGCGAGTCGCATGAAGGGTCGTAACGATTTGCCTGTCCGGGCCTGTTCCAGTTTCTCGCGAACCAGGTGGCCCTGCGACACGCCGGCGCGTGCGGCGGTCTCTTGCAGCCACGCTGCCAAATCATCTGGGACCCGAAGAGTGACCGTATGACCCATTTGGCAGAAATGTATTACACTCGGGCTGGCCGCGCCAGCCTAAGGTGCCGGCAAGGGATCACACTTGACCCTGGCGCGCGCAAGTGTCACTGTTACACCATGGCGATGAGCATCAGCATCAAGCAGCTTCATCAGACCACGGGCGAGCACGTGCGACAGGCCGCCCAGTCCAGTGCGCCCATCGAGGTCACCGACCGGGGCAAGGCCATCGCCGTGCTCGCCAGCCCCGCCCTGCTCGTGCCTAGACGCAGACGTCGTACCCTGCTGGCCGAGTACAAGGCGCTGCTTTCCCGCAAATCGTCGGGCAGCGTCCTTGCCGATCTGGACGCGGTCCGAGGCGACCGATGATCGCGTGCGACACCTCCGCGGTGGCCAAGTTCTACGTACCGGAGAAGGAATCACCTTCCATTCGCCGGTTGCTTGAGCAAGCGGATCGGGTTTGCGTGTCCGAGCTGGTGCGGCTCTGATCATGGCGGTCTTCCACCGCCGCCTGCGCGAAGGGAGCTGGAACCGGCGAGACTTTCTCGCGGCAGTTCGCCAGTTCCAGCACGACGACCTCGCCGGTTTCTGGACCTGGCTGCCCGTCGATGGCCTTATTCTGAGGGCTGCCGCCGAGATCTTCGCCACGTTGCCTCCGACGCTCTTCCTGCGCTCATCGGACTGCATTCACTTGGTCACGGCCCTGCATCATGACTTCACCGAGTTCCTCACCTACAACACCCAGCAAACCCGGGCTGCCACTACGCTGGGCCTGACCTCGGTGACAGGGTGACGGTTTCCCGTCGGATCGCCTGCCACCGCGACAGCGCCGCACCAAGTTTGCCTTTGAGAAAGCGGCGCCGAGGACCCCAGCCCCACAACTACGGAAACCGGACTTGGACAGGAACGGCGCTGTCGATTGTGGAACCGTTGCCCAGCTCACCGTCTGCATTATAGCCCCAGCATTGCGCCACGCCCTTGACCAATGAACAGGTGGACCGAAAGGAGGCGGCAATGGCCGTCACGCCCGATGTGAGGCCCTGCACTTGAACGGGAACGGGGCTGTTGTAGCCTAGATTGCCGTCGCCGAGCTCACCGCTGGCATTGTCGCCCCAGCACTGCGCACCACCATTGATCACAGCGCAGGAATGGCCTTGACCGGCGGCAATCGCCGCAACGCCTGACGTGATGCCCTGGACTCGGATGGGCACCAGGCTCTCGCCCAACTCAGAGGCGCCCCAACATTGCACGTCGCTGTCAGTCACTGCGCAACTGTGATAGTTACCGGCGGCAATTGCTATAACGTTCGACGCGAGGCCGTAGACTTGAGCGGGAATGGGGCTCTCCTTCCAGGAGTTGTTGCCGAGCTGACCGTTGCCATTGTTTCCCCAGCATTGAATGCCCCCGTTGACCAACGCGCAGGTGTGTGCGGTACCAGTTGAGATGGCTGTCACGCCCGACGTGAGGCCCGGGACTTGAACCGGCACGTGGCTGTCAACCGTGGAGTCATTGCCGAGCTGATGCAACTGATTCTCGCCCCAGCATCGCGCACTGCCATCAACCAAGGCGCAGGTATGGGTGAAACCAGCGGAGATGGCCGCAATCCCCGCTCCCAGGGGCTGGACAGGGACGGGCACAGGGCTGTCAACCGTAGAGTCATTGCCGAGCTGACCGCCATAATTGCAGCCCCAGCATTGTACCCCACCCTTGACCAATGCGCAGGTGTGCAAGCCACCGGCGCTGATAGCCACCACGTCAGACGGGAGGCCGTAGACTTGAACCGGCACGCGGCTGGCGACTGTGGAGTCATTGCCGAGCTGGCCGTAGTCATTGCGGCCCCAGCATTGTACGCCGCCGTTAACCACTGCGCAGGCGTGGTTGAAGCCGGCACTGATCGCAGCGACACTTCCGCGGGCAGCCGTGGTTCCACCACTCGCTGCAGCTCCACCGGTGATACTGCCACCAGCGACCGATCCGCCAATCCCGGTTGAACCGCCGTTGGCCACTACTCCACCCATGCCCGACGCACCAGCGGCGCCGGTCATGCCCCCCCTAGCTGAAATGCCGCCGGCGGATGTCGCCCCACCCGTGCCTGTCGTTCCGCCCACCCTGACGGTGCCTCCCGTGGATCTTGACCCACCGGTGGCCGCGGTCTGACCTGTTGCGGTCGCGCCACCCGTGCTCGCCGCGCCGCCGGCGGACGTGGTGCCACCCGTCGTTGCCGACCCGCCCGTGCTCGTGCGGCCGCCGGTGGACCTGCTTCCCCCTATGATGAGGCTGCCCCCGGTGGCGTTCGTTCCGCCGGTGGAACGCGTTCCTCCCGTGGCCGCGGTGCCGCCGATTGCCGTCGTGCCCGTGCTACGCGCAGTCAGAGTGTCGAGCGGGGATCGCCCGCAGGCCACTGACAGCACGACTGAACCGACTCCAAGCAGGTATCGGTGACGCATCTCCGAGAGCCATATTACGCGATTGCCGACTTATGTCGAGCGTCGCGGCGGGCGCGACGGAAGGCTCGACGGAGTCACCGGCTGCGGCGGCTCGATTGGCAGCGCACGGCCGTCTGTCGCGGTGCTGATGCGGCAGACAGTGCCGCAAGCCGTCAAGTAGGTCGCTGGTCAGAGAAGGTCCTACTTGCCTGCTCTTGAATTCGTTGTCTCTCGCCTCAGCAGTTTCAACGCATGCTCGCGCTCCGGGAGGGACTCATCTTCCTCGACGGGGCGGCGCGCATCCGTTGCACAGACTCGCGTACCACTACGGAAACCGGACTTGCACAGGAACGGCGCTGTCGATTGTGGAACCGTTGCCGAGTTCACCTTCTGCATTGTAGCCCCAGCATTGCGCCACGCCCTTGACCAATGAACAGGTGGACCGAAAGAAGGCGGTAATGGCCGTCACGCCCGATGTGAGGCCCTGCACTTGAACGGGAACCGGGATGAAGACATTTGGATTGCCATCGCCCAGTTCACCGCTGCCATCATCGCCCCAGCACCGCGCACCGCCATTGATCACGGCGCAGGTATGGTTTTCACCGGCGGCAATCGCCGTGACACCTGAGGTGATGCCCTGCACTTGGACGGGAACCAGGCTCTCGGCCAACTCGCCGTCTGAAAAGGCGCCCCAGCACTGCACACCGCTGTCAGTCACTGCGCAGCTATGGGATTGACCGGCAGCAATCGCTGTAGCGCCCGACGCGAGGCCGTAGACTTGAACGGGAATGGGGCTCTCCTTCCAGGAGTTGTTACCGAGCTGACCGTTGCCATTGTTTCCCCAGCATTGGATGCCCCCGTTGACTAGCGCGCAGGTGTGTGCGTTGCCAGTGGAGATCGCAGTGACGCCCGACGTGAGGCCCAGGACTTGAACCGGCACGTGGCTGTCAACCGTGGAGTCATTGCCGAGCTGATGCAACTGATTCTCGCCCCAGCATCGCGCACTGCCATCAGCCAAGGCGCAGGTATGGGCGAAACCAGCGGAGATGGCCGCGATTCCCGCTCCCAGGGGCTGGACGGGGACGGGCACAGGGCTGTCAACCGTGGAGTCATTGCCGAGCTGACCGCCATAATTGCAGCCCCAGCATCGCACCCCACCTTTGACCAATGCGCAGGTGTGCAAGCCACCGGCGCTGATGGCCGCCACGTCCGACGGGAGGCCGTAGACTTGAACCGGCACGCGGCTGTCGAACGTGGAGCCATTGCCGAGCTGGCCGCAGTCATTGCGGCCCCAGCATTGTACGCCGCCGCTAACCACTGCGCAGGCGTGGTTGAAGCCGGCGCTGATCGCAGCGACACTTCCGCGGACAGCCGTGGTTCCACCACTCGCTGCAGCTCGACCGGTGATACTGCCACCAGCGACCGATCCGCCAATCCCGGTTGAACCGCCGTTGGCCACTACTCCACCCATACCCGACGCACCAGCGGCGCCGGTCATGCCCCCCCTAGATGAAATGCCGCCGGCGGATGTCGCCCCACCCGTGCTTGTCGTTCCGCCCACACTGGCGGCGCCTCCCGTGGATCTTGACCCACCGGTGGCCGCGGTCTGAGCGGTCGCGCCACCCGTGCTCGCCGCGCCGCCGGCGGACGTGGTGCCACCCGTCGTTGCCGACCCGCCCGTACTCGTGCGGCCGCCGGCGGAACTGCTTCCCCCTGTGACGAGGCTGCCCCCGGTGGCGTTCGTTCCGCCTGCGAAACGCGTTCCTCCCGTGGCCGCGGTGCCGCCGATTGCCGTCGTGCCCGTGCTACGCGCAGTCAGAGTGTCGAGCGGGGATCGCCCGCAGGCCACTGACAGCACGACTGAACCAACTCCAAGCAAGTATCGGTGACGCCGCATTGCTAGCGGAATTCCACGCTCTAGCCGTGACCGCCGCCGTCACAGGATCCGAAGGACGCGAATGGCTCTGAGGCAAAGTCGCAACGTGAAATAGTCGCGCCGCTGCAGCTACAAACGGGGCGGAAGCAGGCGTCTTGCACCGGCGATCCACATACTGGCTTTGCCTCTACGCCGCAGCCAGGTGCCTCGTACCTGAGAACCTGGCCCGCAGGGCATGGACCGCCATCAACCCTCACCTCTGGCCTCTCTGGCACGCCGCCGTCACAGGATCCGAAGGACGCGAATGGCTCTGAGGCAAAGTCGCAACGTGAAATGGTCGCACCGTTGCAGCTACAAACGGGGCGGAAGCAAGCGTCTTGCACCGGCGATCCACATACTGGCTTTGCCTCTGCGCCGCACCCAGGTGCCTCGTACCTGAGAACCTG
>PMBS01000216.1 GCA_003153015.1 Myxococcales bacterium
AAGGAGTAGGAGTGGGAGCCACTGGAGCCGACCTTAGCGGGGCCGATCTCGAGCCCCTTCAGATGCATCCAGCTCCCGGTCACAGTGATGGCAGGCTTGTCCGACGACGAGCTGGCCAATGAGTAGTTCGAGAAGTCGAGAATAGGCACCTCGCCCGCATACGCCCAAATCTTGGTGCGGTTGGNNTCGAAAGCGTGATCTGGCCCGTGGTGGAGTAGGTTCCCCCGCGCATCCAGATGGTATCGCCCGCCGCGGCGGAGTTGTTCGCCTTCTGAACCGTGGCAAAGGGCGCGGATTGGGAGCCAGCAGCGGAATCGCTGCCCGTGGGGGACACATAGTACTCCGCTGCAACCACATTCTTTGCAGCGAACAAGCCCAGGCCGGCCACCAGCCAGAGTAGCAGGGAGTGTTGCGGACCCCTTCTCGACAGGCGTTCTGCGGATTTCATCGCGGTCTCCTTTTGTGCGCCATGGCAGTCCTCTAGAATGTCGTTGCGCTCCAAGCTTTGCATAGAAAACTCCTAGATTGGAAAGGGGCAGCGACTCGGCGAAATGGGTCATTGCGGCTCCTAGAAAGGCAGTCGGCTCCAGGATTCCCAATCGACCTGGGGACGACTCCCGCGTGGTGGCATTTCGCGCGCGATTACTTCCGGGGAACCATGCGTGCAGAGCCAGCGACCCGCGGTGGGTTGTCTCGCGCTTCCTTGTACGGCGGCCCGCATCCGCCAAAGAGGTCAGATCCGGGGCCGAGCCGCGAGCCAGGGTCCTGCCCTCGGCTTTCCGAGTGTAGTGCGACCCCGCTGAAATCGAAGACTTCGGGAAATCACCCGCTCCAGTTGCTCCCCCCGCGCGAGGCGGCTCGCCAGCCGCTGCCACCCATGGCCAAGTTTGGACACGGTCATTTGTCCAATGCCTTGCCGAACCAGGGACACGACGTCCTCGATCGTCAGCGGATAGCTCACGTTGATCATCGTCCACCCCCGAACAGGCGCCATGGCGTCCCCGCGCCAGGCTGTGCTCGGCCTTCATCTTCACAAACTGATTCCTGGACCGAAGCCAGGGCCTTGGCTAGGTACCGCTTCGCCGTGGCCCGCGAAATGCGCAGGGCAAGGGCGATCTCTCTCACGTCCATCTCCTCCACATATCGGAGTACGAACACCGCCCTGTATTTGTCGCTCATTTCGTCGAGCCTTCGCCGGACGCACGACACCATCTCGCGGGCCTCGAAGTCTGCCGGTGACGACGCTGCGGGCGTCGGGAGATCTGGCCGCTGCTCCATGATCCGGCGCCGCCAGGCGAACCGGCGCACTTCCTCACTCACCACCCGAATCGCCACGGAAAACACGAAGCTGCGAATGGCCCCAGCATTCTCCAGGGCGGGCAACTTGCGAAAAACTCGCAAGAATACCTCTTGAGTCAAATCGTCGGGGTCATGCCCGGGGCCGAGTGCCCGGCGAAAGAGGCGGTACACCATGGGTGCGAACCGGAACCAAATCTCGCGTTGAGCCCAGACCTGTCCCTCGATGGCCACCCGGCATAGCACAGCGTCGTCGGCATCGGCACCAACGCGCTTTTCCGGTCGCAACTCGACTGTCTTCTTGTCAGCGGCAAACAGTCGCATGAAATTGCTACCCCTCTCGTCAATCACCCGGTTGGCCGCAGGTTGTCTGGTATGAGCGTGCCAGGTCTGTGGCCACACGTTGAATTGCGCTCGTCCGGTCACAACTTAGTTCTTTGATGTGGCAGTGGCGCGAGTCGCGCCAGCGGCTCACGGACCTCTGGGATGCGCAGTCTGTCACAATGATTGGACATCTCAGACAATTGGGTAGGCCATTAGTCGCCGACGCGTAACTGCTAGACTGGCGTGTTGGAAGACCACATTCGCGAGAATGCGCATAATCTGCGCCGCATACTCCCGGTCAGATCCACACGCTGAGCTCGGTTCCCACAGGAGCAGGCGATCTTGCCGCTTGTAGCAGTGTCGCAATGGCTCTACTGCGGTTCGCCTATCAACTCCGCAATGTGCAGCTTGTTGATTGTGTGAGCCGTTATTCTCCGCCAGTTCACTGCACCTAAAGAATTGGCAGATCTGGGAAGACTGCGAGATGAAGGAACCGAATGAATTAGCAGGGCATTAACCAGCGCTTAACAAAGCGCACTCAGAATGCGCAAAACCTGCACCATGGAGGATGCGATGCAAACCAGAAGTCGGGGTACCATACGAGTTCTCACGCGAGGCTGCGTGGCTCTGCTGCTTGGCGGCGGTGCAATCTTGATCCAAGGCTGCTCTTCTGGTACGGGTTCACAACCCATCGCTGGAACGTCAGGTTCGGGCGGAGCCACGCACACCGGCGGGGCTGCAAGCGGTGGCTCGATCGCTGCGAGCGGCGGCGAGTCGGCAGGAAGCGGGGGCGCCCCGTCCAGCGGTGGCATGGTGTCCTCAGGTGGAACTGTCACATCCGGCGGCNNCTTGGCAACGGGTGGCGCGCCTAGAACTGGCGGCGCCGGTCCCACCTTGGGCGGCGCACTCACCACCGGCGGCGTCGGTGCCGTCGGCGGCGTCACTAGGACCGGCGGTGCTGGCAGGAACGGCGGAGCGGTCGGCTCTGGTGGAGCGGTCGCCTCCGGCGGTGTGATGAGCGCAGGTGGCGTCACCGGTGCGGGTGGAGCAACCAAGCCGCCACCGGGGGGAGGCAGCGGGCACTACCAGATGGAGAACCTGGATCGCGGCGTGGTCGCCGTGGTGGTCTCAGGCGGCGTCTATGTTGGCTGGCGCATGTTCGGCTACGAATACACCGGAACGGACAGCGATACTTCGTACAACCTTTACAAGAACGGCGCCAAGCTGGCCAACGTCACCGATAGCACCAACTACCAGGACGCGGCTGGCACTGCCACCTCGAAGTATTCGGTGAGCGCCGTGATCAAAGGGGTCGAGGGGCCGCAGTCTACTGCGGTCACGCCCTGGGCCCAGCAATACTTGAGCATACCTGTCACCGCGCCTCCCAATGGTACCCTGGGTGGCAAGTACACCCCCAACGATGCCAGCCCGGGTGATCTGGACGGTGACGGCCAAATGGACATCGTGCTCAAGTGGGATCCGTCGAACTCGCAAGACTCGTCGTTCTCCAACAAGTCAGACGATTGCATCATCGACGGGGTCAAGATAGACGGAACCAAGCTGTGGCGCATCGATCTGGGCGTCAACATCCGCGCCGGGGCGCACGACACGCAACTGTCGGTGTACGACTTCGACGGCGACGGCAAGGCGGAATTTGCTTGCAAGACCGCACCGGGCACCAAGGATGGGCAGGGCAACTACTTGAAGACCGGGCCGGCGGCGGGCGCCGACAACTCAGCAGATCTAAGAGGTCCTCGCGGCATGACCTTGGGCGGACCGGAGTGGCTGACCGTGTTCGACGGCACGACCGGGGCCGAACGGGCAACCGTTGAGTATCCAGTGCTCTATGCCAGCCATAGCTGGGGCGACTCGAACGGCAACCGATCGCAGCGCTTCAACGGCGGGTTTGCTTTCGTGAAGGATGGCGGCGTTGCCACAGGACTTCCGAGCATCATCCAGGAGCGCGGCTACTACACGGTGCTCACCGTGTCTGCGCTGACCTACCGGAATGGGGTGTTGGCGAAGAACTGGGTCTACGACAGCGTTACCTCTATCCCCAATGGCGGTGGCGACCACTCATGCATGGCGGGGGATGTGGACGGGGACGGGGCGCAGGAGATCATCCCCGGCGCGAGAACCATCAACAGCGACGGAACCTTCAGGTGTGACTCGGGAATGGGCCATGGCGACGCCATGGACATCGCGCAGCTGATTCCTGGCAAGCCTCTCGCTACCTTCTCGATTCACGAGTCTCTAGGTGGCAGTGATTGTCACGATGCCTCGACCTGCACCACGTTCTACTACAAGCTCACGGGAGGCGGGGACGCCAATCGTGGCCGTGCCGACTATGTCGGCGCCGGCGACGAAACCAGCGCATCGTGCAATGGTGGTGGGGCCTCGGGCTTGTGCTTGACCGGTAGCGGCAGCGCCCCCTCGGCCGGGAGCAACTTCCTCATCTACTGGGACGCTGACGAATGGCGCGAGCTTGAAGATGCCAACTCGATCACCAAGGCCGGCGGCGGAAGCCTGCTGAGCTGCTCCCAGTGCTCGGGGAACAACGGCACCAAGAACACCCCGACGCTGACCGCCGACATGCTGGGCGACTGGCGCGAGGAGATCATCTGGCGCGAAACCGGCAACACCGCCCTGCGTATGTACACGACTACCGACGTGACCAAGCGCCGGATCTACACCCTCATGCACGATGCCCAGTACCGGGCGCAGGCGAACTTCGAGCAGGCCAGCTACAACCAGCCGCCCCACCCGAGCTTCCAAATCAGCCCCAACATGCCTGCTCCGCCCGTGCCTGACATCTTCGTGAAGTAGAGTCAGTCGGCGCGCGGCGCGCGGGTCGCGTGTGCGAGAGGGTGAGCGTGTTCGTGTGGGGCACGCGCGAGGCGGAAAGCGCAAGGCGAGGGCGTGAGCGGTCCGGGTGCCGCATGCCGCCCACGCACCAGATGTCTATCGTTGCACTTCAAGTACAAGGGCTTTGTACTTGAAGTGCAATCGCAGGTGAGCGGCCAGCAGAATCGTGGCGGAGATCCTCGGTTTTCTGGGGTGAGCTCCGCTGGCACCAGGCTTGCTCTGTCCCGAGGCGGCTGCGGTGGAACCCCAATAGCGCATGGCGCTAACCCACCGCGCGCCCGCGACTTAACCATGAAACGACCCTCTGTGATAGCTTCGCCGCGCTCACTTCTCACGGTGACGAAATTGGAGGATTGAAATGTCCGTATCCCGGCTGCGCAACCTTGGCTTGATGATCACTTCATTGTGGCTCTTCGTCGGCTGCAGCGATGCGAAGAAGATCGATGTGGGTGGCGCGTGTGCACTCAGCAGTGATTGCAATCAGGGTCTGGTGTGCACCTGGGGCAAGTGCCACGATCCCTGCCACACGTCGGCGGACTGCCCCGCGGGGCAAAGTTGCATCACTGCCGCTGACCAATCGAAGGTGTGTCAGCTTCCCGTCGAGATGCATTGCGTGTACAACAGCGATTGCCAGAATCCGCTCGCCTGCGCCGTGGACCAGCGGTGCCACAATCAGTGCCAGACGAGTGCCGATTGCATTTCCGGCCAAACCTGCACGACCACGAAGACCTGCGCCGAGCCGAGCCAGGTGGATTCGAAAGGCAATCTCATTCCCGCCGACGGCGGGGTCAGTGGCTCCGGTGGTACTTCGGGAGACGGTGGTTCGATCAGCCCCGATGCTCTTGCAGATCGTCCCGCCGATGTGGCAGGCAGCACCGGGGGCACGGGCGGCAGGGACAGTGCGCTGGGTGCAGGCGGTTCGATCAGTGCCGGACGTGATGCCCCCCAAGATCTTCCCGCGGACGTGTCAGGTAGTATCGGGGGCACTGGCAGTACCGGGGGTATCGCCGGCACTGGGGCCATCATCGGCGCCGGGGGTATCACCAGCGCCGGAGGAGGTGTGACCGGCAGCGGCGGTACGCCGGGTACGGGCGGTTCAACCGGTCCCAACCCCGATGCCTCTGCAAGTCCTCCCACGGACGTCGCAGGCACGCCCAACGGCGGCGACGCGCCTGGCACGACGAACGACAGCGCGACCAGCGACACCAGTAGTGCAAGCTCGGCCGATGGACCTAGCGTGACTGACAGCGCCTCTCAAACGGATGCTCCGCTGTTCATCACGAGCTTCACCGCTTCGGCCACTACCATCTCGATGGGCAGCAGCGTCACTCTGAGCTGGACGGTGGGGACAGGGGCAACCCTGATCTCCATCGATAATGGCATAGGAATGGTGACTCCTACCGGATCCAGGTTGGTTTTCCCGACGCAAACCACGACCTACATCCTCACTGCTGCTGACGGGGCTGGTCACTACGACACCGCGCAGGTGACCGTGACTGTGATGCCAATAGACGCGTCGGTGGATGCGCCGGTAGGCGGCGCAGGGGGAGGTGGGGGCAGCGGCGGTGCCGGGGGATTTGGCGGCATCGGCGGTACCGGGGGCCACGACGGCGGGCTAGGCGGTGCTGGCGGCGGCGACGCAGGGCTACCCGTGATCAGCTTCCCCAACGGCTTCATCTCGGGGGCGCGCAGCATTGGGCCTGGGCTCTACGCGATCGAGACCGGTCACGCCACCACGCTGACCGCCACGTTTTCAAACGCAACAAGCGCCAAGGTGGACCCCGGCTTCCCATCCGTGACCAGCGGAGCCGCCGTCCCCACTGGCACCCTTGCCGCGACCACGACCTACACGTTGACCGTAACCAACGCGGTTGGATCTGTGACCGCGACTTTGACTGTGCAAGTGTTTCCCACGCCTGTCACCGTCGCCACAGTCGCCTCGGGACCGGTGCTTGACATCGCCGTCGATTCCTCCAACGTCTTCTGGGCCACTTCCGGCTACCCCGCCGGCTCCCTGATGAAGGTTGCGTCGGCGGGGGGCGGCACCCCTGTCACTCTCGCCTCGTGGGGCGCCAGTCAAACATATGCCATCGCCCTCGATACTAGCAACGTCTACTGGGCCAACTACACCGACGGCACCGTGATGAAAGTCGCGCTAGCGGGGGGCGATACGCCTACCACCCTGGCTTCGGGCCAGGACCACCCGAAGGCCATTACCGTTGGTGCCAATACCGTCTACTGGGCCAACTACAGCCAAAACGCTCCCGACGGCGGCACGCTGCCCGTGCCGGGTACGGGCAGCGTCGTGAAGGTCGCGGTAGGGGGTAGTGGCCTAGCCACCCTCGCTTCGGGACAAGATGGGCCAGATGCGGTTGCTGTCGATGGCACAAGCGTCTACTGGAATGGCCGCTCAGCCGATATTGGAGCCAGTTTGATGAAGGTCGCGGTGGGCGGCGGCAGCATAGCCACTCTGGCGGTGGGACTGACCGGCGTTTTCCCCCCCATCGCCGTCGATGCCAACGGCATCTACTGGCAATCGGGCATAGGCATCGTGAAGATGGCCCTCACGGGTGGTTCCGTCGTCCCTCTTGTTGCTAGCGGCGCCCCCAACGGCGTGGCCATTGATGACACCAACCTGTATTGGGTGGATCAGAACCAGCACGACGTGATGAAGGTCCCGCTGGTGGGCGGCACGCCAGTCCTGGTCGCCTTGGGATCGGGAGGGGCGACTGTCTTTCCTCGCATTGCCATCGACGCCACGAGTGTCTACTGGTTCATCGGAAGCACCATTCTGAAGACCGCAAAATAGCTGCGCCGCGAAGGCTGGGAGTTGCTGCAAATGCCCTCGTTGGCGTTCGCACCACGTGGCAACGCGCCTTGTACGGACTTGGAGGTCTGCGTCTGCTTGGTCGCCCGAACCGGGGTCCACATCACGGCCAACTTCTGGCCCGGGTCCGTGCCATGACTTTCCTCTTGCGGATGATGCGAGGGTCGGATTGCGCCGGCCGGTTGTCAATGGCGATTGGCTGCCCGCTGACGTTGCTCTTTCCCAACCCACCGGGACCGTGGTATCACTTGCACCTTGCCAGGAAGTTGTTCGCAGAACGAGAACCACGCAGCAGGATGCCGCAGAAGCACAACTAGCCTAACTATCCAAGACAACTCAAGAATGCGCGAGTAGCTCAGTTGGTAGAGCATCGGCTTCCCAAGCCGAGGGTCGCGGGTCCGAGCCCCGTCTCGCGCTCAAGCACGACGTGATCCAACAGGTCGGAATCCTTCGAGTTTCCGCCTGGCGCCCTGAGATGTGTAACTCGGTTTGTACCACCGAAAGTTACATCCTTGGAGAGACCGCTCTCCCCCGCCGCACAGGCCACGGCCGCAGACTCCGGTGAACGCAGCCTGATCCTGAGTTTCGCCACCTCTTCGCACCGGGGCGCCCACAAGAGAGTGGTGTAGTCGTCCATCTGGTCGGAGTGCGGGCGGCCGTGCGTGACCCACTGGAGGATCTCCTTGCGAGCGCCGTCAGACAGGCACAGCGATATGAACGTTCTCCGCGTGTCGTGCTGTCGAGGGGTGCAGTAGCCGAGAGCGACGAGATCCTTGTGCAAGCGCCGCCGCATGACCTGTGCGTCGAGATGCTCGCCGTCGATGGGGAACGGGACGATGAGGTCATTTTCCGTCGGTCTTCGCCCCATGGTCTGCTCCCATCCGGCCAGCTTCCAGCCCGCGAGGATTGCCGCCAGCGTGGGATGCACGGGTACCTCGCGCGTCTGCCCCGTCTTGGTCGATTTCTCGCGTTTCGTCTTGGACTGGAAGCTTGAGCTGACGATCAACCGGCCGAGCGGAGTCTCGTCGGCCAGGTATTCGCGCCAGCGCCGCGCGGAGATCTCGCCAAATCGCCCACCGGTGAGGAACAGCAAGGCGTAGCCTGATCCGGTGTTTGACCTCGGAATAGTCCAGCGCTTCGAAGGAGGGCGTCACGGAGCCGTAGCTTACACCGGTTCAGATAGGGCGGTTTGCCCTGGTTCCAGACGGTACGAAAGACGCTTTTCTCTGGACAGTTCCGACCATCGTCGGAAAACTACTTTCATGCGTGCGCTAGTTCTGCTGGGTTTCGTGCTGATCGTCGGCATTGTGATCGGTCGGGCAACCGTGTCGAGGGATCCAGATCGTGTCTGAACCGCGCCTGTATTTGTATCGCAAAACCGGTCGCGAGATTTGGGATGCGGAAATGTGGTTTCCAGACGGGCAAAGGCGCGTCTGGAGGACGGGAATTGCCGATCGCGCTGAGGCAGAATACGCTGCGCGGATGCGTCTGGAGAATCTGTTGGCGTCAGCACTGGGCGCCAGCGATGCGCGTACAGGTGCCAGCTCACCGAGCGAGGCCGATGTGCATGCCGCCCCGTCCGACGCGCCGGCAGCGCCGATCGCATCCGCAATGCCAGCAGCGCCCCCGATTGGGCCGGCTGCCCTGGCACCGCGGCCGCAGCCGGAGGTCGCAAGTGCCCCCTCTCTCGCTCGCTCCAGTCGCGGTTGGGGCGAGCGTTTCGACCACTGGTTTTTCGGCGAGCTGGCTGCCTTGTGGCGCTAGCATACAAGGGCCGCGCGGATTGGTCGTCCTTCAGCCATGCTGAAGACCATCATCGGCTCCGGGTAGAAACGGCGTCTCACGCCAAGTCTCGGCCCGAGTTCCACTCCTCCGACTTGTAGACCTCCGGCACCACCCTGGAGGGCGGCCGTGGCTTCGACATAACGGGACCCTTGTTGAGTATCCCCTTGCAAGATCCCGCAGACGCTCTGCCCGCTCGGCGGTATCGTGGCAATCGACAAGATCAGGAATGCCACGCCTTGGCAAATCGGGAAGGGAAACATGGGTAAACCAAGATCGAATCGCGGAAAGCCACCAAAACGGTTGGTGACACCGACGGCCCTGAAAGTGGTGGACCTTGACGAATGGGCAGCGCGATACGACTTGGATTCCCTGCAACGGATTCATCATACTCTCCACGCATTCTTTGACAGAGGGTTGGGCGTGCCTTCGAAAGAGGTGTTGGGCGAACTCTGGCAGCGGAGCCCAGAACTCGTATCAGCAGTCGATGTTGATGTCCTTGAGCAACGGTTGAAGCGGATCGACCAGTTTCCCCGTCCGTATTTCGTTCTTGCCCCTGGAACGTTCGCTCCCGAGCTAGCCGCAGTCCAGAAGGCTTGCGCTTCCGCGATTGCCGCTGACGGAATGGCCCCGACCAGGAAGGCCGAGTCATGGCTGCGTCCGATAGCGGAGGACGCTGGGGCGAATTCCGACGTCGAAGCGACGGTCTATTTCGCCAGCCGCGACGGCCAAGCCCCGCTGGTCGCAGAGGCCGCACGAAGGATCTCACAGGACTGGTACAACGCCGTTTGCGCACGAATTGAAGATCTTGCGCGTTTGGTCCCGGCGAATGTTGTGAAACTTGCGCGAGACGGCAGGCTATCTCTGTCCCAGGCCGCACGGAATATCGCGCCTTTGGGCGGATCGATGCGCTTCCTGCATTTCTTCGACCAGGAGGAGGACTTCATCGATGCCACCCTTCTGCGGGCGGTTCAGTGGCTTGGGATCGAGGGGTTCCAGCCGTGGGTTGACGATGCCGTCAGATGGTTGTCGGGTGGCCGGGCCGGTTCGGTGACTGCTCCCGAAGGATGGGCCCTCTTCAACCTTCTGCGCGCGGATCTCGCGTTGACAGCTGCCCAACGTTCCGGCCTGAAGACGTGGTTTTGGGCTTTTGTTGCCAACGCCGTCGAGAAGGACCGTACGTGGTTTCAGTTTGTGGGGTCTGGGCAATCGTTGAGAAAGGCTGACTACGTGCCACTTGCCGGCGAGCTGGTTTTCGCCTGGCAGCGCATCCGTCCTACCTTCAAGACCGACGTGGTCAAGGACGCCATTAAGTTCCTCTTGGAGACGCAGCTTCGAGATGGCGCATGGCCGCTCTATGCCGATGATGATCAGCCGGACCTCTTGGCGACCGCAGTCGCTGTTCACGCATTGAGCCTCGCTCGACCCAAAGGTTGGCGCAAGGTGACCACCAACGCTGCAGCCTGGATCGAATCCCAGCAGCATGAGCTGGGCTATTGGACGATTTCGGGTGGTTCCGCAGTAATGCTGACGGTGCTGGCTCTGGACGCAATAAGCCTCGGGAGTGGCCGAACATCGGCGACTTTCCGACAGGCCTTGCCCCCATCTGCACGGTCGGAGGGAATGAATGGACGTCATCCTGGGTGGAGCGCAACCCATGATTTTTCGGGTCAGCGGTGGCACAAACCAGAATCCGCGGAGTTTGAGGAGGCGACTCTCCGAGACATAGGGAAAGTGCCGCTGCTGATCGTCGTGGCCACACAGGTCGAATGCGAACAAGTCCTGGCAGTCATGCAGCCGCCATACCGGAAGCAGAAGATTTCAAGGGTACATGGCTCGAAAGAGACATACTTCGTCGGTCGCTTTGGCGCTCACCAAGCGGCACTGGTTCAATGCACCATGGGCGTATTGGGGCCCAGCGGCGCGACTCTGGTCACGACCGTTGGCATAGAGGATTGGAAGCCGAGAGCGGTACTTATGCCCGGAATCGCTTTTGGCGCAGACCCGTCCAAGCACGGTCCAGCAGACGTGCTCATAGCTAGCGCGGTCATCGCCTATGAGCCACAACGTATTGGGACGCACAAGACGACTAGCCGCGCCCTTTGCTTCAACGCCGGGCCAACGTTGTTGAGCCGCCTTCGGAGCAGACTCGACTGGGTGTTTAAGCGCCCGGATGGGTCCGACGTTGGCCGTCACGTCGGATCGCTTCTCAGTGGCGAGAAGCTTGTCGACAAGCTGGGGTTCAAGAATAGGCTCCTCAATCAACACCCCGAAGCGATCGGAGGAGAAATGGAAGGCTCTGGAGTTGCGGCGGCTAGCGCGAAAGCAGGCATCGAGTGGGCGCTCGTTAAGGGCGTGTGTGACTTGGGCGATGGCAAGAAGCACAAGCGGTTTCAAGAGATGGCCGCCGCCGCAGCGGTCCACTTTTGCCTTCACGTGTTCCAAGACGAGCATGTCCTTGACGGGCTAAGGCGGCCCGCGAGGAGGGGCTTGACCTGAACCCCACATAGCTGTTGTAACCGCAGCGCAGCCAGCCGCCGGGGCCAGCAATTCTTCAGTCTTTCTGGCCCTTGCCGATCAGTTTGACGATTTCGGCGAAACCGCCTTTCTCCATCTCTACGACATCGCGGGGGAACAGCTTGTCGTTGATGTAGGTGAGCATGTCAGCGACGTTGCGGGCGAATTCGTCGACCAGGCGGAACTGTTTGGGGATCTCTACTCCGGCATAGGCGAAGTCCCCAAGTTCACGCAGCTTCCGGTGGAGGGCTTCCCTCCCCTTCTTCCAGAATTCGGCGTGGTCAATTCGATCTACTGGATCCGAGAGCCTCGCGTCCGGCAGCACAATAGGGATGATGCGGTCCAAGAAGCGATGGGGATCCTGGCCGCAGCGACGATAGATCCCGAACAGCTCAGACATGCAGTTGTACGAATGTAGGTACTTCTCGCTGAGCATAGTCACGATGAGGTCGCCCTCGATGAGACGATTCATGAAATCGCTGATTCGGTCGCCCGGCACGAGATCGACGGCGTCGCGATGGATCCTCACGTTCTTGCTAGCAAGGGCTGCGCAGATTGCGTCGACCACGACATTACTGCGCTGGCCTTCGGGTGTCTTGTCTCCCCACGCGTACGAGATGTACACCTCGGGCTCGCGGGCCGGGTAGCTCGCGGCTGGCATGGGTCCCAGGACAGGCGGGGCCGCCTCGCTTCGGGCTGACCGGGCCAGCTTGCCGCCGGGACCGCAGCCCGCGCCTTCGTGGCGCAAATCCTCGACCGCGGTCTCGTTGCCCTGAATCGTCTCCCACAGCGCGCTTTTTTCATCCACGCACGGAAGCTCATCCACCGCGGGCGAAAGGTCGGCATAGCCGAAGCGCCGGTTGTGCTCGGCGAACCGCTCGCGCAGCCAGCGCGCCAACCGCTCTGGGCGGCCTTCCTGAATCGCGGCCACGATGCTGCCACCGCCGCGCCCGTCGCTTCGCTGTTCGATGAGCGCGCGCGCCCCGGATTCGCGGTCGTAGACCCATACACCGTACCTCCAATACACGCCGTTTTCCCGTGCCAGCCCGCCGGCATCGCAAATGAAGCCACGCATGAGGCCGGCGTGCAGGAAGGGATAGCGAAATTCGATTCGTACGGTTTCGCCTCCCTGGTCCCAACGCCCGGCGAGTTGGTCCTGGACGGCCTCCCTACCGGGCAACAGGTCCGGCGCGACGTACTCCGCAGCAAGGCCCATCTTCTCATCGTCCGCCCGACGCAGGAAACAAACCCCGGCGGACTGCATGAGGCTCAAAAACAGCCTCTGCTCGTTCGACGAGTATTCGCTCCAGACCATCATGTCGAGAAGTGAGAGCGTGAACCTCCCGGCCATGCTCGCGATCTGGCGATAGGATTTCTCCCGCTCGAACACCGCATACACCGCCTCCAGGGCCCAGGACTGGTCGAGGATGATCGCGTCCTGAAAGATCTTGGGCAGGTGGAAGACCACCCCCAGCTGGTGCAAGTAGTCGAGCAGGCTGTCGGGCGAGGTAACGCCACCGACCTCCTGGCAAAGCTGCGCGAACTGTGCCCGGGTCAGGGTGCGGTGCGCGCGCTTCTCCCGCGGCTTCTCCGCGTCCTCGCTGCGCCACTTGTCGAGCATCTCGATCACTTGCATGCGCCCCTTGCCGATCACGGACACGCCTTCGCACTCACGCATATAGGCGACGCCGTCGCGAATTGCCTCCAGCAGCGCTGCCCGACCGCGCCCTTCCTTGGCGCTGAACCAGCAGGGCTTGAGAAACTCGAAGGCGTCGACATCGGCGGGCAAGTGCTTCGCCTCTTGCTTGGGCCGGTCGCACCGGGTTTGCACCACCACAACTGGGCTATGCGCCTGTCCGAGGGTGCACACGTAGTCGAGCCAATAGGAAAGCGGGTAGTTGCGAAACCTGATTCCCTCAGCCGTTACCTCGCCCGCCTGCTCGAAGTCCGGGCTCCAGACGACGACGAATAGCGCCCGCGTGCGCATGAACAACGCGTGGGTACCGTGGTAGATGTCCTGCCCGCCGAAGTCCCACAGGTTCAGCTGCTCGCCCGGTCCCAGATCTGGGCAGGGAATGTTGGAAACGCAGATCCCATGCGTGGACGGAATCTTCTCGTCGTATGGCAGCCCTTGCAGTATCCGGCAGAGCTGTGTCTTGCCCACCCGTCCGTTGCCAAGGACGACGAGCTTGGCCCGCCTGACATCGACCGAACCACGCTCCAAATCCGCGATGTGGTCGCGCAGCCGGTCGAGACAATCGTCGTATCTTTCCCGAGACAGTACCTCCGTCGGAATTCCTGGAATGGATGCCGCCCACAACTTCAGAACGGTGAGCTTCGAGAGTAGCTTCCTCGGGAGATCGGCCAGCCGACAATGGTCTGCCTCCAGCCTGGCGATCTTCTCAAGATCCAAGAGCGGCGTCAGGTCCTCCACCTGCGTGTCCCCGCAGTTGAGGGATTGCAGGCCGGACAGCCCCACCAGCGGCGTCAGGTCTGCCACCTGCGTGGAGGAGCAGTCGAGGGATTGCAGGCCGGACAGCCCCACCAGCGGCGTCAGGTCTGCGATGGCGTTGGTCTTCCCGAACCACTCATTGCCTTGAGCGCGGTTGTGGCCAACGTGGAGCTTCGTCAGGTGCGTAAGCCCCCCCACCTCCTCGGGCAGCCTCGTCAGCCCGAGACCGCTGAGATCAAGGATGCCGGTCTTGCGTTCTTTCTCCTCGGCGATTCGGCGCCGGGCTTCCTCTGTGCCGTCCATGATCGCCCTTCTACTGCTGTCCGGGCAGGGTAGCACAGTCCTTCCTGCCCAGAGGCGCCGTGCCCCGCCGGCCTGGGAAAACCTGTCAACGGGCTCGCAGGATTGACCCACAGCAACTCTTCGCATCAACCGCAGGCCGCGGAGATTCGCCGCGAGGAATACGGGAATTCGATCGCTCGCTGCGATCGACCGTGAAATCAGGGGCACCTAGCGGGGTCGTGGCGTCTGCTACTCGTCCAACGCCTGCAGGAGGTCGAGCAGCCCACGGCGCATCACTTTGTGGTCGCGGGCGCACTGCCAATGTTCTCGCAAAGCGACGAGTCGAACAAGTATCGGGTCGTTGGTGTCTTCGCCTGTCGAGGGGCGAGTTACAGAGTTACGCGGTCCCTGCTCACCAGTGCTTTCTGGCCCTTCATCTGGCCCGGAGAGCAGGTGCAAGTGGCTGTTTTCACTTCTGCAGTTGACGCCAGTTCGATCTGGCTCACCCGGAACGTCGCCTCCGAGCCCCGTCTCGCGCTCAAGATCAAATTCAGCAACCACGACCCCGGGATGACGGACTTTCACTCCCGGGGCAAATCCGGCGATGCCGTGTCCTGCCCGGGGGCTTTCCCGTCCGGGATCAGTTCGTAGGCGATTGCCGCCAACACCATCAGAAACAGACCCGCGAGGAAAACCAGCGGGCTGCCAGGCAAGATGGGATCAAGGAAGGGTGCGCTGGCCAGGCCGGCAGAGAGCACCAGGCCGGCACCCGAAAGCGCAAGACCGACGATCAAGCATGCCGCTGCGAGGAGCGATCGAAGTCGCCGGCCAGCCGGCGCAGGGCCGGCGGGATCAGAGACGACCGCCGTACCCGCAGGGCAGACCTTGTCCAGAAGGAGGAAGACCAGCAAAGCCGCGGCCGCAACTCCAGCCAGCACGGACCATTCATTCAACGTTGGGTGGTAGGTGCCGGCTGGCCACGGCAGTCCCAAGCCGTGCGTTTGCCAGGCCACCAACACCAGAAAACGCTCAATGAACACAGCAGTGCAGACGAGCATTGCTGTGGTCGCAGCCCAAATGACGGAGGCGGTTTTCCGCCACGATGTCGCCAGACTGATGATCGCGGCCAAGAAGAAGAGAACCAGCTCGGCCCAGAAGAGGTTGCTCCAGGGCCCGTCGAGCAAGGCGCGCGCGTAGCCCTGCACCGACGGATATGGCGTGCGCAGCGCCAGGATTTCGCCCGAAACCACGAGGACAACCGTCAGGCCCGTTAGCACGGCAAGCGCGCGCGCCAGGAATACGCTCGCCCGTTTGGACGCGCGCATGGCCAGTGCCAGCAGGCTGCAGCCAGCGGCGCCACCTGACACCACGAACGTGACCACTTCGAATCCGCCTTGCCAGGCCGGACGTCCAGCCCGCACCCCGAACACGATGCCCAGAACCACAAGCCCGCCCAGAAACAACGGCAGAAGGGCAAGCGACAGCCAAGAGTCGACGATCTCGCGACGCCGTGTCGCCGACCTCGTCTGCTGCCAGCCGCAGGCCAAGAACCGACAAGATCTTGGCCATGCCGTCTGCGCCCGCTCGGCCCATCCTGGCCGGCTGGACAACGCCAGGTGCACGACACTCGCAAAAAGCGACGCGCCTGCGACCAGGGTGAAGGTGCCGAAGAATGGTGAGCGCGGACGGCCGAACAGCGGCAGATTCACCATCGCTGCCATCGGCCGACCTAGATCAGCCAGCACGCAGCCGAGCGCGGCCAGCAGCCCCGCGATCCCAAGCGGCAACGCCATCCGGGCCGCGCTTTCCAGCTCGCGCGATCGCGGCAAACCCATCGCGCAAGCTAGGGCCAGGCTGGCCAGGGCCGCGCTGGCGAAGAAACCGTCGCCCACGACATACAAGCCCCACACCGCGCCACCCGCTCCGATTGTGCGCAGGTCAGTGACGGCGTCGCCTTGCACAGACTGCTGAACCCAGGCGTAGGCACCGACTGCGACCAGCGCCAGGAGAAACACAATGGCTACGCGTTTCACTTTGTCTCCCGCAAGTAGATGACCTTGGGCCGCGTGCCGGCCTCGGGAAGCAGCCGCATGGCGCGCGGGCTCGCCGCCAGGTGCGCGACCTCGGACTCGGGATCGGCAAGATCGCCAAAGGTGATGGCCTGGGTCGGACAGGACTGGGCGCAGGCCGGTAGCCGGCGCAAGGCTTCATCGGTCAGCGGCTCCTCGTCGACGCGCGCCCGCTCGACAGCAGTGCGAATGCGGTGGTGGCACAGGGTGCACTTTTCCACCACGCCGCGCGGCCGCGGGGCCACGTCAGGATTGAGGCTGCTCGAATCGCCTGGCCAGTGCGGCTCGCTCCAATTGAAGTAGCGGCGACTGTACGGGCAAGCCACCATGCAGTAGCGGCAACCAATGCAGCGTTCCCAGATCTGCGCGGTAATGCCCTCGGGACTCTGATAGGTCGCGCCCACTGGGCAGACCTTCACGCAAGGTGGGTCCTCGCAGTGCATGCAGGGAATGGGTGTGGCCAAGACACTTCCCGGCGCGGGCGGCAGAAAATCCATCCAATGGATCGGGCGCGTGCGAGCCGCGGCTTTCGGGCCGGCGGGCGCCACGTTGTTCTCCTGCTGGCAAGCCACCACGCACCCGGCACAGCGGGCGCAGCGGTCGAGATCGATCACCAGACCCCATTTGCGGCGAGGTTCACTGGGCGCGGGAACGGGCAGCGCACTCGGCGCAGCCACGGCTCGCACACCACCGACCATCGCGCCCGCGGCCGAGGCGGCCAGTGCCGCCAGAAGCTTGCGTCGCGAGTCGCGCGCGTCGTCGTCGAATGGGTCGCGCTTCATGACATCTTCTTCACGCACACGCGCGTGCCTTGCCAGGCCAGCACGCCTGACCAGCGGTCTTCGTCGGACACCACCAGATCGGCAACCCCACTCTCACCCAAGGCCATCGCGACCGCGCCCACGCAGACACCATCGCTCACCTGCGCGATGGCTGGGCACGAGCCAATCGAGGATTGAACCAACACCTGGTCACCATCGGCCAAACCGAGTTGCGCAGCATCGGCAGGATTGATCTCCGCGCGCAGCAGCCAGGGATTGCCCGAAACCAACGGCAGCTCACTTAACCAAGACAAGAACGCCCCGCCATCTTCAACGAACTGAACCGACCGGTAGAGGACAAGTTGCAAAGGGAACCTTTGCGGGTTGCCGGAGAATCTGGGCGGCTCCCAGGGGGGCAGGCCCTTACACGGCCAGGCCTGTGCTGCCTTCGCAGCGTCGGGGAAGCCGGCCATGCGCGACGCGACCGCCGACGAGCCGATCTCGAACTTGCGTGATGGCGTGGGGAATCTCTCGCTCTTGGGCTCATCAAGGCCAAGCTTGCACAGCAAGTCGTCATCTCCACACTCGACCCACCAGGCGCCCTTTTCTTTCATGGAATCCAACAACCGCGCCGGCAACGACTTCGCCACCGCATCTGCGTAGCTCTTCCAAGGCAGCGAGCGGCCGACTGATCCGCCCAGCCCGGCGGCCAATGCGACAATGACATCGCCCGCCTGTCGCGTGTCTTGCAAGGGCGCCACTACGGGCTGGCGCAGGCCCAGCATGGGCTCGCCCGAATCCGTGGCTGGCTGAACCACGTCCAAGGCTTCGAGCGGCAAGGACTCGGGCAGCACCAAGTCGGCCTCGCGGGCGCTATCGTCGAGCCACGAGGCGAATCGCACCAGGAAGGGCACCCGCTGGAGTGCCGTATGCCAGGCCTTCCGTCCTGGCAGCGCGGCCAGGGGATCTGTGCCGTGCAGAAACAGCGCCTCGACTGGATAGGGCTTGGACTGTGTGATGGCCGCGGGAACGGCTTGCACGCGGCCGCGCCCCAGCGGGCAAGCCGCTGTGCCTGCGCCGTCGATGCGTGGGACGGCGCTACCTGCGACCGCGACCGCGTCGACCGTCGGCGTCTCCCAATTGGGAGGGAGATTTCTTTGTAGTCTCGCGGCGCCCCCGCGTTCGGAATTCCCGAGCAGCACATTGAGCGCGGCGATGGCCATGCCCGTGGCCAGTCCGTTGCTGGCCGCAGTCGCGCTGCCGTCGCTGGCAACCGCCACGGGACGCTGTTTGGCCAGCGCGTGGGCCAGCCGTTCGACCGTGGCGGCGGCAATGCCCGTCACGTCCTGCGTCTGGTCCGGCGCATACGCCGCCCGAATCAGCACCTCGAATCCCGGCTGCTCGACACCGGCCTGGTCCCGCCACGCAGAAAAGCCCGAAACGGAATCGCGCAAGAATTCCCCGTCGACCAGGCCATCGCGGACCAGCACATGGGCCAGCGACAGTGCGAGCGCGCCGTAGCCTCCGGGCACAATCGGGATCCATTCATCGAAGTGGCAGCCCGGCCGGCGCGGCGACACACAGATCACGCGCGGGCGCTCGGGCTCCCTGGCCGCACGCATGAAGTGCATGGTCTGACCCGAGGATTCGATCTGTTCTGCGCCAAAGGCCAGCACGAGGCGCGCGCGGCCCAGATCGTACGCGGGCAGACCGTAGCTGCCCATGCTGTACAGGCCGGCCAACTTGACGCCAGCGGCGCGAGCGGATCCCAGTCCAATGTGGTTCGGGCTGCCGAACGCCGACAGGAAACGCGTCCACAGCTCGTGGGTGAATGTGCCTGATTCGCCGTCGATCAGCACCAGTCGTTCGGGATGGCCGGCGGCGCGCAGCTTGGCCAGCTTCGCCACGATTTCACCGATGGCTTCGTCCCAGGAGATCGGCTTCCACTTGCCCTCGCCTCGTTCACCCTGCCGTCGCAGGGGTGAACGCACGCGCTCCGGGTGATAGAGCGCCTGCAGCGCCGCCTGGCCGCGACTGCACAGACCGCCGCGATTCACCGGGTGCTCGGGGTTGCCTTCGATCTTGACCGCCCTGCCCTCCACCACGCGCACCTTGATCCCGCAGCCCGCATCGCACAGGGCGCAGGTGGAAAGCACCCAATGCTCCTCGCCGGCGCGCACGCGGCTGCCCGGTACCGGCGGCTTCTCGATTCGATAGGGATCTTTCTTCTGACCGCAGCCCAAAGCTGCGGCGCCCGCCAGCGCAGCGCCACTCAAGAGTTCACGTCGGCCGAATCGACTCATGCATCACTTGTGGCAGGCCAGGCAGTCTAGGTTGGCGCGCTTGTTCCGGTGGCAGGCGACGCACTCGCTCATCTCCGCGTGCACGTCCGGCTCGGTGGGCGCCTGATCCACCGTGCTCATGTCGCGGTGACATTCCTCGCACTTCATGCTGGCCAGGGTCACATGCGCCGCGTGCGAGAAGTACACATGCCCAGGCAAGCGGTTGAGCCGCACCCACGCGAGTTCCTGGCCGCCCGCAGCGAAGGCGCGCACCTCGGGCTCGGCGGGCTCCGCGCCCTGCGGCGTCTTGTGGCAGTCCATGCAATCGGCCAAGGTGGGGAACGAGGCCAATGCCTCTCCCTCCACCCCCTGGTGGCAGGCCCGGCACTTCATTTCTTTGGCGATGTGGCGCTTGTGGCTCATGGGCAAGGGCTGCTGCGTGTCTCCCGCTGGCGCAGGGCGCACGCCCGCCACGCCGGCGAGCCAGGCGACGACGGCAATGAGCAAGACGATTCTTCCGCGGGGGTGTGACACGACTGCGCTTCTTGCAGCAGGTACTCTACACCGTCGGCGGTTCTCTGGGTGCACACCCTACCGCTTTCAAGGTGACAACGTCGATCCGTTTCCGAAACCCTCTCCCCGTCGGGGAGAGGCACGGATCTGGCCTCTCCCGGTGCCCAGCCGACACCCCCAAAAGGGGTGGTGCACGCCCTTCTTGGAACCGTGCTTCAAGACGCCGAACCTTTTGCATTGACAGCCGAATGGCCATTCGACAGACTGGCTCTTCGTTCGCTCTCGCGAACGGAGATTTTCAAATGAAGGCGCCACAAAGACGTGAACGAGAGATCGCGCGAACCCGCGACGACATCGTGGAGGCAGCCAGCCGAGCCTTCGTGGAAATCGGCGTGCATGACGCCACCATGCAGGACATCGCGCGCGAGGCCGGCTACACCGCTGCCTCGCTCTACACCTACTTTCGCAGCAAGCAGGAAATCGTCGAGGCCGTGATGGATCAGCTCACGGCCGAGTTTCTACGGGTATTCGAGCAACCGGTGCCCAGCAACCTGAGCTTTCCGCAGCGCTTCGATATCGTGCTGCTGCGCCACCTGGAGCTGATCGAGAAGCGGCGCGCGCTGATGCTCAGCTTCCACACCGCAGAGGCCGAGAGCGGCCACTGCCCGGGCGGCAGCCACGGTCAAACCTTCCACGAGAACTTCGAACGCCGCATCCTCGGCTTGGCTGACTGGTTCAAGAAGAACGCCAAGCCTGACGAAATTGGGGGTCACGACCCCGAGGTGGTGGCGCGCCTCCTGGTCGGCATGGGGTTCGGGCTGCTGCACGGCTGGGTGGCCGAGGCACAAGGCAGCCTGGCCGACCGCGCCCCCCTGCTGCGCGACTTCTTCTTCCACGGCGTATCGGGAAAATCTAAAGCTGGAGCCAAGAAAAAATGAGTGCCTCATTCACCAAGATCACGCTCGCAACATTGGCGCTGTCGCTGTTGGCGGTCGGGACTGCGGCGGCCGAACCAATGACCCTGGCCAAGTGCATTGACGTGGCCTTGCGGGGTAATCCCGACATCACCAGCGCGAACCTGGAGGTGGAAGCCACGACCGCGCAGAGGAAGAGCGCGCGTGGCGCCTTCGGGCCGCGCCTGCACCTCGATGCAGGGATCCAGCGGTGGGACAAGGCGTTGCCGTTCAACCTCGGCAGCTTGAACAGCCTTCTCCCTCCGTCCGCAACGTTCCCGAACATCCGCGACCAGTGGACGTGGTCGGTGGGTGCAACCCTGGCGCAGCCCATCGCCTCGCTGTGGACCATCGACGAAGGATATGTCCTACGCAAAATGGGCGTGGATGTTGCCGAGATCCAGCGCAAGAGCGCCCGCCGCGACGTCGCCTTCCAGGTGACTGAGGCCTACTACCGGGTACTGCAGGCCATGCGCCTGGCCGAAGTCGCACAGAAGTCGGTCGAGAACATCGACGCCCAGGTCAAACGCGCGCAATCCTTCTACCGAGCAGGAACCGTGGGCCGCAACGATGTGCTGCGCGCCGAGCTGGGTCTGGCCGCAGCCAAGCAGCGCCTGATTCAGACCAACGGCGGTGTGGTGCTCGCGCGCGGTCAACTGGCCAGACTCATGGGCTTGCCGCCCGACAGCCCCATCGATCCGGCAGACAATATCACCGAGGCGCCCGCCGGTCCCGTCATGCCTGCTACCGAGGCTGAACGCCTTGCTGTGGCCGACCGCTTGGAAATCAAGGAAATCGCCAAGCGCATTGATCAAGCCGAGGCGGGCGTCAGTCTGGCCAAGTCCAAGATGCTCCCCCAGGTCAACGCGGTGGCCAACTACACCCACACCGTTGGATCCCAGTTCAGCCCCACGAACGCGTGGTTCATCGGCGGCACCGCCTTCTGGGACATCTGGGAGGGCGGCGGCACCTACTACGGCATCGACGAGTCCAAAGCGCGCCTGGCCCAGGCCTTGTCAGCCCGCCGCAAGGCCGAGGACGGAATTCGCCTGGAAACCCGCAGTGCGCATGTCAACGCGACCACCGCGGTTCAGGCTCTCACGGTAGCCCGCGATGCCGTGGAACAAGCCGAAGAGAACTTCCGCATCGAGCAGAAGCGCTACGAGAGCGGGGACAACACCTCATTCGACGTCCTCGACGCCGAGAACCAGCTCACCACGGCGCGCGGCCAGCTTCAGGCCGCCACCTACGACAGCCTCATCGCCCAATCCAACCTGGCCCGCGCCATCGGCCACCAAAGCCCAGGCGGTGCCCGATGACTCGCGAAATCTCCAATCACCCACAGTCCACCCTGCAATCGAGGTCCTCCATGACGGCCCGCCCACTCTTTGTCCCGCTCTTTGTCCTTGCCACCCTGTCCTGCCAGCGCGATGTCGCGGTTGTTCGCCTGCCGCAGGCCCAGACGGCGCCGGCTGCGGCTGCCGCGCCGACCCTGACGCCGCCAGTACCTGCGCCTGCGCCTGCTGCCGATCCACCGGTTGCTTCGGCCGGAGGTGCCAGCCCGTTCCTGTCAGGGACGACTGAGGCCCACCGCAAGAGTACGCTGACGCCCAAGGTGTCGAGCGCGGTCACGCGCGTACACGTGCGCGAGGGCGACACGGTCAAGCAGGGGCAGCCCCTGGTGACCCTCGACACGCGCGACTTCATCCTGCGCTCCCAGCAGGCCGAGGCAGCGCGCGATGGCGCCAGGGTCCAGCTCGAAGCTGCTAAGTTGGATTGGGATCGCATCAAGTCCCTGCTGGCGGAAAAGGCGGTTCCGCAGAGCCAGTTCGACATGATCGATGCCCGCTACAAGGGCGCCAAGGCCGGCCTGGCCGCCGCCGAAACTGCGGTGGCCATGGGCCAGAAGGCCCTGCACGACTCGGTGGTGCGCGCCCCCTTTGACGGGCTCATCGTCAAGCGCTTCATCAACGAGGGCGAATACGCCTCGGTCATGCCGGCCACGCAGCTGGTCACCATCGAGGAGATCGATCC
Organism: Myxococcales bacterium; assembly: GCA_003153015.1. Classification (GTDB taxonomy): domain Bacteria; phylum Myxococcota_A; class Polyangia; order Fen-1088; family Fen-1088; genus Fen-1137. The sequence continues at coordinate 22,958 of PMBS01000216.1, forward strand.
GGTGGACCTGCGCATCCAGGTACCCTCCACTGATATGGCCCAGGTAACGGTGGGCTCGCCCGTGCACGTGCGCCTGCCCGCCACGGGCCAGGAAATGGACCTGCGCCTCACGCGCGTTGTCTCCTCGTCTGATCCGCGTACCCGCACCTTTTCCGCCATCGTGGAGATCCCAAACCGCGACCATAGCCTGCGCTCTGGCCTGTACGCCGAGGTCAGCTTGCGCCCGAGCGGCGCCCCTGCCCTCACGACAACTGACACCGGCAAGATCAAGAAGCGCGTCCGCCCGCCGAGAGACTAGCCATGAAGCTCGCTGATGTTTCCATTCGCCGTCCGGTCTTCGCGACCGTCATGGTGGGCGTGCTGGCGGTGTTCGGCGTCTGGGCCTATCCCAAGATCCCGCTCGACATGATGCCGGAAGTTGAGTTCCCCATCGTCACCGTGACCGCGGTGTACCCAGGCGCCGATCCCGAAACCATTGAATCGCGGGTCATCGATAAGCTGGAGGAAGCGGTCAGCACCGTGAACGGCATCAAGACCCTGCGCTCTACCTCGATGGAAAGCGTGGGTCTTCTCTTCGTCCAATTCGAGCTGGAACGCAAAGCCGCCCAGGCGGTGCAAGACGTGCGCGACAAGGTTTCCAGCGCGCTCAAGAAATTGCCC
>PMBS01000339.1:0-182 GCA_003153015.1 Myxococcales bacterium
GCCCGAATGCCTTGGGCCAGCAGCTTTTCCTGCGCGCCGAGAGCGATCGCCACCTCGCTGCCGGTGGCAATGAGCACGGCTTGCGGTGCGCCACCGGGTGCGTCGCCCAGGACATAGCCGCCCTTTTGCACCCCCGCGGCCGGAGCAAGCTTGCTGCGGTCGAAGGTCGGCGTCTTCTGCCT
>PMBS01000339.1:202-10255 GCA_003153015.1 Myxococcales bacterium
TGGGTGGGGCCATCCTCGCCCACGCCAATGGAATCGTGGGTGAACACGAAGGTCACCGGCAAGCGGCTGATGGCCGCCATGCGCAGGGCCGGGCGTTCGTAGTCCGAGAACACGAAGAATGTGGCGGTGAAGGGGTGCACCCCACCGTGGTAGGCGAGGCCATTGGCGATGGAGCCCATGGCGTGTTCGCGCACGCCAAAGTGAACGTTGCGGCCCAGGCCGGTCTTGCCGTCGAAATCACCCTGGCCGGTGAGCGTGGTCAGCGTTGAGCATGACAGGTCGGCGTCGCCGCCCAGCAGCCACGGTACTTTGCTGGCGATGGCAGCCAAGACCTTGCCGCCCGACTGGCGCGTGGCCAGCTCATCCTTTGGCGAAAATGTTGGCAGGGCGGATTCCCAGCCCAAGGGCAGTTCGCCCCGCAAGGCGATGTGCCACTCGCTCGCCAGATCGGGGTTGGCTGCAGCCCAGACGTCGAACCGCTTCTGCCAGGTGGCTTCGGCCTGGGCACCGCGCTCGACAGCGGTGCGGAAGTGGGTCACCGCCTCGTCAGGGAGGTAGAACTGCTTGTCCGGGTCCCAGCCCAGATTCTTCTTGGTCAGCTTCACTTCCTCGGCACCCAGGGGCGAGCCATGGGCCTCGCTGCTGCCCGCCTTGTTGGGCGAGCCGTAGCCAATGGTGGTGTGAACCATGACCAGTGAGGGTCGGGTGGTCTCGGCCTTGGCTGCCTGCAAAGCACGGTCGATGGCCTCGATGTCTGTGTCGCCCTGCTCGACGCGCAAGACTTGCCAACCGTAGGCCTCGAAACGCTTGCCCACGTCCTCGGTAAAGGCCAGGGAGGTCGGGCCGTCGAGCGAGACCCGGTTGTCGTCGTAGAGCCAGACCAGCTTGCCCAACCGAAGATGACCTGCCAGCGAGGCTGCCTCGTGGGTGATGCCTTCCATCAGATCGCCGTCGCCCACCAGGGCGTAGGTGAAGTGATCCACGATGGTGTGGCCCGGTTTGTTGTAGCGTCCGGCCAAGAAGCGCTCGGCCACGGCCATGCCGACCGCGTTGCTGGCGCCCTGGCCGAGCGGTCCAGTTGTGGCCTCGACACCGGGGGCAAGGAGGGATTCCGGGTGACCGGCCGCGCGCGAGCCCCACTGGCGGAAGGTCTTGATGTCATCCAAAGACAAGTCGTACCCGGTCAGATGGAGGAGCGAGTAGAGCAGCATGGAGCCGTGGCCAGCGGAGAGCACGAAGCGGTCGCGATCCGACCACTTGGGGTTGCGCGGATTGTGCTTGAGGTATCTTTGCCAGAGCACGTAGGCCATGGGTGCGGCACCCATGGGCAAGCCCGGGTGGCCCGCGTTGGCCTTTTGCACGGCATCGATGGAAAGGATGCGAATGGTATTGATGGCGAGGTTGCTGAGCTGGTCCATGGCCCTTGCGTCGGGTGCTAGCACGCGGCGGGCGGAATTGGTAGGGCGCCGGAAGGACCTACGACAGCCGCTTTTTGACTGCAGGCAACGGGTAGGCGGTGGGGGCCAGAGGCACGTCCCATTCGCCGGTACCAGCTTGGATGAAGGCGAGGGCCAGGCGATCGACCGTGGCGGGGCGCTTGCTTGAGGGCCGGACCGCATGTGCCAGTACCAGCGCCAATCGGTCGGAGGCAGCGCGCAGTTGGCGGATTCCGGCACTGGCGATCTGTTCTTGGAAGCGCAGGGCTAGGGGACTTCCTTGCTGCACAAGGCGCTGGAAGGTCCTGCGCCTGATCTCAAGGGCTGTGATGGCAGACATGGCTCGCACGGAAGCCGAGCGGAACGCGCTTTCGACAAGTGCCGTCTGGCCGACCAGGTTTCCCGGCCGCAGGGTGGCGAGTACGCGCTCCTCGCCGTCGAGGTACTTGACCACCTCGACCGCGCCGATCGCGATGAAGAAGCAGGATGAGGCAGGGTCGCCTTCGCGGCACAGCCAGGTGCCGGCGGGAAAGTGGCGAGTCCGGGTTGCGCCCAAGAGCTGATCCAGCTCGTGGCTCGAGTAGCCGGGCAAGAGAGCGCGCAGGGCAGAGGCATTCATGCGCTTCCTCGCAGGCGGCCCAACAGGGCAGTCCATGCGCTTGGCCCCGTCGAGCCAGTCGCTGCTCCGGGGGGTGAAGGGGTGCGGAAAGACAGGTTGCGCGCAGACTTGCCAGCCGTTTGTCGCAGCTCCGGAAGCCGTGCCGCCAGGTGGCCGGCCAGTTCGCGTTCGATGCGTTCGTCCACTCGGCGCAGGCGCAGAATCACGCTACGGACGACGGCGCCCACCAAGGCCGTTGCCACGCGTGGCGCCCGGTGTCGCATCCTGGTCAGCTCCTGGCGCCCGAGTTCGTAGGCGGTTGTGCGCACGGCGGCCAATATGGTGGCACTGCGCGGGGCAGGCTCGATGCACGACGTCTCGCCGACCACCTCGCCCACGCCGACCCGGGCCACTTCGATGTTCCTCCGGCGCGGGCCCGGCATGACCACGGAGAGCGCGCCATCGGCGACCACCAACATCGTGTCGCCTGGCTTGCCGCGTTCGAAGACCAGCGCGCCAGCCTCGTACTGCCGGATACGCATGAAGCGAAGCAATTCGGCGCAGTCTTCATCAGACAGCGATTCGAACACCTTGACGGTTCGGATCACGGAGTTCATCGTGCGCTAGCAACCATCGGCAGATTTGCGACGGACTGCAGCCCGGCCGCGCGGGCAGGGATGCTGCTTGCAAGATACCCCCTGCGGTTAGCGCGGTATCGCGGCTTGTCCATGACGCCCACGTCATGGGGGTCCGCAGATTTTCGATGGGCGCAGCAGGCTGCGTCCCGGTTTTCTGAGGGTGAACGCCGCTTAGTCCATGTTTCTCGCAGGACAAGCACACGGCACAGGCCTTGCTAGCCTGTTCACGCCGGAGGCCTGCTATGCGCTCACTCTCAAGATCACTTGCCCTTGCATTCCTGGCCGCTGGGTTTGCAGCGTCATGCGGCGGTTCCAGTCATTCCGGTCCTGTCGACCAGCCGGACGGGGGCAAGTTGACCCCAGGCGACAATAGTGACGGGGGCAATCTGGTTCCGGGCCAGACCGACTTCACGACTGAGGAGCAGGGGAGCGGAACTGGAAAGGGGGGCTATGGCCCTACCAGCGAAGGAGACAATGGGGCGGCGGCTACCCCCCCGGCAGCGGGCGCCGGTGGATCAACCGGCACGCAAGGTCCTACTGCTCCAGGTGCCCCGGGCGGACGCGATGCCACAGTCCAAGAGGCGGACATCTACCGTATCGATAACGACCGGCTCTTTTACTTCAATACCTACCGCGGCCTCCTCATCTACGATTTGACCGATCCCAAGAACCCCAAGCAGCTTTCGCGCCTGCCGGTCTATGGCTATCCCATTGAGATGTTCGTCACCGGCAACACCGTGTACGCCCTGCTCTCCGATGCCCTCTATCTTACCCAAGTCAACGGCAAGCTTCAGTTCGAGCGTCACTATGTCTCACAACTGCTGGCCATCGACGTCAGCGATCTGCAGAACCCGCGTGTGATCAGCACCACCGACATCATCGGCGAGCTGCGCGAGGGCGTCTCCCGCAAGATCGACAACACCATCTACCTGGTTTCGTACATCTCGCAATCCTACTATTGGGGCTGGGGCTACGAAATGGCGAGCAACCCGCAGCCGGAGCAGGCGTGGGTCTACTCATTTGACGTGTCCGACCCGCAGGCGCTCAAGCAGGTCGGCCAGCTGCAAATCTTCCAAGGTGGCAGCATCCAGGTCAACGATCCGCATGGCCTCTACTCCTACAGCAAGACCTTCAACGACGTGACCATTTCGGCCACCTCAAACGCGCTCATGGTCGACGAAAACTGGTCGGTCTGGGGATACACATCCACCGGGTCGACCAACAATGGCTACTATGACTGCGGCTCCTACTCCTACTCCAGCCAGCAGCAGTCGGTGGTTTCCATCATCGACGTGAGCGATCCCACGGGGCTCATTCGCCGTCACACGCGCTTCGAGGCCGCAGGCCAGATTGGTGACCAATTCAAGATGACCTATGTCTTCGACCCGACCGGCAAGACGGGTACGTTCTATGGCATTTTCGCGCGCCAGGGATGGTCTGGGTCCAATTGCACGGGCAACATGTACACGCAGAATACCCTGGAGTCGTGGGACATCACCGATGGCAGCAACCCGGTCATGCTGGCCAGTCTGGACTTTGGCAAGCTGAACGAGACGGTGGCGGGCAGCACCTTCGATGTGGACCGCAACGTGGTCTACGCCGTCACCGCGCAGAGAACCGACCCGCTCTACGCCCTCAGCTTTGCTGACCCGAAGAACCTGAAGGTTCTCTCCGCCGTGGACGGCCTGTCAGGCAACATGAACGTGTTTCGCTTGATCGGCGACAACAACTTCCTACTGGGCATCGGTCAGGACACCAGCGCAACCTGCACCGGAGTCCAGGACGGGTCCGGCCGCTGGTCGACCAACGAGGCGGTCAGCATCATCGACGTTCGCGATCTGACCAAGGTGCGACTGGTGCAGCGTCAATGCGTGGCAGTGCAGAACGCCGAATGGGTGGGCTCGGCCATCAACTCGAACCTGGATCAGGCCCACAAGATGATCGGCATGTACTCGGACAGCCAAGCCAACGTCGTGACTGTGCCGGTGTACTACTGGACCAAGAGCGACCCCAACGATGACTGGTGGTGGTACCAGTACAAGAGCGCGGTGGGGATCATGGCGTGGGATCTGACCAAGTACGACGACAGCAAGGACCCGACCCAGCAGACCGTGTTGCAGAACTACGGCACCTTCATCCATCCCAACGGCGAGGTCCGCCGCACCATCGTGTTCGGGCACCAGGCCACGGGCCAGCGCATGATGGTGAACCTGTCCGACACCCATGCCTCGATTGCCAGTTTGCAGGACCTTGCCAATCCGCAGTTGCAGTCGATCATCGAAATCGCCCCCTACTACAATCAGATCTATCGGTTTGGCAGCTACTTGGTGGCCGAGGTTCAGTCGCAACCGGGCTACTACAACAATCCCAACCAGGATCTCTCGCAGTTCCGGGTTCTGGCCGCCGGCGGTGATCTTGATGGCGCGACTCCGGTTGCCAGCTTCTCGGTTGGGCAGGTGCAACAGGCGGTCAAGCACGGCAACCAGTTGCTGCTCTTCCGCTACCTGCCGTACGACACGACCACCGGATACTATCAACAGCAAACCCAGGTTCTGGTCTACGACCTGACCGACCCGACACATCCGCGACGGGGAGGCTCGGTGATCCTGCCGAGCAATGTGATCCCGTACTATCCGTACTGGTGCGGATGGGATGGCTACTGGGGCGGCTACTGGGGCAATGGATACAACAACTGGACCGAGGTTGACAGTGGCCTGGTCACGGTGTTCGACGGGTACATCTACAACTCCGCGAACAACACGAGTACATACTCGGCAGGTCTCGTGTACCTGGATCTGACCAATGCCAATGCGCCTACTTTCCAGCAGGTGACTTTGCCCAGTTCCACGACGGACTGGTACGGGTATAGCCTGGTCGGTGATCCGGTTGACCCGACTGGGTTCTACCTGGGCCGGCGCGAGTTGGTGGGCCAGAAGCAGCGGAGTGACGGCACCTCCTTCACCGAATACAAGTACTACGCCCAACGCTGGAACAAGTCAGGCAGCAGCTTCGCAGCGGCCGAGAAGATCAACATTCCGGGTCCGCTGGTGCGTACCTGGGCGCCGTCCGTGGGCAGCCGGCACTTCATGACCGAAGATCAACAGTATGTCTACATTCCGCCGACGGGAACCGACACCTACGGATACTATCGGCCTGACACCCGATTGCACCTCTTGCGCCAGGTGGGCGTCGACAACCAGCCAGCCGCAGAATTGCTGGCCAGCAAGGTGTTCAGCAACCTCTACCTGGGCGGGCTGACCGTCCAGGCCAACACCATGTACGTGACGGGCCAGCAGAACTACTACGACTACTACTACGGGCCGACCGGGGGGAGCGCCAGCTCGGGTGGCTCCAGCACCCCAAGCTGGGAGGCCACGTCTGACCGCCTGATGATCTTCGACTTGAGCAACGACACCTTTGCCACGCTCTACGACCAGCCGACCAAGGCGTACAACCTGCAGATCATGGGCGCTAACCAGGGCCGCCTGTTCGTCAACCTCTCGAACGATGGCATTTTGGCGATAGACGTGTCGAATCCGGCCCAGCCTGCCGGAGTCAAGTTCCTGCGTACCCTGGGATGGGCTAGCTACATGGAGGCATACGGCGATGACATCTATGTGGCGTCCGGCTACTTTGGCCTAGACCACATGAGCCTAGCTGCGCCCGCGGACATTCCGCAAAATTGAACGAGCGGTAAGCGACGCGAACCGTGGCAGGCGTTGGTATTCTGTCCGAAGGTCGGCGTGCCTGATTCGGTCTTTCCGTAGCATTATGGTGGCATCGCTGTATCATCTGGGAGACAGGCTATGCGCCCCCATTTTCTTGGCCCACTTCTCTTGGCCGCAGTTCTCCTGCTCGGCTGCCTGGGCGGAGGCGACGACCCTGGTTCTGCAGGAACTGGTGGAGCTGGCGGAATGGCGGGCTCGGGTGGCGGCGGTGGTAGCGCCGCGGGTGGCAGTGGCTCGGCCGGAACGGGCGGAGCCGGCCCCGCCCCCGGATGCGACACGGACTTGACCGGCACCTGGGATCTCATCGCCACGCGTGCCTACAAATCTCCGAGCTCGGGCACCCTGGTCATCGGCGCCGACGCGCTCACCGTCACCATCAACCACGGGTCGACCAGTGGATTTGGCTTCGATCGCCTTGCCTACTCGACCCAAGGGAGCCGGACGCTGAGCTGGCAAAGAACCCCCAATCCGGCCATTCCCATCGACGTGCAGAACACCCCCGCAGCCCTGGATGCAGGGAGCTTCCCGCTGGTGCTGGGCGGCTCGTGGGTCTTCAGCGCGAACATGTGGCGCTTCTCTGTAAGCGTCGGTGCCACCGCTTCGTCGTTGATCGTGGACCGGTTGTCGACGGGAACCTTGGTTGGCGGCACGTGGCCTGACCGGATTCCCAGGCCCCGGCTGGGCGAGACCTACTCGGTCAGCCGGCTGACTCCGCTCGCCTCGCAATTCGGGGTTTTTGGCGGCCAGTGGCAGGCCGTCAATGACAAAGACGACGAGACCTGTTCCATCAGGGTGGAGAACGACATGGTGCAGTTCGACTGCCAGACCGGCAACGCGTTCAATGGCATCACCCAACTCACGGTTGGCAGCGACTGCGTGGCCAGCGGTTCCACCATCAACAGCGGCTGGGAACTGAGCGCGCGCAGGCGCTAGCCCATGCACCCTGGCCGGTGGCCGCTGCTTTCAGTGACTGCCGTGTGGGCGACCATGGCCAGCGCTGCGCCGCAGCCCCCATTGGCAGGGCCCGACCTGTCGCTGGAAGTGGTGACCGCAGAGCGCAGCAGCGAGAAAGCTAAGACGGACCGGCCGTCACCCTCGGGAGCCGCGCTGGTGCTGAACAGCCTGTCCGAGCAAGAGCGGAGCAAGCTCGCCGAATCGCTGCACAGCCTGGCCGCAGCCACGGCCCGCAAGCGAAATCCGTTCTACGTGGCGATTGACGACACGGAGGAACAGGCAGCCGCGCAGAAGTTGTTTGCGGAAACCGCGCCGGCGTTCACAGCCGCTGCGGCGCTGAGTCGCGGACGCTGGCTATCAGCGGAAGGCGATCTTGCCGTGCGGGTCGTGAAGACCTGCTCACCTGGATCGCGCTGCATGCCGCTATTCAGCCAAGGCCCGGGCGACGGTATCGAGCAGCGCATCCGCTTTCTCGCCTGGCCGGTTGGCTATGCGGTCATCCTGCGTGCGGCGGGAAACGACGCAGACCATGTTGCCAGCGTGCTGCGCGCGGGTCCCGCCAGCTCGCAGATCGCCTTGGTATTGACCAGCACCGAGTTGCATTCCCTGCGCAAGAGCCCGGCCCTGTCCTCGGTGCTGAAGTCGGCAGCCCACCTGGCCAAGAAGCTACCGGGGTCTCCGTTGGTCGAGACGCTCGAAAGCATCGGCCGGGCGGCCTCGGCACGCGACGAGGTGCCGTGGCTGAAACTGCCCCGCGATACCGTCCTGGTGGTACCCCGCCTGGGTGCCCTGGCCACGAGCAATCGTTTCGTCGACGAGATCGACTCCCGCTTGCAGGCAGCCCGGGCCCAGGTTGAATGGCTATCGTCCCCCCGCAAGCCAACCGCCAGCCCAGGCGATAGGAAAGACAAGCCCACTTTCCTTCATGCTGTATCAAGGCAACCAGCATGAGAGCACGTCTTTGCATCATCGACTCACCTCTCTGGACAAAGCCGATGCGCCATCAGGTCTTTCCCATATCACGCGGCCGGCGTGCCCGCCATTCAGCTCAGCGTGAATGGGTAGCTGAGGATCTGGCTGGTGCCGGCAGGCGGGAAGCGCAGCCGGCCGACCGCGCCCTTGATGCAGCCAAACAGTCCGCCCTTCTGCAAGATAGCCGGCGCCTCGACGCGGACCCCGCGTACTGTGCCGGCGCGCTGGATGCGGAACTTGATGGTCACGCGGCCGGGTACGTAGGTCTCCGGGTCAGGTCGCGCGTGCGCGATGCACGCAAGAATCGCGGGTTCCTCGCTGCGGAAGTGCTCGTCGATCTGGTCCTGGCTCAGCTCGGGCAATTCCTTGTCGTTCGACATGTCCAGGCGCAAGACGTCGGGCGTGGACAGGTCGTCGCCCTGAGCCACGGGACGCAGATCCGCTGCCGACAGCCGGACCGGTTCAGGTTCGGGCTCGCTCGCCTCGGCCTCGGCCTCGGCAGGCGCGGCAGGCGCGGCCGGGGCGCGCGCTACACGCACGGCGCCGCGCACCCGCCGTTTGGCCTTCTTGGGCGCCGGGGCCGGGCGGGTAGCCGCGGTCGTCACAACTGGCCGGGCCGCCTGACCGCGCTGGTGCTGCCAGAGGAGGTAGCCCCCGAAGGCCAGCGCAGCGACGAGCAGGCCGAGCAGAAATCCCCTCACGCGAATGCTTCCAATCCGGTCTGCAGGAATGCGAAGTCCTTGGCCATGCGTTTGCTCGGAGTATGACCTGAACCGTACGCCTGACGAGTCCGGAATATTTGGCAAGCCCCGAGGGACTAGGCCGATGCGCCAGCAAGATTTCCACACATCACGCGGCCAGCGGGGTGGCCGTCCGGGCGTGTTGCCACTTGCCCTACGCCGTTCTAAGGTTCTTCGCCCAGAGGGCCGATATCGACATCAACGGCCATGGGTGCGACGCCTAGTCCCGAGCTTAAGGAGCGTTTCCTATCCACCGCAAAGGAACGGGTCTCCCGTGACCTAGGGCTGCTCGGCAGGGCGGGCGAGGTTTGGGACCTGGCTGGCGATCTGCACAAGATTGGGGGAGAAGCCGCCATGGTCAACCTGCCCGAGGTGGCCCGGGCGGCCCGCGAGGGCGAAGAAGCGGCGCACCTCCTCGGCACGGCATCGGATCGGCAGGCGCGGGTCATTTGCGGCCGCCTGCTGCGCAGACTGAGCTATCTGCTGCAAGGGCTCTCCGCCAAGCGACCCACCCCGGCGCCCGTTGAGGCGCCGAGCACGACGGATGGCGGCCGCCGCGTTCTGGTGGTGGACGACAGCCCGGTGGCGGCGCAGGCCCTGGCCGATGTCCTTGAGGTGCGGGGTTTCGAGGTACGCACCGCCACTTCGCTCGGCGCTGTCATGACGATGTGCGCGTCATTCTCGCCGGCGGTGCTGGTGGCGGACGTTCAGATGCCGAATCTAGATGTGGCCGAGCTGTGCCAGCGTTTCCGCGAGGTGACGCGCGGGCAGCGCACGGCAATCCTGCTGATCTCCGGACGTTCCGAGGCCGAACTGCGCGACCGCCTGGACGCCATTCGGCCCGAGGCGTTCGTGTCCAAGTTAGCAGGTGCCGACGAGGTGGTGAGCCGCGTGGCCACGCTTTTCCAGGGGCTGCGGGCATGAGTCCCGTACCCCTTCCCGAATCGCCGCCGGAGTCGCCTGATCGCGTGGGTGAAGGCGGGCTTT
>PMBS01000336.1 GCA_003153015.1 Myxococcales bacterium
ACCGTGGCCCTGGCCGCTCTGCTCAATGCCACGAAATACGTGGGCAAGCCCTTTCGCAACGACTGCGTCGGGGTGGTGGGACTGGGCGCCGCTGGCATCGGCATAACCAAACTGCTCATCGCCTACGGTGCGAAGCGCATGGTGGGAACCGACATCAACCCGGGCGCGATGGATATCTTCGCGAAAGCGGGCGGCACGCCCATGTCGCTCGACGAGGTCATGCAGACCGCGGACATCGTGATTGGGGTGACCGGTGCGGCCGGCCTGCTCAAGCCCGCCATGATCCGCAAGGGGCAGATCATCCTGGCGATGTCCAACCCGCGGCCCGAGATCTCGCCCGAGGACGCGCGCCATGCCGGCGCGGCCTTTGCCGCCGACGGCCGCAGCGTGAACAACGGCCTGGCTTTCCCTGGCATCTTTCGTGGTGCCCTGAACGCCCGCGCCCGGTCGATCTGCAACCGCATGAAGATCGCCGCCGCACGCACCATCGCATCCTTCGCCGCTACCGGCGAACTGGTGCCGTCGATGCTCAATCTGGAGATGCACAAGGCGGTGGCCCAGGCGGTGGAGCGCGCCGCCTTCGAGGCCGGCGTGGCCCGCGCTCGCAACGAGGACGTGCCCGAGTAGGGGCGACGATCGGACAACCGCAGCACGGGCGGGTCGCGCCCACGGGCGGGTTGTCGTGGATAGGCGACCGCTAGTCGCGTACCCTGTAGGAGCGACGATCGGGCGACCGAAGGTCGCCCCTACGAGCGGTCGCCCTCAACCAGTGCCCAGAATGAACAGCCCGATGCACAGGCCGCGCAAACCAGTCGGTGCTCTGCTCGCCGTCTTCGGCTTGAACTTGCTTCTGGGCTGCACCAGCAATTCCGGAAAAGCCGGCGGGACATCGTCCCCGCAGGTGCAAGGCGGAGACGCTTCTGCGGGCGGCAGCCTGACCGCAGTTTCCTCGACATATTCGAGTTCTGGTGGCGCCACCGGCGGCAGCGCTAGCGGTGGCAGCGCGAGCGGCGGCAGCGTGGCTGGTGGTAGCGCCACCGGCGGGCTCGGCGGTAGCTCGTCCGGCGGCACGACGTTCATCACGGGCGGCAGTTTGTCCGGCGGCANNGGTGGCGAGGCCGGGGCCACGTCCGCCAGCGGTGGCAGCCGGGCTGGAGGTACGGCCGCGGGGGGAGTCCCCACAGGCGGATTTCTCACAGTCGCCGGAGGTTCCAACGCTCGTGGCGGTGCAGGGGGCAGCAGCATAGCGGGAGGCTCCAGCGGGGGCACGGCGACCGGTGGCCAAGGCGGCAGTACGACAGGAACCTCGGGCGGCAGCATTGCGACCGGTGGCCAAGCCACGGGCGGCAGCCTTGCCGGAGGCGCGACCGCCAATCTCAGCAAAGACAGTGAAGTCCTGTTGACAAGTGCGGGTCTGACCGTCGTTTCTTACGGTGGCTACCTAAATGGGGAGTCTTTCCAGCAGGATGGCATTGTCAGCTACCAGGGCTATCAGTACGCCGCCTTTTGGAACACCAGTCGCCATGTGGTGATGGCCAGAAGAGCCTTGCCCAGCGGCTCGTGGTCCAGCTTCGAATTCACGGACTACAGCCTCAGTGCCGACGACGCTCATAACACCATCTCACTCGGCATTTGCCCAAGAGATGGCACCCTTCATCTTTCCTTCGACCACCACTCGAACAGCCTGCACTACCGCAAGTCGCTGGCCGGGCTGCTGGCCAACCCGAGCACGGCTGCCTGGACATCCGCCAGTTTTTCGGCAGTCACCAGCAGCCTGGTGGGCAGCACGACCGTCAACCTGGTGACCTACCCACGCTTCGTGACCGAGCCGGACGGCAACAAGCTGCTGTTTGAGGCCCGCATTGGCACGAGCGGCAGCGGCGACGAGTATTTATGGGAATACGACGCCGCCACCCATGTCTGGGCTTCCCTGGGCATGTACATCAGCGGCACCGCGGACAGCATCAATGCGTATCCGCATGGTTTGTCCTACACCAGGGGCGGATCCCGCCTGCACATGTCCTGGTGCTGGCGAGAAACCCCTGACGCCTCGACCAATCACGACCTGCTCTACATCTGTAGCGACGACCACGGGCGGACCTGGAAGAACAATGCTGGCGCTACGGTTGCCACCACCGGATCGTCCTTCGTGAGCAAGAACTCGTCGGGGATCAAGGTCTGGACCATTAACCAGAACCGCGGGCTCATCAACCAGGAACATATGGCCGTCGACACCACAGGAATAGTCCACGTGCTCCTGTCCCACATGCCTGATTCACAGGCTGACGACACCACCTTTGACAGCGCCAGGAGCAAGAGCCAGTTCTTCGACTATTGGCGAGCAGCCAGTGGAACCTGGACGAGGACCGCCATGGGCTTGCCGGTGGTGGCGAGCTTCCGGGGCAAGCTGGCCATTTCCTCCAGTAGCAACGTCTACGCGGTCTTGCCTGACCTGAGAATGGCGGCTACATCGGCCGCCTCCAGCTTTGCCACTTGGGCTGTCCTCACCAACGCCGATTCCGGGAGGTTCTTCTCGGACCCGCTCATCGACACGGCCCGACTGCTAGCAGAAGACAAGCTCACGGTCTTCTACCCGCAAAAAGGCTCGTCAAATATCTACGTGCTCGACTACACCCTGAAGTAGCACGGCTACTGAGGATCAAATGGAACATCTGCAGTGCAAGATCTGCGGCGGAGGTGCGGCAAGATTGGGAAGCAAGACGGGCATTTCCAAGCGAGAACCCTTTCAGCTATGGCATTGCCCGGTTTGCCACTATTCGTTTGTGTCCAATCCGTGGACAGACTACCAGGCAATCTACACCGAAGCCTACTACCGAGGCAAAGGTGTGGATCCAATGGTCGACTACCTGTTCGAATTGGAGGAGCCCCTGCGCAGTGTCCGTCTCTACGAATGGCGGGGCATCTTGGCGCGGGTTGCATCTTTGATCGACCTGAAGGCTGAGACTCGTTGGCTCGATTTTGGCTGCGGGAACGGCGGGTTGGTTCGCTACTGCGCGCAGAACCGGGACATGCATGTGTTCGGCCACGAGCAAGGATGGATCAAGGAGAAGGCGGCTAGCTACGGCATTCCCTTCCTAGACTCGGCCCAACTTGATGCTTTGGAGGGCACCTTCGACGTGGTAACGGCGGTCGAGGTCCTCGAGCACGTGACGGATCCCTTGGATGTGCTCGGTCGCATTCGTCGCCTCTTGCGGCCGGGCGGTCTCTTTTTCTTCACCACGGGAAACGCGAAGCCTTTTCGCAAGAAGCTGCTCTCGTGGTCCTACTTTGTCCCCGAGATTCACATCAGTCTCTACGAACCGGAAACCATAGGCCGCGCTCTCACCCTCGCGGGTTTCCGGCCCCAGTTTGTGGGTTTCGGACCGGGCCATGCGGATATCATCAAGTTCAAGGTGCTCAAGAATCTTGGTATCCGTCGCATATCTCCCATCCAGAGGTTGGTCCCGTGGGGACCGCTATCTCGGCTTGTGGATCTGAAATACGGGGTGACGGCCCATCCTATTGCGTGGGCGAACGGCCCATGAGCGTGGGCCACTAACCACTAGTTCGTCGCCGTGGTCTCGGCAACCAGTACACCGACGTCGGAGGCAATCGTGCTCTTGTCGCTATCCGTGCCGGAGAACTTGAAGCCAGCGCGCCCCACGAAATTGGCGTCGGGTACAAACTGGGCGGTGTGACCGTCCGCCGACACGGAAACCGTGCCGTTGACCGCAGATGAGACGGTGTAGACGGCACCGGTCTTGAGTCCCGAGGTGAAGCGAGCCATGTCCACATCCAGGGAGGTGCCCTTGGCCACCACCCCGTGAGGAATGGCAAGCCACTGCAGATAGTCTTCCAGCCAAGTGTAGCCGACGTTCCCTGGCACGTAGGCAAAAACGCAGGGCACCGTCCCGTTGTGGTCGTCTAGGTTGGGGTTGAGGCCCACTGCCTTCTCCCAGTAGTCAGGCACGCCATCCTTGTCCGTGTCGGTCGGTGCTGGCGTGGAACTCAACGTGCCCATGCCGCCGTTACCCAGCCCGTTGGCGTCGATCTGCTGGTAGTTGAGGTGCCTGTGCTTCTGGGTGACCACGTCGTTGATGAGAAGCGCGTCCACTTCATCGCGCAGCGGCTTTTGTGAGTTCACGTCTAGGCGCAGCGGCCCCGCACTCGAAATGACCTTCTTGTAGGCGGTCAAGTGGTCGTCCTGGGTGACGGGCACTCCGACGATCGGGTTGCTGGCGCTCACCGGTTGGAAGTTCGCGGTGAGCGGGAAAGGTGCAGACATCTTCTCGTAGCTGCCCGACGCCATAGCGTAGTCCGTGTTAGTTACGTCGAGCACGCCATTGATGTTGCCGTCGAGCGCGCAGTCTTCCATGAACAAGTGGAAATTCGGATTTCCGCTGGTGTCCAGGTTCGCGCTCTCCAGGGCGTCGGTCTTGGAGGTGCCGGAAATGAAATAGTTGCCGCGTACATTGGCCCGCCAGTTAGCCGGGTTACCCGAATCCCCCATGATGAAACCGATATCCCAATCAAAGGTGACGTTGTTGACCCAGTCCAGCAGGGTCGCGCGGGCCTTGGGATTGCGGGTGTGATTGTGGGCCCACAGGGTATGGTGAGCCGTGGCTTTGCCCTGGTCCCACAGCCCGCCGCAGGAGTGGGTCTCGAGCCCCCACGCATTGATCGAATACTGATACGTCATATTCTCTGGAGGGGTGCCAAAGCTGGACATGTTTTCGTCGTGGCTGAACATCATGTCGCAGTGGTCCCAGATGAAATTGACAGCGCTGCTGTCCATGTCCGTTGAGTCGGCACTGTAGCCGTCGCGGAAGCGCATGAAGCGAATGATGACATCGCCCGCCGAGAGCCAGAAGGTGCCGTTCTTGAGCGCGAAGCCATCGCCCGGAGCGGTTTGGCCGGCAATGGTGAACAGCCCCTTCGAGGCGGTCAAGACTCCAGAAATGTCGGCATAGCCGCTCACATCGAAAACAATGGTGCGCCCCGTGGCAGGGACGTTCTCGATGCCATAGGCGAAGGAACCCGCGCCGCTGGCTGCCAGGTTGGTGACATGGTACACGTCGCCGCCGCGACCACCCTTGGCAAAGGCGCCGAACCCTTCTGCCCCTGGAAATGCCGGTAAGGCCTTCGTGCCGAGGGGCGCGCAGGTCATGGAACCACTCGTCCCGCCGGTGCCGGTTCCTCCCGCGCCACCCGTACCCGCTCCGCCTGCCCCGATGCCACCCGTACCAGCTCCGCCTGCCCCGATCCCTCCCGCGCCAACTCCGCCAGTCACGCGCCCGCCTGTCGCGACTCCGCCTGCCCCAATGCCACCCGTAGCAGCCCCGCCCGCCCCGATCCCACCCGCGCCAGTTCCGCCAGTCACGCGCCCGCCTGTCGCGACTCCGCCCGCCCCGATCCCACCCGCTCCGCCAGTCACCCGCCCGCCCGCAACAACGCCGCCTGTTGCGGCCCCACCAGTTGCGGCTCCTCCTGAGGCCGAGCCACCTGTAACCACCCCACCTGCCCCACCCATGCTAGACGCCCCACCCGATCCAGACCCGCCCGCGACGGCTCCGCCACTGGCCTTGGCCCCGGAAGCGGCCGATCCACCGGCTGCGGTCTCAGTTCCACTTGTGCCTCCGTTCGAAACAATGCCCCCGGCGCCGCCAGCGCCCTGTGCCGTGCCGCCGCCCCCTCCGCTGCCCGGCACGGTAGTGGCGCTACCCCCGGAATTGCAGGCCGAGAAGCTGAAAAGCAGAATCAAGAAGCTGATGCGAGACAGAGATGACCTCAGCAACATGGCGGTTCTCCCGGCAAGCGCACCTTCTCTAGCGGTGCGTAATGTCTCATTGTAGCTCAGGATCTCCAACCAGGGTTGTGGTTTCCGTAATCCCGCGGCAAGCGGCGTGAAGGAGCGGACGACCTTGGAAGGATATGCCTTTCCATGATCAAGCCCCGCACCCAATCGGAGCGCTCGGTGGTGGTCGTGGTCGTGGTCCTGGTCGTTTTGTGGCAGTGGCCGACGGTAATCACTCCGGCCACGGCCACGTCTACGACCACGACCCTCTGCGGCTATCGCGGGACTAGGGGGTCAGCCACTCTGCAATCCGGTCACTCGGGAATAATCGGCATCACTCTTGCGCGTCTGGCGGTCGAAGGATTCTCGATAGCAGCTTGGTATTCGCGCAACGCCTGCCCAGTGGTCCGGTCAGAACCCGCCCGCTTTCTTTGCGACGGCGAGCAGGCCGACAGTGGGGTCGTTCACTACGACCTTGCCGAAAATCGTCAGGTCAGCGGCGTCTCCGGTGTAGGCCTTTGTGAGGTTGTAGAACATCGAAAACCAGTCGTCATCCGCCATCGAATTCGCGAGGTTGTTGTCATCAGCCGCCCACGCGAGGGTTCCTATTCCGCGTGCCAGGGCACTGGCCATCACATCCGCGGGCGCCAGGTTGGTCGGCGACGGTCCAATGTTGCGGCCAGGTCCGAACTCGCCGATCACGAACGAAAGTCCGGTTGCCTTGAGCCGATCGAGGTTGGTATTCAGCGTTGTAACGTTCGGAGTTTCCCCGTAGACGTGGAGCGAGAAAACAATGTTGTGCAGCGGATCGCCTGCGAGCACAGCCGCACCGTACTTCGCGATGTCGTCGACGTCCTGCCCGCATCCGCCGCTGTCAATCATCAGCAGGCCGCCGTAGCCGGCCGCGCGCATGCGCCCGACGGCAGTGATGTACTGGTCGCGCCAGACCGTCGAGTTCGCGGGGCCAGCCTCGTTCGAAATGTTGATCATCGAGGCACGTTCGTATTTCTTCCACGCGGCTGACTCGGCCACCCAGGCATCCACATCCGCGGCGAGCGTGGTCGCGAAGATACTGCCCTCCATGCACGTCGCCTCCCAGCGCCCCGGGATCACAACGATATGCGCGGCGTAGAAGCGATCGAAAAGGCTTGTGGTTGTCGCGTTTGGCAAACGGAAGTAGAGATTCACGCGCACGGCGTTGGTTCCGGTGAGTTCGAGCCCGGTGTTTGCCTGGTCGACGTGGGCCTTGTTCACACCCCAAGGCAGAAAGGCCGCGCCAGTTGGGTCGAAGATCTGTCCGTTCGCGACGAACATCGTGCCCCCCGGGGTGGCGTCGGAGGCGGGCGGCGGGGTGTCGACGGCCGGCCCGTCGCTGGCGACGTCACCGTGGAGGTCAGCGCGGGCATCCACCGCGTTGCCCGGTCCGTCGTGCAGCACATCGGCTGAAAGGTCAGTGTGGGCATCCACCGCGTTGCCCGGTCCGTCGTGCAGCACATCGGCTGAAAGGTCCACCCCGGCATCGGTGGCTGCCCCGCCCGTCGCGGTGGTCGCGCCGCCAGTAGCGCTAGTTCGCCCACCGGTAGCGGTCGTCGCGCCGCCAGTCGCG
>PMBS01000380.1 GCA_003153015.1 Myxococcales bacterium
ACGCTCACGTCACACTCCTTGGTACGGTTCAATCGTACTTGATGAGCCCGTAGGGCAATTTCACCGGCTTGCCAGTCAGCAAAGCCACCAACGATTCCCACAGGGTGTCCGCCGAGGGCGGACAGCCGGGCAGGAAGTAGTCGATCTTCACCACCTCGTGGCAGGGGTAGACCTTGTTGAGTAGCAGCGGAATCTCGGGATCGTTGGGGATCTTCTGGCTGGGATTGTGAACCGTGGGCCCGTTCAGATACGCCTCGGCCAGACATTCCTCTAGCGGGACGCCGTTGCGCATCGCCGGCAGGCCGCCCATGGTCGCGCACTCGCCGATTACCACCAGCGTGTCGCAGTGCTGCCGGTACTTCTGCAGCACATGCACATTCTCTTCATTGCAGCAGCCGCCCTCGATGATTCCCACGGCGCAACGGCCGGTGAATTCCTTGATGTCGTTGATGGGCGACTTGTCGAAGTCCACCAGCTCGACCAGCTTCAAGATGCGCTCGTCGATGTCGAGCAACGACATGTGGCAGCCGAAGCAGCCCGCCAGGGAAATCGTGGCAATCTTGGGCTTGGCGGCGGTCATCGCGCGCCTCCTGCTTGCGCTGGCAGAACACCCTGCTCGATGTCCGACCCGATGGGCTTGCTGTCATACAGCCGCTGCCCGATCGGGACCGCGTAGCCCACACGCTTTTTCATGAGCGAGCCCACGGGGCAGATCTCGCTGGCCATGTCGCTGGCAGCCGCGTCGGTTCCGCCCAGCCCCTTGGCTGAGTTGGCGGCCACGCGCTTGTGCGCGCCGCGACCCACGAAGCCGTAGGCGTGCTTGCCGTCCAATTCTTGCGACGCCCGCACGCAGCGCGCGCACAGGANNGGGTGGCTGGCGTCCACGTCGCGCACTGGGAAGAAATACGGGTACTGCGGTGCCAGCATGCCCAGGCGATAGCCCATGGCTTGCAGCTCGCAATTGCCGCTCTTCTCGCAGAAGGGACAGAAGTGATTGCCCTCGACGAACAACATCTCGACCAGCTCGCGGCGCATGGCACGCAGGTTCTCGGTGTCGTTCTCGACCAGGATGCCATCTGCGATGGGCTGAATGCACGCCGCCTGCGGCCGGCCATTGACCAGCACGGTGCACACGCGGCAGCTTCCCCAGGGAGAGAGGCCGCGTTTGGCACACAGGTGAGGAATGTAGATGTTGGCCATCGCCGCGGCCTGCAGAATGCTCTGGCCGGCCTGGCCGCGCACTTGCGCGCCGTCGATGGTGAAGGTGATTTCGCCGCTCATGGTGTCCCTTTCACTTCCCGAAATAGACCGACCGGCGCTGCGCCAGCGACTCGGCCACCGCCACTGCGGCGGCGCCGTCGAAGCTGGGCAGAAGATCCGCCGGGCGTGTCTGCACCCGTCGCTCGTACTCGGATCGGAAAGATCGCAGAGTGGTCAGCACCGGCTGGGCCGAGGTTTGCCCCAAGCCGCAACGGCTGGTGGCCTTCACGGTCTCGCCCAGTTTCTGCAGATAGGCGAGATCCTCGGGACTGCCCTTGCCGTTCGCCACCTGTCCCAGGCGTTCGCGCAGCAGGCGGTTGCCCACCCGGCAGGGCGTGCAATAGCCGCAGCTTTCTTCGACGAAGAAGTCCATGAAAGCCTCGGCCACGCGCAGGACATCGCGCTGCCGATTGAAGATCATCACTGCGCCGCCAGTGGCCAAGTCGTCGAAACGCAAGGTGCGGGCGAAGTCTTTCGGGCCGATCATCTGCCCCGAGGCGCCGCCCACCTGCACAGCCGCTGTCTCTTGCGCGCCCGCCATGTTGAGCAGGTCGCCGACCTTGACACCGAAGGGCAGCTCGTACACGCCCGGCCGGTCGCAGTCACCGGAGACACTGTAGAGCTTGGTGCCCGTGCTGTCGTTGGTGCCAATCGAGCTGAACCAACCCGGCCCGTTTTCCAGAATGCGGGCCACGCAGCAGAAGGTTTCGACGTTGTTGATGACGGTGGGCCAACCCCGATAGCCAGACTGGGCCGGGAACGGCGGCCGGTTCTTGGGATCGCCACGCTTGCCTTCGCACGAACTGAGCAGCGCGGTTTCCTCGCCGCAGATGTAGGCACCCGCGCCCAACTGGATACGAATGTCGAAATCGAACCCTTGCTTGCCCAGGACGTTGCGGCCGAGCAGGCCCGCCTCGCGGCGTTCCTTCAGCAGGCTTTCCAGGAAAGCGAGCAGATAGGCGTATTCGCTGCGCAAGTAGACGATTCCGGTGGCCGCCCCCACGCCATAGCCGGCGATGGTCATGCCCTCGAAGACCAGGTCCGCCGCCTCGGTGAGGATCACGCGATCCTTGAAGGTGCCGGGCTCACCCTCGTCGGCATTGCACACCACGATCTTGTTCTCGCCGGCAGCCGCGCGGGCAAACTCCCACTTCATGCCGGTGGGGAAACCCGCGCCTCCGCGCCCGCGCAGGCGGGAAACCTTGACGCTCTTGATAACCTCGGTGGCGCTCTCCGCCAGGGCCTTGCGCAGCGCCGTGCCGCGGGCCAAAGGTGCGAATATCACCGGTCCGCGTTCGCGCAGGTTGTTCCTGACCACAGCACGCACCAAGGGATGACTGTTGTTGCCGTTGCCCAGGGTGAGCTTCAGGCGTTCCACATCGCCGCTGGTGCGCAGCACCTCGACCAGCTCGCGCGCCCGGTCGCTCGACAGATTGGTGACAACCTTGTCATTGATGAGCGCAGCCGGGGCCTGGTCGCACATGCCGATGCAAGGCGCGTGTTCAAGCGTAAAAAGGCCGTCGGCGGTGGTCTGACCGAAATCGATCCCCAGTTCCTCGCAAAAGGCTCGTCCCACACGCTCTGCGCCGTACATCTGGTCGATGATGTCGTTGCACAGACGGATGACGAACCTCCCGCGCGGCTTGGGCGAGAAGAACGCGTAGAACGACAGCGTGCTCTCGACTTCCACCCGTGGCAGCGACACTGCCCGCGCGATGGCATCCACCGCTTCGCCCGACACACTGCCTAGCCGTCGATGCGCCTCGAGCAGGATGTCCATCAGCCGCGTCCGGTCGTTGCCAAACCGTCCGCAGATCTCCCGGATGACGCTTTCCTGAGTCTCGGCCATGTTGTCCTTCATCTTCGCTTGTCTGTGCCTGAGTCGGTCGCTGCCCCGGCGTGAAAAAGCCCTGCCCCATCCGCGTTCCTGCTCGGCCTGCTATATAGAAAGATCGCTCCCATTTCAAGCCCTAACGCCAGCGATGCTCCGCCGCCGGAAAGCGAGGCTAGAATGGAGCCATGACAAGCCCTGGCTTAGCCGCACCCTGCCCTGCTGATTTCGTCGTCGTGCTGATGACCGCGCCCGACGCGGACGTGGCAGGCCGCATCGCAAGCACATTGGTCGAAGAGAAGCTGGTCGCCTGCGCAAACATCCTGCCCGGCCTGCGCTCAATCTATCGATGGGAAGGCAAGCGGTGCGACGAGGCCGAGGTTCTGTGTCTGATGAAGACGCGACTCGACTTGTTTTCCACGCTTCGCGACCGCATCGCCGCGCTTCATCCGTATCAGGTGCCCGAGATCATCGCTCTGCCTCTTGCTGCCGGGAACGCGCCGTACCTTGACTGGATCCGCCAGTCAACTTAGGAGAACCCATGCTCGAACGCGTCGGAATCTCGCTCGAAGACTCGCTGCTGGCTCAATTCGACCGCCTCATCAAACGGCGCGGCTATGCCAACCGTTCCGAGGCCATTCGCGATTTGATTCGCGAACAGATGGTGCAGCAGGAGTGGGCCGAGCACGGCAAGGACAACACGGAACGGGTCGCGGTGGTGATGCTGGTCTACGACCACGACTCGTCCAGCCTGGCGCAGAAGCTTACCCACATCCAGCACGAGCACCATGGCACCGTGGTCTCGGCGCTACACGTGCACCTCGACGCGCACAACTGCCTGGAAGTCCTGATCCTGCGCGGCGGGGCCAGCGAGATCCTGTCCATGGGCGAAAACCTGGTCAGCACCAAGGGCGTGAAATTCGGCAAAGTCATGCCCGCCACAACCGGCCGCCATCTGCGCTAGCGATCGAGTAGCTTCACAGCACGAAGGGAATGATCGCCTTCCGCGCCGGCGGATAGTCAGCAAAGGTGGCGCGATACCAGGCGTGGTGTTTGAGCGCGCGCGGCACCAGGTTGGCCGCGGTCCACAGTGCAAAGACCAGGCCCGGCCAGGAAAGCGTGGCGATGGCCCAGCCCGTCCACTCGATC
This sequence comes from Myxococcales bacterium, assembly GCA_003153015.1. Lineage (GTDB taxonomy): Bacteria > Myxococcota_A > Polyangia > Fen-1088 > Fen-1088 > Fen-1137. The sequence goes on from PMBS01000380.1 coordinate 4,241, forward strand.
ATTTCGCCGAGGTAGTTCGGGCATGACACCAGGCGCCAGAGCGGGCCACGCGGAACCACGTAGGCGCCGCCTGACTGTCGCCGCAGGCGGCGGAGTTCGCGGTCCGCCAGCACATGGGTCAAAAATCCGGCCACGAACAGGCACACACCGATGAGAAAGGGAACACTCCACAGCCAGGCCGCGGGCCGCACAGGCGAAAGGGTGAAGAGCCAGCGACCGTTCAGATAGGCGTTGACCACATTGAAGAACGCGCCTGAGCCAAGCACCACAAGGGGCATCGGCTTGCTAGTGGAGGGGAGCAGAAACGCGAACACGAAAGTGCGGTAGACGTAGTGCCCGAGCCAAAGTGCCAGAGCTGCCAACGCCGCCAGGTTCGCGCGGCGATCGCCGACGAAAAACATGACGGTCATGAGCAGCGGCGACGGCAGTTCCATCAGCACCCAGGCCAGGCGCGCTTTCACCACCGGGCCCCACCCTGGCCGGCCGTGGCGGCCGTAGGGCGCTGGTCGCAGCAACAAATAGGGGACCACCGCCAACGCCACGACAACCCAGGCGCGCAGGAGCCAAGCGTACAGTCTCGGCTCGCTCATGCCAGCTTGCCGGCCTGCTTGAACCATTGGTAGGTGTCGCGCAGGGTTTCCTCAAGCGGTCGCGGGTTGTGCCCCAATTCGCCGGTGGCGCACGCGTGACTGATCTGGCGGTGATTGCGCAGAACGCGCAGCGAATCCGAAGTGAACAAAGGCCGCCGCCGCCAAAGCCTGGCCCAGTTCGCGGCGAACGGCGCTGCCGCACGCGCCAGCCACATAGGCGCGACCAGACGTGGGATCTTGGCACCCGACACCCGGCCCCAAAGCTGGGCAAGCTCGACCAGCGACAGCCAGTGGCCGGAGAGGAGGTAGTGCTCACCCTTGCGGCCGCGACATTCGGCCACCAGAGCCGAGGCGACCACGTCGCGGACGTCAACCCAGTCGAAGCCGGCGTCTCCCACCAGCGCAGGAAAGCGGCCGTAAACCAGGTCGATCAACACCTCGCCCATGGCCGAAGGTATGAAGTCAAAGGGGCCGATCACCGACGAGGGATTCACGATGACCGCGTCCAGCCCGCGCGCCACCGCGGCCGCCACCAGGCGTTCAGCTTCGGCCTTGGTGCGGTCGTAGACCAGCGTATGCGGCTGGTTTTGCGCCAGCGGGCGCGACTCGTCGATCACGCCGTCGACCGGGTCGGCGGAAAAGGCGTGGATCGAGCTGAAATGCACCAAACGCTGCACGCCGCAGGCCAGGCACGCCTCGACCACGTTGCGTGTGCCGCCGAGGTTCACCGCCTCAACCGGCCCGGGCGGATCCCAACCCACCGAGATGCGCGCCGCCAGGTGGTACACGATCTGCGCGCCAGCCAAGGCGCGGCGGCACGCCTGCACATCGGTCACGTCGCAGCGGACCACCTCTACCGGCAAGCCGTCGATGCCGGCCCTGTGCTTGCGCACCAGCGCGCGTACCCGCCGCCCTTGCGCAAGCAGGCTGCGCACCAGATTGGCACCTATGTGGCCCGCAGCACCTGTGACAGCTACGAGCCCAGCGGAATTGTCTTGTTCGCTCACTTGCCCTCCGCCGGACAGGCTACACCAGGTCGGGCTGGCTGCACCCCTGGATTATTCGCGACCCGGACCGGAAAGGAAGCTAGCTGTTTCACCACAGAGGCCACAGAGGCCACAGAGCCGGATGAGAAAAGGAAGGGTTGAAGTCCGTCCGGTCCGAACCCCCTTCTTCTCTTCCGCCCTCTGCGTTCTCTGTGAACTCTGTGCGAAATAGCTAGCTAGCTCCTGGCTCGCAACGAGTCCGGGCTGGCGCTGCCGATACCTGAGCAAGTACAATGATCGTTCTGCGGCGGGTCTCGGTTTCCAGCGGGCAGACGAAGAGAAAGGAACAGCAATGAATAGAAGTTCCCTCGCCCTCTCGCTCTTTGCGGTCCAGCTTGGGGCGGTTGCCTGCAGTGGAAACAGCAGCAGCAAGAAGGACGCGACGCCAGCGGTTCCTGACGGTTCCTCGCTTGCAGCGGATGCCGCGAACGCCCCCAAGCCCGACGCGGCCCCTGACCTTGCCCCCATCCCACCGACGGACGCGCCTGCCATCATGCCCGATGCACCGACGGACAATCGCCCCCTCGCGGCCGACACCGGCCCAGTCGGCACGCCCGATGCGCCGGCCGACAATCGCCCCCTCCCGGCCGACACCGGCCCCGCCGCCACACCCGATGCGCCGCTCGACACTCGCCCGGTCGCGGGCGATGCCCCTCTCGGCACGCCCGATGCGCCAGTCGACAATCGCGCCCTCGCGCTCGACACTGGCCCCATTGCCACGCCTGATGCGCCGGCTGACACTCGCCCGGTCGCGGGCGACACCGGCCCGGTTGCCTCGCTTGATGGCGGTGCGGAAACCTCCGGGCTCCAGCCTCGGGTTATGGTCATTAACCCGGCCACCGATCAGTTCTTGACCTACGACCGCGATGGACAGCCCCTGCACGACTATCACGGCGCTCTCGATTTCGGCGATGGCTACGAAAGACGCAGCGTCTGGGCGGAAAGCCTCTTCGTTGCCTGGGATACGGCCACGGCCACGGACTTGACCTATGAGCCCGCGCTCGAGTCCGCGCTCCTAGGATTGGATGAACCCCTGCGATCGTCGCGCATCGTGGTGCGGGCGGGCTCGACCCAGGGCCTACAAACCAGGGCCAAGCTCGTCACCGCGGATGGCAGTATCGCCGCGGACCTGACCCTGCCGGGCGATCGCACGGATGTGCGCGTCTCCCCGGCTCAGAAGTTCCTGTACGCCGACAATCACAACGGCAGCACGGGCTTCTGCAATGGCTACCGGGGACGCCAGGGGCTCGTGGCGCGCATCGCCGACGGAGCCACAGTTTGGCAGGGATCGCTCTGCAGCGCTGCCTTTGCTCGCGATGACTCTCACTTGGTGTTCTCCCCAGACACCTGCGCGAATCCGGTTCACGTCGTGGACCTCGTCAAAGGGCAAGACACCTCTGCCTCCTCTATCTTTGTTTGCGCAGAGGGAGTGCAATCCCCACGACTGCGAGGTGCTACCACCGTTGGTGCGGTGTTCAGCGGCAGCGGCAATAACCCGGCGACCTCGTTCGACGACCACCTCTGGTTCGTAGACTGGCAAGCCAAGACCTCCCCCTTCGACCCAGCCATACCTACGTCGACAATCACGATGCAATACCTTTCCCGATTCAACCCGCAGGGTTCCAAAGCCCTGTGGTACGGTTCCACGCAAAACAACGAATTCGATTTTGCCAACCTGACCAGTCAGCCCTGGAACGGAGCCGATCCTACCTGCTTTGGCCGGCCCGGCAATGCCTTTGCCAAAGTACAAGGGCAGTCTCTAGAGTATTGCCGGTGCAGCGACGGAACCTGCGCCCTGCTCGCAACCCTTCCGACCCTGGCCGACATGGGATGGGTGCCCACGGCGCAGATCAGCCCCGATGGGCGCTTCGTGTTCGTCAGCTACGGGTGGGGATTTGACCGTATGCCCTTTGCCAGTGCAGACATGCTGCTGTTCAGTGCGAGTGGCGGACTTCTGTTGACAATCCCGGCACGCGACGCTGCTCAGATCGCCTTCGATCAGACCGGGCAACTCGCCGTGCTGAGTTCATGGCCTTGGCCATCAGGGCCTGGCGAAATCGCGATCATCAATCTGTCGACCCTGAAGGTTACCTCGCTGCCCCTGCCGCGAGGCTATGGGATAGTCTACGAGTAGCCGTCGCGCTCCGGCCGATTGCGGTGATCGCCTGCCGGAGAATTCGGCGCGGTTGGCCGCATCGGCCCTGCCGAACTACGGCCCGAGCACCGGCGCAAGCCAAGGAACGTCCGGCTGTGCGGCGGCAACCTTTGCCCAGTCCTGGTCAGTCAGCCGTTGGAAGTTCTCGGTCACCAACTCGTGGTACGAGAACGCCAGGCCGGCATATGCCTTGGGGCCAGTGCAGGTGTTGGCCGTCGTGATCATGAGACGCGGATCCGCGGCGCCCACGTGCAGCACACGCCCCACCACGTTGCCCGCCTCGTCGGTGTACTGGGTGTGCACGTCAGCGATCGTCGGATCCTCTTTGGCGCCGTCGCCCGCAAAGAAGAGGTTGGCGTACCAGCCTTCGGTGTAGGCGCCGCCGCACATGGCTTGCACGTGCACCGTCTGATTGATGAAGGCCATCTGGGCCTGGGTAAAGGGCGTGCCGGTCAACTCTTGCGCTGCCATGTCGGACAACATGCCGGTCGCGCTGGCCAGGGTGTCGAAGTAGGACTGAACCCGGCTCGCCAAATCCGTCTGGCCTGCCGCCGTGGCCAAGTCAGCCAGCCCGCTCCCCTGCTGGGCAAAGCGCTGCAAGCGGCGGAACAGCTCAGGATATGGATCCACGTAGGCGTCGGGGAACTCGCACACCATCCCCGCGGTGTACGACTGCTTGGCGTACAGGATGGTGTCGTGGCGCAGCTCGGACCAGGATCCGAGCTGCGTGTTGGTGAGCCGCCGCCCCCAGCCTTCCGTCAGCGCGATGCTGGGCAGTTCGGATCCGGCAGGCGTGGTTCCTCCCACCGCCGGTGAGAGCGCGCGCAGCGCCCCCAACCAGCCGGTATAGAGCGTGCTGTCCCAATAGTCGGCGCCGTGTTCGTCGACCAGTATCCGCATGGCCTCGAGATCCGGGGCATAGGGGTACTTGGCCAGTTCGTCGCCGAGCAGTGCCAGCGCGTCGTCGTTGCCCAGGGCCGCATACGCAATGTCGAGGGGATTCGGCATCATACGCATGATGGTTCCCTTGCCGACCCGGTCGTAGACCAGGTTGGAAAACACATGCGAATCCACCACGTAGCGTTGACCGAAGATCAGGAAGGAGCGGTTGAGTGGAAGGGTGGGCACGCCGTAGTTGACGATCAACTGACTGGCAATCCGCTGCGCGCCGAACCCGCCCGTGATAATGGCCTGGGCCATGGTGGCATCGTCGATGCGCGCCCCATCCGCCAGCGAAGTGATGCCCAGCGCACTCATCAGCGAGGGCACTTGCGCGGGCGTCATGTTGTCAGCGTCGCCCACGAACTTGCGAATCACGGCCTCGATGCGATTCCAGATGACCAGCCCGCCCGGGCCAAGCAGATCGGACAAGAGCAGCATGGCGTCGGTCTGGCGCCGGTAGAAGACCTGCGAGCCGTCAGACTGGGTTTCGATGAGCCGGAACTCGATGCGGCCCAACCACATCATGGCGCGGAAGTACTGCCCCAGTTCGGGTGTGTCCGTGTAGTGGCCGCGCGGCTTGAACTGCGACATGTCGATGTCGCGGTCCACCCCGAATAAGGTGTTGCTCTGGATGCCAGTCGCACTCACGGCCGCCTGGACCAGCCCGTTGATGGTGGCGCTGGAGGCGCCCGCCACCGGGGCGACCGTCTGGCCGGTGAGAAGCGCGAGCGGCACAGCCAGATAGAGGTCCACGTCCGCACGAGCCTGAGCCGTGGCTTCGGTGCTGGCTGCCAGTGCCGCGCGCATCTGCTGTAGCAGACTCTGCAGATCCGGGATCAGCATGGTCTCTTCGAACTGCTCCAGCATGCTGTCGTAGGAGCGGTGGACCGCGTCCAAGATCGAGTCGGCCGAAACAAACAGCGGCAAGTCGTCGGCGTAGATCTCGGAGTACCCGTAGGCGAAGGTGGGGAACTGCTTGCGGTGCGAGATGACGAAGCCCTGCTGGCCCAGCACTGCCAGTTCTTCTGCGGTGGGGTTGAGGGTCGACGTCGTGATGCGGTCCAGGTTGGTGGCGGTGGTCGGATCGTAGCCAAGCGTGCCGTGCGTGACAGGATGCCGGGCCGCCAGATCGCTGGGCGTGAGCCCGGCAAGGCCAGCCAGCTCGCCCATCTGCCGGCTCACCTCAGCTTGGTCGGCTGTGGAAAGCGCTAGCGTCACCGGGGTGGGCGGCTCCGTCATCTTGTCGCCAGCGTCGGCGGCGCCGGACCGGCTGTTCCCGCTGCAGCCCCAGGCTGCCCCGAGTAGCAAGAGACTCGCGATGGCAATCTTCATGGTCAACCCTCCTGTTGCAGAAGCCCGGGCGACGCCACGGTCTGCCCTGCAACCAACAGTCTACGCCATTCCTGCGGTGGCGTAGAAGATGGACGGAGGCAACGCCTTTTCTGTGTGATCGGAGTCACAGAGCTTCCCAGCGGCACAGGTGGCCAGTGGTAGAATCTCCCCGGTCTCAACCATGAAAGCTTGTGTCTTGTCTGGCCCTGCGCCGGTCACCACGCAGCCGCTGCAGTTGCGCGAGATGCCCTCGCCCGAAGTCGCGGCTGATGAGGTGCGCATTGCCGTCTCGGCTTGCGCCATCTGCCGAACCGACTTGCACGTGGTGGAGGGCGAGTTGCCGGTGAGGCGCAGGCCGGTGATTCCCGGGCACCAGGTGGTGGGCCGGGTGACCGAGTTGGGCGCGGGCGTGACCGGGCTTTCCCTGGGGCAGCGGGTGGGTGTGGCCTGGCTACACCGCACCTGCGGCACCTGCCGTTTCTGTCGCAGCGGGCGCGAGAACCTATGCGAGGTGGCCGACTTCACTGGCTGGACGGTTGACGGCGGCTTCGCGACTGAGGTCAAGGCGCCAGCCGCATTCACCTATCCGCTGCCCGACGACCTTTCCGACCTGGCTGCGGCGCCGCTCCTGTGCGCAGGAATCATCGGCTATCGCGCGCTCAAGCTCACCGGCATCGAGGCGTGGGCCGGCGCGCGCCTCGGTTTGTACGGGTTCGGCGCCGCTGGCCATATCGCCATCCAGGTGGCCCGTGGACGCGGCGCCGATGTGTACGTGTGCACGCGCGACCGCGAACGCCACCAGGCCCTGGCGTCCGAGCTGGGCGCGGCCTGGGTGGGCGGCACCGTGGACCCGCCGCCGGTCCGGCTGGATGCAGCCATCATCTTTGCGCCCGCAGGCGAGATCGTTCCACCGGCCCTGGCCGCGCTGGATCCAGGTGGCACGCTGGTCCTGGGCGGCATCCACATGTCGCCCATTCCGGGTTTTCCCTATGAGCTGATCTACCGCGAGCGCGCCATCCGCTCAGTGGCCAACAACACCCGCGCCGACGGCCGCGAGTTCCTGGCCGAGGCCGCGCGCCTGCGCGTGCACACCCACGTGCAAAGCTTCCCCCTGGCCGAGGCCAACCAGGCGCTCATCGCGCTCAAGCACGACGCTATTCGCGGCGCGGGCGTATTGGTCGTCGCGTAGGCGTGTCAGGGCATCCGGCCCTGCAGCACTACTGTGGCGATCGAGCGCGCGGGCAACGGAACGACGTGGTTTGCCGGCAGTTCACCGAGGGGCGTCCAGGTCTCAGAAGTGGGCGGGGAATGCCCAGGGCCGATCGCTGCGCCCGGGATGGACAGATAGACGGTGCGAAAGACCGCCGAGTTGGTGACGTCAAAGCCACCCGAATCCACGCGAACCTCGGCTGGCAGCTTGCCGGTGTTGAGTACGATCACCGTCAGCCTGTCGCCTTTTGCCGAAAGAAAGGCTGAGGCGCGCACCTCGGGCTTGTCACTCTTCGTGCCCACGCGCACATCGCCCGGATCGGTGTAGCGCGCGTAGTGGCGCAAAGAATAGTACTGGTCGCGCGGGCGCGGCCCCTTGCGTTCCATGGAAACCAGGCCCCCGCCATCGCCCCAGATCAAATCCCAGTAAAGAAAGGCCACCACACCTTCTTCGACCAGCGAATTGTGGATCAGCCAGGCGGTTTCAAACCCGCCCATATAGCCGTGATCGTCGTCGGTCTGGAACTCGGTCTGAAAGAGCGGCTTGTCAGTCACCTGTGCCGCTGCCCGCATCACGTCGATGAAGCTGTCCGGGCCCGGATCCTTCCAGTCCCAGATATTGTCGCTTCCCTTTTCGTACAAGTGATGGGCAATGCCATACACGAGATCGACGTTCATCGCCTTGACGTATCTCTGCAGCAACCCGTTGTGAATGCCGAGCACCTCGGGGCCAAGCATCTTTGGTGGATTGGGCAGGCTGGCCAGCTTGGCATGAACCGCTGCCAAGGCTTGGTCGTAGCCCGGATACTCATTGGTTTCGCTCGGCTCGAACTTGCAGCCTTCCCAGGACGGAGGAATGAAAGATGGCTCGTTCTCGATGCTCACCCAGTCTGGGACAATGCCCAGCGAGGCGTAGTGCACGAGCGAATCGCGCCAGAAGTCTGCGAACTTCTCATAGACGAAGTGGCCATTCTCTTTGGCCAGAGTGCAATCTCGCTCGCCCGCACAGTCTTCCTTGCCGTTGGCTTTCAACAATGCCGGCGGAGACCAAGCCGAGAGCATGATCTTGGGCCGATGGCCGAGAGCCTGGGTGGCCTTTTGCAGAATCTCCACGTCCTGCGCGATGTTTCCGTCCTCGGGCTTGGTGATGCGCTGGTACCGGTTGCGCAAGCGCAGGATGTCCAGGCCCAGGTCGGGGAAAAGTGTCTGGTAGATCCCGGGCGGCGGGTTGGGAACCAGCCTGTCCTGGTACCAGGCCAAAGACGCGCCGAAGCCCTCTATGCTCTGGTGGCGCTCGGAGGGCAAGATCTTCAGCAAAGCCGACGCCGTCTGCGTTGCCGAAATCGGTCCTGCGACCGGAGCGGGGCGACGAATACACGCGCCCGCAAGCAGCGAGACAGCACAAAGGATCGGAGTCAGGTGATAGGCGCAGCTAGCCAACATGGCTTGTGATTGTTGGGGACAAACCTCGCGAAGGCAACCGCCGCGATCCACATCTGTCTCGACGCCCGCGATAGGACTATGATGGGTGTACGGGCATGAAGACAACTGCGAGTCCCAGCGAGGCCGCGCGCCGGCAGAGATGGCGCATATTGGGCGTGCTGGCGGCCGTCACCACGAGCTGGGCCACCTGCCGTTCGCCACTGCGCACCCGATCGGTCAGGGGCGAAGATGCGGGTCCGGGCGGGGTCAGCGACGCAATCGCTGATCGAAGCGACGTGATCCTCGCGCCTGACGGCGGCGATAGGGCCATGCCTCCGGACGCCGCCCATGACGGCACCCTTGACGGGCTGGCCGACGCGATCGGCATCTGCATGTCTGATTGGGCATGCGAGAGGCAGGGAACCCGGTACTGCGGGCGGATCGGCGACGGCTGTTGTGGGACACTGGAATGTGGCAACTGCCCCGTTGGCTGGCAGTGCGACAGCTCGGGAATCTGCGTACGCTCGCCGCCGGCCTGCACGCCGGTGGTCTGCGAGAACGAAGGTGGCCAGTACTGCGGAAGCATCGGCGACGGCTGTGGCCGAACCATGGACTGCGGAACCTGCTCGGACGCCGGCTGGGAATGTATAGACCACGTGTGCGTGGCACCAGCGTCGGTGTGCAAACCCTACACCTGTGATTCCGACTATCCCATCATCTGTGCAAAGGTCGGCGACGGCTGCGGTCGCCCGCTCGACTGCAACCGAACCTGCCCAGCCGGTTGGGTTTGCGCGGAGGGCCTGTGCGAGAACCCCGGCATCTACTGCAGACCCTTGTCCTGCACCCTGCCCAGCGGCGACCACTACTGCGGCAAGATCGGCGACGCCTGCGGGGGAACGCTCAACTGCGGCGCAGATTGTCCCATGGGTTGGTCCTGCGTGGACCATATTTGCATGGGCAGTCCCCCGGGTTGTATTCCACTAACCTGCGACGACTATGGAGGCCGGTTCTGCGGGATCCTCGGTAACGGGTGTGGCGGCATCCTCACCTGCGGCCCTTGTCCCGACAACCAGGAGTGCGGGCCCGACTACGTCTGCGCCGGTCAGTCGCCACAGCCTGCGCCACCAGTTCCTCGACCGCCGCCGCCCCCGCCTCCACCGCCACCTCCACCACCGTTCCTACCGTCGCCCCCGGCCGCGCCACCTCTTCCGCCAGCGCCGGGATCGTGTCTGCTGCCCTGAACTGCGGGTCAGAGCAGGGCCATGCCGATCCTGGCGGCAGCTTTGTCGAAGGTCACCGTCCGCATACATCCGGCCGACGCAGCGGTGCGCTCGACCAGGCAATCGGCGAAATCCGCTTTGCCCTGCTCAAACACGCGCAGAGCCTGCCACACAGTTTCTGCCTCTTGCACGATCAGTTGGCGCGTTTCCAGGACGCGGCGGACAATCTGGCGCTGCTCCTCGCGCGAGGCTGAATAGCAGGTCTCGGCCACCCACACCAGCTCGGCCAACACCACCAGACCGACGAATCCTGGGTCGGATTCGCTGCATTCACGTTCGATGAGCGCGGTGGCCCTGCGCGATTGCGCGGGATCATCCTGCGCGATGTAGCGGACCAACACGTTGGTGTCGATGCCGATCACCGCCCCGCCCCCCGCAGCCGAATCGCCTTCTTCATGTCCTCGATCGACACCGGCTTGGCCGGCTTGCGCAACAACCCCTTGAGCGATCTCACGTCCGAAACCGCCGGTCGGATAAGGAATTCGCCGTCCGCGCTTTCGACAAACTCGACCCGAGCCCCGGCATCCAGCTTCAGCCGGTGCCGCACTTCCATGGGAATGGTGATCTGTCCCTTGCTGGTGAGCGTTGCCGTGGCCATTCGGGTTCTCCTTACTGCGTAGCTATTTCCTTACTATGTGCTAAGGGGGATGGATGCGCAAGGGCGGGCGGGGAAATTCGTCTGCGATTCGGGGTAGAGCCGGCGGCGGGCGCCCGCCGGGCGCCCCCTCAGCTGCCCCGCGCCTAACTGCGGCCCGCCACACCGGCCACCCTCCCCTCTGTCCGCTATAGTTCACCTCTTACATGGACGAGGACGCGCACAGCCCGCCCGAGGATATTCCCGCCGAGGAAGAGCGACTCTTCGCGTGGGTCGCGCAAGGCCTGGCTGCGGCAGCGGCGCAGAAACCGGCCAGCAAGGCGGCGAGTCGCTCGCGGGCCTACGATGCCGAATTGATGGCCCTGCGCGACGAGATCGGCGAGGCCCGCCTGGAGGATGTGCCCGCCCTGATCGCCCAGATGGAGCGCCTGCAGGAAGTCTCGCTCACCCGCGCCGGCATGCAACACATGCTGGTGGATCCCCGCTCGCCCTACTTCGCGCACCTGCGCTTGCGCGAGCGCGTGGCCGGCCGGGGTGAGTTGGAGCGGGATGTGTTCATCGGCCGCGCCACCTTCACCGATCCGCGCACACACATTGCCATCGTGGACTGGCGTAACGCCCCGGTCAGTCAGCTCTACTATCGCTATTCCGAGGGCAGCGACTATGAAGAAACCTTTGGCGAGCGCGAGGTGGAGGGCGACGTTCTGGTCAGGCGCACAGTGACCATCCAAGACGGGACGCTCCTGCGCATTGCTTGCCCGCAGGGGATTTGGGTCAAGCGCAGGCTGCCGGGCCAAGACGGAGCCACCGCTATCTGGCAACGCACAGACGTGCCCATGCGCGAGCTGGCAGGCGGCGAACGCACCGCCACCCGGCCCATCCCCCGCCGCGGGGTGCTGGGCTCTGCGCGCGAGGATGAGCAACGGCTGGACCGGCATTTGCCCGAGATCGCGGCGCTCATCGATCCGCGCCAGTTCGACATCATGACCGCCCCGCATTCTGGCGTGGTGGTCATTCAAGGCGGCGCCGGCAGCGGCAAGACCACCATCGGACTGCACCGCCTGGCCTATTTGGGGTTTGCCTTTCCTGATCGCTTCCCAGCCAAACGCATGGTGGTGGTCACGCAAGGCACGGGCCTGGCCGCTTACATCAGCCAGGTGTTGCCCGCCCTGGGCCTGCCCGGGGTGCGGGTGGTGACCTTTGACCAATGGGCTGAGCGCGAGCTACGCAGGGCGATTCCCTGGATCCACGCTAGCCTGACCCAAGACGTGGTGCCCGCGGTGACCCGGGTGAAGAGCCATCCCGCCCTGCTGCACGAGCTGGAGCGCAAAGCCGCCGCCCGCAAGGGCAAGCGCAGCTCGCGCGCGGCGGTCGAGCTGTGGGCCGACTTGCTCACGGACCGCGGCCTGCTGCTGTCGCTGCTGCGCAACGATCCCGAGATGCCGGTGTCCGAGGCCGACATCCTGGAGGCGCACCGGATCATGGTCACGCGCGTGCAGGCCATTGTGGGCCTGGATCCGCGCGATCGTCCGGCGGAGAAGAAGCGCGCGCCGCGACGGTCCCGGGGCAGAGACGCAGAAGATCTTGCGGCGCCCGGTGCGTGGGCGACTATGGGACTTGCGGAGAACCCTCGCGGAAAGACTGTGGATTCGGATCTGCCTGAAGGCGTGCGGCGCTTTGAAAGTGAGCGCGACGAGGTGGACGACGACGAGAACGTGCGCGGCGAGATTGGCATCGACGGCCAGCGCACCGAGGACGATCAACCCCTGCTCGACGTCGACGACCTAGCCATCCTGGTACGGGCCAATCAACTGGTGCGGCCAGTGGAGGCCACCCTGGCCCACTTGTTTGTCGACGAGGCCCAGGATCTTTCGCCGACGAAACTGGCAGCGTTGATCGGACAGACCCGCTCCGGTCCGACGCGCCGGCTGCCCTCGCTGACCCTGGCAGGTGACACCGCACAGAAGCTGTTTCTCGACAATGGATTCGGCGACTGGCGGGCAGTGCTGGCGCATCTGGGCCTGGACCATGTGGCCATCGAGCCCTTGCGCATCGCCTACCGGTCGACCTGCGAGATCCTGGAACTGGCCCGTTTTGCCATGGGCCCCTTGCCCATCGACGTGCCGGCCGAAGCCAAACGGCGAGGCGCCCCGGTGGAGGCATTCCGCTTCTCCGCGGTGGGCGCGGCGGTGGCCTTTCTCGCCGAGGCCCTGCGCGATCTTTCTGCCCGCGAGCCGCGCGCCAGCGTGGCCCTGCTGGCCCGCTACCCCGAGCAGGCGGATCGCTGCTTCGAGGGCCTGCGCCGTGCCGAGGTGCCCGCCCTGCGCCGGGTGCGCGCCCAGGAGTTCACCTTCCGGCCAGGCATCGACGTCACCGACGTGCGCCAGGTCAAGGGCCTGGAATTCGACTATGTCGTCATGCTGGACACCAACGCCAGCAGCTACGGCACCGACGACGAGTCCCGCCACTTGTTCCACATCGGGGTGACCCGAGCCGCGCACCAGTTGTGGTTGCTGGTCACCGGCACGCCCAGCTCGCTGGTGCCACCGGAGCGGCTGCAGGAGTAGTGCCGGTGCTGAGGTAGGGATGCGGACCGCGAAGGATTTTTCCCTATGGCGCGGAACGGGTACATTCTTGGCTTGATCCCGTGACGCCTACCACCGACACCGAACCGCAGCCGCCGCCGCGCTTTCCCCGCCGCTTCGGGCCGCGCTACGTCCTGCTCAAAGAACTGGGCCGCGGGGGCATGGGCCGCGTGTTCATGGCCCTAACCGGCCAGGCCGGCGTCGAACGCGTTTGCGCTCTGAAGATCCTGCGCAGCTTCCAGACTGCCCGCCACGCCGAGGAGATGACCCAGCGTTTTCTCGACGAGGCCAAGGTAGTGACCAAGCTGTCGCACGAAAACCTGGTCTACGTCTTCGACTTCGGGGTGCAAGACCGCCAGGGCTACCTGGCCATGGAATACGTGCAGGGCAAGACCTTCACCGAGGCGTGGAACCGCTGTGCCATCAAACACACCGGCTTCCCCACCGGCGTGGCCATCTACCTCATCGGCGAGTTGGTCGCGGCGCTCGGCTACGCCCACCGGCTGGAGGGCATGAACCTCGTCCACCGCGACATCTCGCCTTCCAATCTCATGCTGACCTATACCGGCGGGATCAAGCTCATCGACTTCGGCTTGGCCCAGTGGAACGACAAGGTGGCGCAGACCGCGGCCGGCACCAACTGGGGCAAGGTCAGCTACATGTCGCCCGAGCAGTACCAGGGCAAGCCCGTCGATCACCGCAGCGATTTGTTTTCCGCGGGCATCATCCTGTGGGAGCTGCTCACCGGGCGGCAGCTCTTCCCAGCCAACCAGTCGCGCCAGCCCAACCACAAGATCCCGCCGCCTTCCACTTTGAACGATGCCCTGTCCCCCAAGTTAGACGAAGTGCTAGGCAAGGCCCTGGCCTGGAGTCCCACCGATCGCTTTGCCACCGGCGAAGAGATGAGCGCGGCGCTGTTTGCCGAAATGCCGCGCGACGGGGGTGGCAAGCTGGCGGCCGCGGCCTTTCTGACCCAGCTCTTCGACGCCGAGATGCGGGCCGAGCTGGCCGAGCAGCGCGAGCTGATCCAGCGCGCCGCTGGATTGGGCGACCAGGTTCCACCGCTGGAGGCGACTGACAGCGCCGTCACTGAAGCCGATCCTCTGATCGGCAAAGTGCTGGGCGACCGCTACCACGTGCGCCGACGCATCGGTGAGGGCGCCATGGGACGCGTGTACGAAGGCCATCACACCGGCATTGGCAAGCGGGTGGCGATCAAGATCCCTCGTCGGGTGGAAAGGCGAAAGCGTGAATTGGCCCGCCGCTTTCAGCGCGAGGCCCTCGCGCCGTCTCAGATTGGCCACCCCAACGTGGTGGATGTGACCGACTGCGGGACGACGGAAGACGGCGATTTCTTCTTTGTCATGGAGTTCGTCGACGGCGTCGACCTGGAGGCACTGGTGAAGCGCGACGGGCCCATGGCGACAGAGCGAACTTTGCTGGTCGCGGTGCAAGTGTGTCGGGCGCTTGAGGCGGCCCACCGGGCGGGCATCATTCACCGCGATCTCAAGCCTTCCAACGTCATGCTGGTGCGGGCGTCCGACGAGCAGGGCGACCTGGTCAAGGTCCTGGACTTCGGTGTCGCCAAGTTCCTGCGCGACGAAGCCGGCCCCAACCTGACCGTGCCCGACGCCGCGGTGGGCACGCCCCGCTTCATGGCGCCCGAACAGATCGGCGGGGGCGGCGTGGTCGACTTCCGCGCCGACATCTACGCCGTGGGTGGACTGCTCTACTTCATGCTGAGCGGCGGACACTGCCCCATCGAAGGCAGCAATGTGCAAGACCTGTGGCAGCGCAAGCTGACCGAGGACCCCACCCCGTTGCGCAACTATCGCTCCGATCTGCCCGACGAGCTCGACGCTCTCATCATGCAGTGCCTGGCGCGGGACGCGGCCCGGCGGCCGGGTTCGGCCGACGATCTCAAGAAGCTCCTGCTCACCGCCCTGGAGGAGGCGCGCACCATATCGAGCACCCTGGCGGGTCTGCGGATGCCCTCGGCAACCGCCCTGGTCCCCGAGCCCAGCCTGCACGACGGCAGCCTTTGGTGGAAAACCATCGCGGTGGTCACCGCCACGGCCGTGGTAAGCTGGATCGCCGTGCGTCCGTTCTTCGTGCATCGGCCTGCGCGCCCACACGCGGCGGTCACCCAGGCACGCGCGACCGCCCCACCGCCGGCCGCCAACACCGCAGCCGACAATGCGGGAAACACAGCGCGGAGGCCGAAATGAACACTACGGCGAAGATCTTGTTTGTCCTGGCGGCGCTGGGCTGCGGAAGCCGAGCCGTCACCGTGAGCCGGCCTGCCGACAGCGGACCCATTTGCCCGGCCGGCGGCACGCCCTTGCTTTGCAGCGAGGGTTGCCCGGCGGGATGTTTTTGCTGGTTGTGCACTCCGGGTGAACGCAGTGGCGACCTCGTGTGCACTGGTCTTCTCAGTAGTTGAACTGAATTCGGTTGGGACGGTTGAGTTGCACTTGACGGTCAAAACTCCAGATGCGGTTCTGCGGGATCACGAAAACTCCGATGGAATGGCGGCCCGGCTCGATCCTCAGATCGCTCGCCGGACATAGCTCGCCCGAATCCTTGCCATCCACAAACACTGGATACGCGGCCTGTGTGGCGCAAGTCACGCTCAGCGACACGCGCCCACTGTCGAGGCGAGGTGCAACGAACATCTCTCGCTCCCACAGCACGCCCTTGCTGGTGTCGACTACGTCGCGCAACATGCGAAACCCCGACATGGTCACCACCAAGCGATGCGAACCCGGCGTGGTGATGAGCGTGATGGGGCTTTTCTCCTTCTCCACACCGTCGAGCCAGACCGTCGCGCCGCCCGGCGCGGTTTTCACCAAGAGTTGGCCCGCCGGCATGGCGGGAGGCTCCGGCGGCTTGGGCGGGCGCAACTCAGCCGCACGTCGGGCGGCCTCCGCCTGCCGGAGAGCAGTCTGTCGCTCGCTTGCAACTCGGGTCGCGACCCACTCCCGATAGAAGAAGACCCCGGCAGCCGCCGCGCCAATCAGCAGAGCGACCAGGGGCACAAGCGCCAGACGTGACATCTTGCGCGCCATCGCGCTCCGGTACCAGACCGGAAGCCGAAGACGCCGACGACGGCGACGGCGCTTGGGCTTTCCATCTGCTCCGACGACGACTTGCTCCTGCACGTCGTCGTCGTCGTCGTACACCACGCCGACGTCCGGATCATCGGCCGAAATCCCTGACCGCCCGCCTTCCTGGTCGTCGGGTTCCGTTGCGCCCCCCGCGCCCGCGGCATCCTCAGGTGGCGAGGTTTCGAGCGAAAACGGCACGACCGGCTCGACCGCCGGTTGCTGGGCCCCCCCGGCGCGAGCCGCGGCCCGCGGACGGTCGTCCTCGGTGATGCCTTCGTCGAGGGAAAAGGGAGCCACCGGTTCAGCGACCGCCGAGGATGCCGCACCCGCCGCTGTAGCCTGCGCCGGCGCTGCCACCGGCAGGCTAGCTGCCGCAGCCGGGGAAGCGGTTGAGCCGAGATCTGAACCAGAGCCCACCGGCGCCTGCACGCGCGAGTCGCCCACAGCGTTCGCCGGCGCCGCAGAGACGCGCGCTGGTGCAGCCACTGGGCCGGCCTCGGCGCCCAGCATGGCAGCCGAGATCTGGCGCGCCACATCGGCCGCAGACCTTGGCCGCTGGCCCGCGTGTGGCGACAACAGCCTGGCCATCACGGCATGGAGCCAAGGCGGCATCTGCGGCAAGGCGGGTGCGCCTGCCGCAATCTTGTCCCTGAGCGCGTCGCCGGTCGGCGCCGCGAAGGGCGGCCTGCCGGTGAAGAGGAAAAAGATCAAGGCACCGATCGAGTACAAGTCCGACGCGGGCGCGGCGGCCGCCCCGGCAAGCTGTTCAGGCGCAGCGAAAAACCACCGGCTGATAAAGGCATCGCCCCGCGGCCGTACCGCTTCGGCCAAGCCGCAATCGAGGAGGAACACCTCACCCTCGGGCGAAACCAGGACATTCCCCGGGGTCAACCCGCCGTGGACGCGCGGGGGCTGCGCGCGCGCGTGCAGGGGAGCCAACCGCTCGGCAATCTTCCGGGCGAGCAAGCCCACCAGACGCGGATCCATGAATCCGCGCGGCGCCGCCTGGCTGCGCAGCTGTGCCAGATCCACGCCCGCCTTGAACTCGCATGCCGCGTAGATCTGGCCAGGACCCTCGCACAACTCGATCACGCGCATGAAGCCGGACTGGTCAAGCCCGGCCAACCGGCGCGCCGCCTCGACGAAGCGAGCCGCCAACTGGGCATCAGCGCGCCCACGCTCACCCCGCAGCAAGGTCACCACGAACCGGCGCTCGTCGGCGCCTGGTTTCGCGTCGGCCAGTCGTGCGCGGTAGGTTGCCGTGGTCCCGCCCTCGCCCAGCAGGGCCTCGGTCTGGAAACGTCCGAGGCGCAGGACTTTCGTGGTCATCGGCCGACGCCCCCAACTCCCATCATCGTCACGCCCGCCTCCGCCACTGCCTTGCCACTTCGTAGACCGCGACACCCACAGCGGTGGAGATGTTGAGTGATCGCAGTCCCGGATCCACCATGGGGATGCGGGCGGTTCGGTCCGCGTAACGGGCCAGAATCTCGGGCGACAGGCCCACGCTCTCGCGGCCGAAGATCACAACCACGCTCTCCGGAAACTCGATGTCCCACAGGGTGCGTTCGGCCGAGGCGGTGAAGAAGAAGGGCGCACCCAGACGCGGCAACTCGGCCTCGAAGGCCGGCCAGCCGGGCCACAGGCGCAGCCGCACCCTGGGCCAGTAGTCGAGGCCCGCACGCTTGAGATGGCGATCCTCCAGCGTGAACCCCAGCGGCTCGACCAAATGCAAGGTCGCTCCCACGGCCAGCGAAGTGCGACCGATGTTGCCGGTGTTCCAATGAATCTCCGGCTCTACGAGCGCGATGTGGACGGAGGGCACGGATGCCCCAGTCTAGCCTGTGCCGGGCGCGGAGGTTGCCAGGAATGACGATGAAGGAAAACCGGTTCCGCCGCCGGTTCCGTAACCGGCATCCGGCCTCCGTTTTAGGTCCCGGCTCCGGCTCCAGTCCAGCCTCCCCCTTCTACTTCGCCGGCGGTGCGGCAGCAGCAGCGGCGCTGGCGTATTTCGCCACCATGCGGCTCACGCGCGGGATGGCCGCCTCGGTGTGCTTCTTGGCCATAGGCCGCAGCTTCTCGTAGGCGCCCCTCACCATATGGTTCTTCGCCCGCTGTGCGCGCTGGTCGGTAATGCCCAGCAACGCCTCGGCAGCCTCGCCGGCGCGCGCGCTCATGTAGGCCGACACTGGCTCATTCTTGGCCAGCGCCGCCTGGTACAGCGGGTCCAGACGATCGGCGAAATCGTCGAGCAGACCGTCTATGACTTCCGGGATGAACCCCGGCTTGACCGTCTTGACCACCGCGTAGGCCGCCTTGATGGGCATGCCCATCAGGCCCTTGGAGGCGACTTCCTCCTCGATGATCCGTTCGCAGTCCACTACCACCTGTTTGCGGGTTGTGGGCGGGCCTAGAATCTCCTTGAGAGTGCTCATGCCCTGCACTTTACCCCGAGATGGCCTTTCGTGGTACCCATGCAAGCTGTGACCACGGAATCTTGCGCCAACCTCCCGCAGCGTCCGGCCAGCACCCTGGCCGTGCTGACCGGCATAAATGCGTTCAACTACCTGGACCGGTTCATCACTGCCCCGGTGCTGCCGCTCATCATCGTCAGCCTGCACCTATCAGACGCGCAGGCTGGCTCTTTGCAGACCGTGTTCATCCTGGTGTACTCCCTGGCCTGCCCGCTTTCAGGCTGGCTAGGCGATCGGGCTGTTGACATGGG
This sequence comes from Myxococcales bacterium, assembly GCA_003153015.1. Lineage (GTDB taxonomy): Bacteria > Myxococcota_A > Polyangia > Fen-1088 > Fen-1088 > Fen-1137. Next base: position 23,229 of record PMBS01000380.1, read on the forward strand.
AACCCTCAAAGGGTTCCCAAACCCTCCCGCGATGGTGCGCCGCCGGCAAAGCCGGCGGGCTCCCCACGCGATCACGCGCTTACACATCGCAGCCGCGGGCGTGGCGGTGTGGAGCCTGGCAACCTTTGCCTCAGGGCTGGTCGCCAGCTTCGCCTGGCTGGCCTTGGCGCGCGCCGTGGTTGGCATAGGCGAAGCCAGCTACACCGTGGTGACCCCGTCGCTGCTGGCCGACCACTATCCGCCCGGACGGCGCGGCCGCGCGCTCTCGATCTTCTACGCGGCCATGCCCGTGGGGATCGCGCTCGGCTATGTGCTGGGTGCTCAGATCGGGGCGCGCTTCGGCTGGCGTCCCGCCTTTTTCGTCGCCGGCGGGCCTGGCCTGGTGCTTGCCCTCGCCCTGCTCTTTCTGCGTGAGCCACCCCGCGGACGCTTCGACGAGAAGTCGCGGCCGGCGACCTCTTTGCGCGAGACCATCGCGACCCTTCGCCAGAGGCCCAGCTTCTTCTTCAACATGGCGGGACAGACCATCTTTACCTTCGCCATGGGCGGCCTGGGCGCCTGGATGCCCACCTACTTCGTGCGCGAGCGCGGCCTGGGCGTGGGCGCAGCGGGCACCATCTTCGGCGCCCTGCTGCTGGTGGCGGGATTTCTGGGCACCATTGTCGGCGGCCAGGCAGGCGACCGCTTGGCTCGCCGTTTTCCGGGCGCCCACTTCAGTTTCTCAGGCTGGGCGCTGATCGCCTCGCTTCCTTTCACCCTGGTGGCGGTGCTGTCGCCCGATCCTGCCCTCTTCTGGCCGGCCATGTTCGTCACGCAGCTCCTGCTCTTTGTCAACCTGGGACCGCTCAATGCCGCCATGGTAAACGTGCTCCCGCCTGACCTGCGCGCGCGAGGGGTCGGCCTGCACACCACGACCATTCACCTTCTTGGCGATGCCCTGTCGCCCTTTCTCATCGGTGTCATTTCTGACTCTGTCGGGTTGCGCATTCCCGTGCTGCTCACCGGCCTGCTTCTCCCCTTGGCTGGCCTGGTGCTGCTCATCGGTCGGCGGCAGCTCGTGGCCGACCTCGCCGCGAGCCAGAGGTAGCGCCGACCCGGCGCCCACGGATCTGGTATCGTTAGATACCTATACCTACCCATAGGGAGAATGCTTAATGCAGATTCGTCGTCCTTTGCCGCTTTCGCATCGGTCTAGGCTGGCGTGGCTTGGGCTGGCGTCGATGCTTTCCCTGTCTTGCGGCGGCCTTACCCCTCTTCTAGATCCTACCGCGCCGGACTCCTCGACCCGCGCCCAGGGCGGCGCTGGTGGCTGTGGTGGCCGCTGCGGGCCGCCCGATGCCGCTTTGGGCAAGGGTGGGGCCAGTGGCTCCAGCGGAAGCGGGGGAATGGTGCAAGACGGTGGCTACGTCGTGTCGGGGAACTGGCACGGCTATGCGTGGACGGCCGCCGGGCCCGACTATCGGTCGACCATCACGCCCGGGAGTTTCTCCGCGCTTGCCGACGGTAGCCCCCTGTGCGCGTCGGGCTCTGTCGCCGCGGATCCCACCTGGGGTGGATACGCGATGATTGGCGTGAACCTCAACCAAGCCCGGACGCAGAATGCTCCCCTGAACACGGTCGTGCCGGACGGCGCCGGCATAACCGTGGACGTCACCGACACCGGGGGCTCTCAGCTCCGTGTCCAGATCTCAGGTCCGAATGGCGCATTCGATTCCAACGACCGCTGGTGCGTGCCGATCGCGGGCAGCGGCGGGTTCATCCCTTGGGGCAGCTTCAACACCGCTTGCTGGGGCGGATATGGAAGCTCCTACAGCGGACAGCCCCTTACCCAGGTCGCGGTCCTCGTCCCTGGCAGCAATTCCATCGCGGTGCCTTTCAGCTTCTGCCTCAACAGTTTCGCACAAAGCGGTGGCAGTTCCACCGGTGGGACGACGGGTACCGGCGGCGCCACCTCCGCCGGAGGTGCGCCCGCGGCAAGCCCGGTTGCCCAGCATGGTCAACTCAAGGTCTTGGGCAACAAACTTGTCGACCAGCAGAACCAGCCGACTCAGCTCAAGGGACCGAGCAGCATGTGGCTGAACTGGGAGAACCAACGGTTCGCGGAAGACAAGCAAGGACTGCAGTGGCTGCGCGACAACTGGAATGCCTCACTCATCCGTGCGGCCATGGGCGTTTCTGCCGGGTCCCCGACCGACTACTTTAGCGCCCCTGAGATCGCGAAGGGGCAAGTGAATCAGATCGTGCAAAACGCCATCGACCTCGGCGTGTACGTGATCATCGACTGGCATGAAGAATACGCCGACAGCCACCAGCAAGCATCCATCGCGTTCTTCACCGAGATGGCACAGAACTGGGGAAACTATCCCAACGTCATATACGAGCCCTTCAACGAGCCCACCTGGCAGGACTGGTCCACGGTGTTGAAGCCGTACCATCAGGCAGTCGTCAACGCGATCCGGGCAGTGGATCCAGACAACCTCATCGTTCTCGGGACGCCCACCTGGTCGCAGGACGTGGACGAAGCCGCGCTTGACCCGGTGTCCGGCACCAATCTGCTGTACACCCTGCACTTCTACTCCTGCACTCATACCCAGGAGCTGCGCGACAAGGGCAACACGGCGCTGTCCCTCGGGGCCGCGTTGTTCGTGACGGAATGGGGTGCAACCGATTCCGAGGGCGGCACGCCGGGGAACCCCGCGCTCTGCCTCGACGAAGCACAACGCTGGCACGATTGGATGAACAGCAATGGGATTAGCTGGGCCGCTTGGAAATTCGATCGCTGCGTCGATACGACCTGCTACTTCAATCCCAACGTCATGGTTCCCACCACGGGCGGCTGGACGGATGCCATGCTCTACGGGCATGCGTTCTTCGTTCGCGACCGGATGAAGGAATAGCGAGGGTGAGCAGGCCTCTCGATCTTTCGCACGAGCTCGATGTCGCGCGCCGGCTGGCCCTGGAGGCCGCCGCCCTGGTGCGCCGCTTGGCCGAGCAGCCCGTCGCGGTGAAGTACAAGGACGCCGGCGAGCCCGTCACCGATGCTGATCTGGCGGCCAACGCGCTCATCGTCGGCGGCCTGGCAAAGGAATTCGCCGGCGACGCAATCCTGTCCGAAGAATTGCCTGACGATAGCGCGCGCCTAGGAAGGCGACGCGTATGGATGGTCGACCCCATCGACGGGACGCGCGACTTCATTCGCAGACAGCCCGGCTACGTGGTGATGATCGGACTTTGCCTCGACGGCCGGCCCGCTCTGGGCGCGGTGGCACAGCCGAGCACCGGCACGCTGTGGAGCGGCGTCGTGGGCCAGGGCGCCTGGCGCGATCAGCCCGACGGAACCCGGGTGCCGCTGCGAACCTCCGCGCTGGCCGAGCCGGCCGGGGTGCGCATCGTGGTATCCAAATCGCGCCGTTCACCTCGCATCGATGCCTTTCGTCTGGCCCTGGGCGTGACCGATGAAATGAACGTGGGTAGTGTGGGCATGAAGGTCGCGCTGGTGTGCCAAGGTGAGCGCGACCTCTACCTCTACCCGGGTGAACAGACGAAACTCTGGGACACCTGCGGCCCCGAGGCGATTCTGATCGCAGCCGGCGGCCGGATGAGCGACATGGACGGCCGCCCACTGGTCTACACCAAGGCCGATCTCAACAACCGCAACGGCGTGGTCGCCTCCAACGGCCCGCTCCACGACCACGTCATCAAAGCTCTCGCGGTGGCGCGGGGGAAGAGTGGCTAGTTACGGTTCGTCGGGAAACTCCGGGCCAGCACCGCTCGGCAAGCGTGAGCGATCGCGGCAGCGTGAACGACCAGAGTGTAGCGGCCTGCGTTCGAACCACCTGGCAGCGATAGTGACCACTAGGGGCCCGGTCACCTTGCGGCCGAGCGACGGTGCGTTCCCCTCTTGGCCGGGCGCTGCAGCCCCTCGGCGGCCAAGCGCTCGTCGAGCCGGCGCTTTGCCTCGGCGAGTGGAATGCCACGCGCACGCGATTCATCGAGGCTTTCGCGCAAGTCGAGCCAGAAGCGCGCGCCGCGCGCGAGTTCGGCGGACTGACGCCTCTTCTTCGCCGAGTCGTCCGCAATGGGCCTCGTTCTCATTGGATCACCTGGGTGAAGTCTACGACAAAGCATTGTTCGTGGTTCCGCGCCGCGCTCTACGCGGCGATTCTCGAATCGCGCAGCCGCCGAGAAGAGTCGGCGCCGCCGCCCCCAGCAAGTCAGCCCGACCTCGCGTCCGCGGCCACGGAAATCGACCACGCCGTGTCCGGCCTCCGCCGCGCCGGCGTGCAGGACTACCTCTTGCGCGGCCTCCTCACCCGCGCCTGGCTGCGCAGTCTCACCGGCCCGGCCACCGGCCCCGACAGCGCGCNNATGCCCCTGTTCCTGGCCGACATCCATCTCTATCGCGCGCGCCTCTTCTTTCGCGAGAAATCGTACCCGTGGCAATCTCCGCAGCACGACCTGGCCGAGGCCCGTCGCCTGATCTTCAAGCACGGCTACCTGCGCCGGAAGGAAGAACTCGAAGACGCCGAAGGGTTCATCCTTGGAAACCGAACAGCCTGACTCTGCCGTGACAGCAAGGAGTCGCTACGCCGGGCGCTGTCCGATTCCCTCGCCCCGCGAAGCGGGGAGAGGGTAGGGTGAGGGGCAGACGCTCTCACGCGGCCGAGCCCCTCACCCGCCGCGCTTCGCGCGTCGGCCTCTCCCCGCTGCGCGGGGCGAGGCGAATTCCCCGGACTCTCGCAGGCTCTCGATGCCTGTCTGCCGGAAAGACCCAGCCCTGCTGCTCGAAGACACGCAAGGCGTCTCGACCGGAAATCACTGGCAGGTCAGGCAACCGCGACCTCGACCTCCGCCGTCCGAACCGTGAGCGGAAGCCCTTGTTCTGCCCGGACTGTCAGACACCCGATGATTGCCTCACGAATGTTGGCCAATGCCTCCTCCTCGGTCCGGCCCTGGCTCACGCACCCCGGGATCGCCGGACACTCCGCCACAACCATTCCGCTTTCGTCTCTTTCGAGCGTGACCACCATCTTCATGGCTAGAATTCTACCCGCGCGCGTGGGCTAGTTCCATCGAGATCCCTTCCGCCCGCGAGGAGTCTCCGACACGCGGCAACAGCAGCACCGAAAAGGCAGAGATTCTTGAAGATCCGCCCGGCCATGTCCAAGTCAGGCGGGAATCTCCGACGAGTTCGGCCCCTTCCGCGATGCGGTTGCGACCGAGATCCAACTTGGACCCGGATCCGGAACCCTCTTTTCTTCCGGCCCCTGTACTACTAGGATGCGGAATCTTCCCGGGCCGCGAAGATTCTCGACGGTGTCGCGATAGTTACAGGAGGTCGTGGCCGTGGTCGCACCGTGGTCGTGGCCGTGGCCGGAGCGATCCCCTTGGTTGCGGCCGTGAGGCTGCTCTGTGCCCTCTGTGGTGGAAAAGCTAACTACCTCCCCGCGACGGTGATGCGCGACACTCGCAGGGTCGGGCTTTGTACCGAGCTGCGCGTGTCGAGGTCGTCGCCCACCCCATCGATGCTCTTCCACAGATCGTCGAAGTTGATCGAGATGGTGATCTCGCTGACCGGATGGACGCGGCTGCCGTTGTCGATCCAGAACCCGTTCGCGCCTTGCGACCAGTCGCCGGTCACGGGGTTGAAGCCAAACCCCATGAGGTCGGTGACGTAGAGACCCTGGGAAACACGCTCCAGCTCTGCTGCCTCTGTCTTGCCCGCAAGCAAAACGAAGTTCGACGTGCTCACCTGCGGCCCGCCGCCCAGGCCCCGTCCCGCTGATCCGGTTGAACGGCGGCCGAGCTTGCGCGCGGAGTACACATCGCAAAGGAAGGTGCGCAGCACGCCCTGGGACACCACCACATTGGGCCGCGCGGCGAGTCCCTCGCCGTCAAAGGGCCGCGATCCGGGCGCCCGCGGCAGCAGCGGGTGGTCCACCACGGTCACCAGCGGCGAGGCCACCACGGTGCCCTCGCGCGCGGCTAGGTAGCTGCTCTTGCGCCACACGGCTCCGCCCGAGACCACCGCCGCCAGTTGTCCCAGCAGGGTGCGCGCCGCTTCGGGTGCGAAGACGGCTGGCACCTGACAGGTAGCGACCTTGCGCGATCCCAGCTTGGCCAGGGTGCGCCGGGCCGCCTCCAATCCGACCGCCTCGGGGTCGAGCAAGCCTGAGATGAAGCGTGAAGCCGTCCAGTAGTGACCGTTGCGTTTCTTGCCGTCGGCATCGTCGCACACCGGCGCGACCACCAGCGAGAGGCTGGTGCCGCGATAGCCACCCGAAAAACCGGCTGAGCTGGCAAAGGCCGTCGCGCCCATCACGCGACCCATGACCGCGCCCTCTGAATTGGTCACGCGGTGGTCGAGTTGCAGCGCCGCCTGCTCGCCCTGCCTGGCCAGGTGCAAGGCCCGGGCAGCGTCCAATGACGGCGCGGTCTCGTCCCACAAATAGAGGTCGAGAACCTCGCGCGCCATCTCGTGCAGTTCGGGCAGGTCAGCCAGGGGATCGGGCTCGGCCAGCTCGCACAGCTCGACCGACTCGCGCGCGAACGGCCGCATGGACGCGGGCGCGAAATCCGAGGTGTAGGTGACGGCCACGCGATGGTCGCGCAAGACGCGCAGACCGAGCGCCCGGCTGCCCGCTTCTTTGATCAGCTCGGGCTCGCCCAGGCGAACCTTCACCTCCAGCTCAGATGCGTCTCGCACCAGGACCTCGGCGGCTTGCGCGCCGGCAGCCCGCGCGTACGACAGCATCTCCTCGGCCCATTCCTGGCAACGCCGCGCATCGGGGAGCCTGCTCATGGCGTGCGTGTGCCTCCCACCGTGATGCGAGCGATCTTCACCGTCGGGGTTCCCACGCCTACCGGTACCGACTGCCCGTCCTTGCCACAGGTCCAGGTCCCCTCGGACAGCTTGAAGTCGTGTCCCACCATGGTCACCTGGCGCAAGACCTCGGGGCCGTTGCCGATCAGGTTCACCCCGCGCAGGGGCGCGGTGAGCTTGCCGTCCTCAATCAGGTAGCTCTCGGTGAGTGAGAACACGAAGTCGCCGTTGGAGATGTTCACCTGTCCGCCCGAGAAGTGCTTGGCGTAGACACCGGTTTTCACCGAACGAATGATGTCCTCCGGGTCGTCCTGGCCACCGAGCAGCATGGTGTTGGTCATACGCGGCAGCGGCTGGCAGCGAAAGCTCTCGCGCCGACCGTTGCCCGTGGCCTCGCTGTGAAAGTGGCGAGCCGAGATGCGGTCCTGCAAGTAGCCCCGCAGGATGCCGTTCTCGATGAGCAGGTTGCGCTGGCCCGGGTTGCCTTCGTCGTCGACGTTGATCGATCCTCGCGCGTGGCCGATGGTCGCGTCGTCGACCACAGTGCACAGTTGCGACGCCACCGACTTGCCGATCTGGTCCGTGTAGTTCGAGGTCCGCTTGCGGTTGAAGTCTGCCTCCAAGCCGTGGCCAACCGCCTCGTGCAGAAGGATGCCCGACTCGCCTGGCCCGAGCACGACTTCCATGGGGCCGGCCGGCGCCTCCTGGGCGTGCAACATGGCGAGCGCGATGCGGGCCGCCTCGCGGCCGTGCTGCTCGGGGGCGTGCCCGGGCAGCGTGAAGAGTTCCAGGCCCCGGCGCAGGGCCGTTCCCGAGCGACCGCCCTGACGTCGGCCCCCTTCCTCGGCCACCGCGTGAACCCCGAGACGGAGCATGGGCTGCTTGTCCTGCGCCTGTCGTCCATCCGAGGTGAAGACCAAGACCTCGCGCCACTCCTCCGACAACGACGCTTCCACACGCACGATGCGCGCATCCAACGCGCGCGCCGCCGCGTCGGCCCGGCGGAGCAGCGCCAGCTTGTCCGAGCCGGGCCGGGCCAGAGATGACTCTGGCACGGGATAGGCGTCGCTGCCGGAGAGCGGGGTCAGGGCTACCGGCGCCACGCTACGGCCGGCCGCCGCGATCTGCCCGGCCGTGCGCGCAGCCTCGCGCATGCGCGCCGAAGAAAGCTCCTCGGTGTAGGCGTAGCCGGTGGCATCCCCGCGCAACACGCGCACGCCCAGACCCACGACGAGAACCCGGCCGACACTGCGCACCTGCGCCTCTTCCAGGACAAAATCGGCCCCGCAACGGAACTCGAAATACAGGTCTGCGTACTCACCGCCCGAGGCCAATGCCTCGCCGAGGAGTTGCTCGGCCACAACCGCGTCGATCCCGGCGAGCGGGTTCGTGGCTGATCCGAATGCCCGACTCACTCAGGGAGTGCTCAGCCCAAGTGCCTCGCTGTTCTTGGTGCGGATCTTGACCAGACCACGCACCTCCACTTGACGAATCCGCTCGCGCGTCAGATTGAGAATTGCGCCGACGTCTTCCAGAGTGATGCCGCCTCGATCCGCCACGTCCAGCGAGCAGGTTTCGGCCATTTCCCACACATCCAGGTGGGGGAAGTTGAGCTTGATAGCACCGCTGTCGGGATTCACGTCCAGGTACAGGTGATGCTCGCAGCTCACGAACGGGCAAGGGCGGGGCATCTTCAGGCAGTCCTGCCGCGTGAGCGGCCGCTCGACATCCTCGGGGTAGACCAGCTCCTGCGCCAGCCGCTTCTCGTCGCGGGTGAGGCGCTTGGGTGCGATGGTCTTCGAGCGGAAACGGCCGTCGCGTGACGGCACCACCTTGCGGCGGATCTTCGCGACCTCGGGCTGCGGCTGATCGTCGAAGGCGTCGTCCACTTGCTCCGCTTGCTCCGCAAATTCGGCTCTCTCTTCGGCCATGGGTTCCTCCCTCACGCGCGTTGGTCGGGGATCGCGCTAGTACAAGTCGCTGCCACCCCCCGCGGCAGTCCCCGCTGCCGCCGCCGCGGCCTGCGAGGAAAAACTCGCTTCCAAACCAGAGATCCGCCGGACTAGTTCGCCGGCGGCTTGCCTTGCCGCTTCGATCTCTCGTTCGATCTCCTTGCGCCGCTCGGAACTCAGCGCTGGCCCCTTGGCCTCGCGCTCGAAGCCAGCGATCAGGTCACGCAAACCCTTGCTGACTCCGTCGATCTCTTCCTTGAACCGAGCGAAGGAGCGCTGGATGTCTTCGATGGTGAGATTGCGCTCCATCATGGCCTTCACCTGGTTCACCCGCCTGACCACAGCGGCCGGATACAGACCGCGTGACCCGCAGTGCTTGCCCTTGCGCCCCACCCGCACGGAGCGCGGCAACAGCCCGAGCTGCACGTACTTGCGCAGGGTCGCCTCGGAGAAGCGCACGCCCCGCGATGCGAACAAGTCCACGATCTCACGCGAGCTCATGCCCTGGGGGAAACGCCCCTCGATGGCGACCAGCTCGTCCTCGTCGAGCAGCCCAGAGGCGTGCATCGCCCCTATCTGAACCTGCGCGCGAACCGTGTCTCCGTTTCGACTCATTAGCCGATTGTCACTGTATTCTATTCAATAGACTCTTCTCAATAGATAAAATCACTACTCTTTTGTTCAGGTACGCCCCCCAACCCCCGACCGTCAGCCCTCGGCCGGCGAACCCGCCACCCGACGCTCACAGCAGGCGAACGGTTCTGCTGGCACTCAAAGTCCCGCAGCAGGAGGCCGCTTGGAGAAGGACTTCAAACGCGTGTGGCACGCTCTGAACGGGAAAGCGGCCGTTCCCGGCGTGGTCGAAAAGACGTGAGGCTCGTCCCTGTTTGCATCAGCCCCGGCCGAGGAGGATGAGTCCGAGCCTCAGGATGTCCCTTAGCATCCGGCCGACAAGCCGGGCCGCTGGCAAGTAGAGCCGACTAGCGCCTCCGCACCTGCCA
>PMBS01000187.1:0-5660 GCA_003153015.1 Myxococcales bacterium
CCGCCCCCACCACCGCCCCCGCCGCCCCCGCCGCCCCCGCCGCCCCCGCCGCCCCCGCCACCGCCACCCCCTCCGCCGCCTGCGCCCGGGGTCAGATGAGCAAGCAGACCGCGGCTTGCCGTGACCTCGTGCGGCCTCCTATAGTCTTCGGCAATGCGAGGTCCTCTTCTCTCTGGTCCCTTGGGCAGTGCGGCTACCCTTGACCGCGTCTGTCGCTTGCTGCACGGACACCAGCCCACCGTGGTGCTGAGCGCGCTCTGGCTGGCCGAGGCATTGGCCGGCAGCTTCCCGGTGCTCGCGCTCGTCGAGGAAGAAAAGCGGTCGGCGGCCCTGCGTGCGGTCAGGCGGGCAAGCAGGTCGGCACGTGGGCTGCTGGTCGTGTCCGCAGGGGAGGATGTGCCGCTGAGACGCGGGGGCGTCGGTGCCATCCTGGTCGAGAACCTGATGGATGTGGAAGACCAGGCTGCGGCTGAAGACCTGCTGGTTGGCTTGCTTCCAGCGCTGCGGCCCGACGGGGTGGTAGCATCCCTGGACGCGACCAAACACCAGGAAACCGAGGCGCGACTGGCTGCCTTGTTCTTGGCGGCGGCCCTGACCGGTATCGTGCAGGTTCGCCCGCGCGAAGGTGCGTTGCTCACCATCGGGTCGGCCCCACCGCAGGCGGTGACAGCCGTTCGAGCGGCGCGGACTCTAGCCTTGCCAGGCGAACCGCGTGAATGATCCGCTGTCGCCGCCGGTGCATTTCTCGAAAGGCATGCGCCGGACCCTGGTTGCCTTCACGCTGTCCCTGGCCGTGCACGCCGGGTTCGTCGTCACCACGCTGGCTGTTATGGCTTGGCGCGGACTTGCGCTCGTGCCGCCGGTTCGCCTGGCGGCCATCGCCATAGATGTCAAGGAGTTGCCCTTGGGTGGCGACCGCTCGACCGGGGCCAAAGCTGATGGTGAAGGCCCGGCGCATCCGGTGCGTCGAGCTAAGCCCGCGCGCGCGCGCGTGTCGCACACGGGTGTAGCGGTCGCGCTCGCGCCCGATGGCGGTTCTCCCGACGCCTCTGCCGAGGCTGGTCAGGCTGCGCCCGATGCAGGCCGCGAAGCAGGGAGTGGCCACCGGCGGCCGGGTGACCTGCGCAACTACGGCCCCGAAGGCTCACGCCTTACGGCCCTGCTTCGCCTGGATCGCCTGCGCGCCTCGCCCCTGGGGTCGGGCTACCAGGCGGCCATCGATCAGCTGCTCGTGCTGCTGCCCGATCGACGCCGGCTGCTCGATGGAACTGGCCTCGATCTCTATCGCGACTTCGATGCCTTGCTCATCGCCACCCCTGAGCCGCGGAATGACAAGGTCACCTTCCTTGCCGCCCGGCACCGCCTGAAGGACGCGACCCTGCGGGCGGCACTCGACCGCGGCGCCGCTGCCACCGGCCAGGCAATCGAATGGCGCTTGCAGGACGGTCGGCCGGTGGGCGTGCGCAGGCTGCGCGCGGCGGCACCCGGAAAGGCAACCGGGTTCGGCCTGGATGACCGCATTTTCGTGCTGCCCCAACCATCGTTGGCCGTGATGGCACCCCCAGCCTACGCCGAACAACTGCTGGGGCGGTCCGAGCGCCCCAGCGCCAGGCAGGCGACTGGCGACGCGGGGACCAGCGATGCCGGCACGGCAGATGCCAGGCCCATGCTTCCGGGCAAGAGTCGCGCACGCATCGCCTGGCGTGAACTCGTCGCTCGCATCGATGCTGAGGACAGCGCCTTGCCCGAGGATGCGGTCTTCATGATCACGGCCGTCAATCTTTTTGTCTGGCCGGCAGCATCGCTCGTCGTTCCTGGGACGCGCGGTGTGGTCGACGACGACATGCGCGCGCCAGCGCCGTACGGTCCAATGCCACAGGCGCTAACCCTAGTGGCTGGCATCGATCCAGAACCTTACTTGGAGTTGGTAGGCGAGTTCGACGACGAGTCGCAGGCGCGGGCTTGGGAGCGCGATTTCCCGTCGTGGAAGCGCCGCCTGATGTTGAACCCGGTGCTGCTTCTGGCCGGTTTCGCCCCCCTGGTCGATCGCGCCGAGCTGTCGCGTGAAGAGCGGATTCTGCTTATTCGCGCGAGCATGACGGCAGAGGAGTTGCAGCGCCTTCTGGCGGTGGCCACCAACACGGCTCGCGGCATAGTCGGCCGGCCGCGCTGAACTACTCACGTTGAGTTTCTTCGCAAGCCGCGAAGATTCCTTCGGAACGCCTGAACATCACGGGGTTTTCTCCGACGCCGTGGCTTCCCCCCTCACCTCTGCGTTCTCTGCGGCGGGTGGCTGACGAGATGAATCGCCCCAACCTTTTGGTTGAGGCCGCAAGGCCGCCCTGAGAACGATCACCGATGTCGGGAACGCTTGCTTGGCCGGCGCGACAGGTCAACTTTGCTGGTGCGTTGGGCGGCGATGACCAGCGGAAATACCGTGCGCAGCACCACATTGGGACGGGCGTCGCCAATCCTCAGCTTGTACATCTGTTCCTCTGCGCAGGAGGCCGCGACAGGATTGATGGGCCCCTGCGAGACAAAGCCCACCGAGCCGATGGTGCCCTCCGGCTCGACGTATGCGATGGCTTCTACACTCTGCGGCCCCAGCGCTCCGCAACTGGAGAAATCGCTAGTCGAGGCGACTCGAATGGCCACGTCGTTGCCCTTCCAATCCAGCACGCGCATCTCGCCGGTGGATCGAAAACGCAAGGAATACTCGAAATCAGTTCTGCGGTTGCCTTCGGGGGGAGGGAACTCGATGCGCCTGCCAACGTCAATCAGGCATCGCTCGACAGGGTAGTTGCCTAGCTCGTTCTTGATGACGTGAATGTCCGAGACCGATCCGCTGGCCTCGACCACGAAGCGGAGAACGATCCGGCCTGATAGGTACCGGCGTGCGTCTCCGGCGCGTTCGAAGCAGTCGACCATGGCGGGCACATGGGGTGCCATGGCCCTGTCCACCGCGCGCTCATCGAGAAAGCCGATGGACATCTGCATGTCCATTGACGCGTCGTCGCCTTCGGCCACGCCATGGGCCCAACCCCTTTGCCGGGCGTGCGCCTTGCCAGCCAAGTGCGACTCCCTGGTTTCTGGCTCGGAAGCGCAGGCAAGAGCCAGCGCGCAAAAAATACAAGCGACTTTGGGCGTCTGACCTCGCATACTTCGTGAGGTATTGTACATTTATTCTTCTGGAAAACTATCGGTTTGTTTCGCTGGACCTGTAGCGTCCGGTTGTCTGGCCTGCCAGAAGCACGACCAAACAAGTATGTGGGGCGTATCGAAGGGTAGTAGCCAAAACTTCTGGATTCGGTCCAGATTTTCGAGGCTCTTCGACGCGCCGATCTGTACCCGAGCGCGCAAAGACCGGCTCCGCCTACATGTCGGCGACCGCGACCGGTCTACCGGGCGAGCGCCGCTCGGCCCGCGTGCGTGTGAGCGGTAGCGTGGGCGGTAGCGACCAGCGTGGTGCGGCTCGCGTGAGCGCGAGCGGCCCGCGGAACGCTTTCCGCCTCCCGCGCAACGCCCACGAACACGCTCTCGCCCACGCACTCGCGAGCCGCTATCCGCGACCCGGCCTGCCCGGCGGCCCGGAATTTCCCGACAGACAGCTAGTACTGCGGCTCGAACTTGTACTCGTACTGGACATCCCCGCCCTTCTCGAGCTTGGGATATTCAAAGTCCCGCAACACCCCAACCAGGCAGTTCTCGACGTCCTGGTTCCCCAGCGTCCCCCCCGCCACGCGCGGACGGCCGTGTCCGGCGGTGTCGATCGTGATGATGACCTTCACCGTACCCTTGAACTCCCGGGTGTGCTTCTCGTTGAGCACGTCTTGGTAGCATCGGCGTGCCGAGGAATCGCGTTCCTGCAGCAGGAGCTTGATCTCCGCCTCCTTGTCAGGTGGGACGCCGCCGGTGTCGATCACGATCTGAGTGTCGTCCCGCACGATCACGGCACGTGGGTGGTCGTCCATGTCCCGTGGGGCCGAGCTAGCCGAGGCGCAAGCCCCGAGGACAAGACAGGTTCCAATCGCGAACAGGATGTGGGTCGTTTTCATCTCATAGCCCTCCGCGTCGCAGGGGTTCGGAAGAATAGCGACTGCGGTCTTAATCCGAGAGCAGCGCGGAAGCAATAGTCAGGCTCTGGGCTAGAATAAAAGCTTGACCTGCAGAAGGGAGTCTTTGCGCGTATGAGCAGTCCGGACCACACCTTCTTCGCCACTGCCTTCGTCGAGAACTTTCCTCTCAAGGAGATGGCGGTCCACTATCCCGAAGCCAAGCGCACCCCGCGTGAGCTGTGGTTCTCGCCCGCCTCTGGCGGCACGGTCTTCCTCTATCCGTTCGGAGCGTTGGTCTTCTTCGACGTCGGTTTGCAAGCGCGAGAGGCCGAGTTGGCCCGCCTGCACCGCATCCGGCCAAACCTGACCACCGCCCAGGTCATGGACGAGCAATTCACGGTGCGCGAGGATCCCGGGGTGCGGCCCGACGTGGTCAACGGCGTGTTGACCCTCGATCGGCTGACCTTCGAGCGCGCCAGCGTGGTGGCGCTCACCGTGGCTCAAAGCGCGGCCATGGACTACTACGACCGCATCGTCGACCAGATGTTCAGTGGCACCGACAAGCTGGTCGACCGGCTGGAGAAGCTGGGTTCGGTGCCCCTGCGCACCCGGCACCTGCACAAGTTCATCGGCGCAGCCCTGGGAACGCGGAACGAGGTGCTCTCCATCCTGCACCTGCTCGACAAGCCGGAATCCATCTGGGATGACCCCGGCGCGGACCACATCTACGGTGAGCTGCGTGCGGAGTTCGACCTGGTCGATCGCTACCAGGCCCTCGAACTCAAACTGCGCAGCGTGCAGGACGCGCTGGAGCTCATCACCGATGTGGCGCGTGACCGCCGTCTCGTCCTGCTGGAAGCGGCCATCGTGCTGCTCATTGTCTTCGAGATCGTGCTGAGTCTTATCCGCCACTAGCGAGACGTCCGACGTACGGGTTGTGCTCGCGCTCTTCCCCAATGGTGGTCTCGGGGCCGTGGCCAGGAACAACCACGGTTTCGTCGGGCAGGGCAAACAGGGTGTCGCGGATCGATCTCAGGATTCGCTTGGAGGAGCCGCCGGGAAAATCCGTGCGGCCAATGCCTCCTGCAAACAGGGTGTCGCCGGCGAGCAAGAGCGGTGGACCACCGGTGGCCTCGATGAAAAAACCCACTGAGCCTGGCGTGTGTCCCGGCGTGTGCAACACACGCGCATGGAACTGACCGAAACTCAGGGTTTCGTCGCCGGCAAGGATCTGAGCGGGCTCGGGCGGTTTCTCTGCCACCAGATCGAAATGGCGCGCCTGGCGTGCCAACCCCCGATACAGGTCCAGGTCGCCGCCATGGATGGATATCGGGGCGCCGGTCGCTGCCGCCACCTCGCGAGTTGCGAGAATGTGATCAAAGTGGCCGTGCGTGTGCACGATCCCGACCACCCGCGCGCCCATCTTGCCAAGCAGAGCCAGAATTCTCTCCGCATCACCGCCCGGATCGACGATCAGGGCTTCGTGCGTGACCGGGCAAGCGACCACCGTGCAGTTGCATCCCACCGGCCCCACGGCAAGGCTGTTGCGTAGCATCAGCCCAAGGTTGTCACGCGAAAATTGAAAGTCTACGAGCAGCCGGTGGT
>PMBS01000187.1:5736-5859 GCA_003153015.1 Myxococcales bacterium
TGGCCGTTGCTGCCCTCGGCTGGAGCCGGCGCGGCCTGCACCCCACCGCTCGGCGTCCCGGTCGGTTCGGCAGGAACAGGCGCCTCGGCCGCCGACCGGCTTTCCACTTTGCTCTCGCTGGCA
>PMBS01000124.1 GCA_003153015.1 Myxococcales bacterium
GTTGCGGCCGTCAGGCTGCGATGTGTTCTCTGTGCCCTCTGTGGTGAACCAGCTCGCTTTCCGGTCTTGCGCGCCAGAGTGTCCCGATGCCCGGCCACCTGATAAGCTTGGGCCCCGCATGAGCAACGAACCCGCCAATGCCGCCCTGAAGGAGCTGCGCCAACGTCTTAACCAGGTGGACGACGATATCGTACGTCTCCTGGCCAAGCGGCTGGACACGGTGGGGCTCATCGCCAAGGAGAAGGCTGGCTCGACCCAGGCCATTCGGGATCCGGAACGCGAACGCGAGGTCTTGATCCGGGTCGAGACTCTCGCCCAGTCGCTGGGGCTGTCGGCCCCCCTGGCACGCAAAATTTTCTCCGAGATAATCAGCTACTCGGTCAGCCGCCAAGTGGCCTCGCTCGCAGGGATCGAGGGCGAACGGACTGAGGTCGCGGTGGCCTTTCAGGGCTCGTCGCTCACCTACAACAACCTGGCCGCAGAACAGTACGTGGCCAGTCAGGGATTGACCGGCCGCTTTGTGGGCTTGCCCACCCTCAAACAGGTGATCGACTCCTTGGCATCGGCCGCGGTTGATCTTGCCTTCTTGCCCATTGAGAACACCGTCGCTGGCAGCATCAATCAGGTGTACGACGTGCTACGCGAGCAAGACCTGCACATCGTGGGCGAGGAGTCGTATCGGGTCGAACTGTGCTTGGCGGCCACGGCCGATGTGCCCGCCTCGGCGCTGCGCAGGATCCTGTCTCATCCCCTGGCGCTCGATCAGTGCTCGGCTTTCATCGCGGCCTTGCCCCAGGCGCACGCGGTGCCCTTCCTCGATACCCGCGAGGCGATGCGCGCGGTGGCTGAGGCCAGGGATCCGACCCTGGCCGCCATCGGCTCCCCCGAGGCTGCGGCGGCGCATGAGCTGTACGTCTTGAACCGGAACGTGGGCAACCAGGACGAGATCCTCATGCGCTACGTGGCGCTGGCACGCGCGCCGGTTTCTGTGGATGTGCGGGTGCCCTGCAAGACCAGCCTGATCTTGTCCACCCGGCACGAGAAGGGTGCGCTGCTCCGCTGCCTGCAAGTCCTGGCCGAGTACGGGCTGAGCATGACCAAGCTGGAATCGCGCCCGCGACCCAACCGTCCTTGGGAATACATGTTCTTCGTCGACTTCGAAGGCAACGTGGCGGAAGCAAGGGCCGCCTTGGCGCTCGAAGTCCTGCGCAGCGAGGCGCTCTACTTGAAGATCCTCGGCTGCTATCCCGCCAAGGCCACGCCCGCCGATGCTCAGACCAGCACCCTGCCCCATGCTGCCGAGGTCATGGCCGCCCTGCCGGATGCCTCGCCCGCTGTGCCGCTGGCCGAACCAACCGCGCCCAGCCAGCCGGTCGCGCGTGCCTCCAAACCCTACCGACTCGCCGATCGTGCCACGCATCCCGAGGACACCGTCATCCGGGTGGGCTCTCTGCTGATTGGTGGCACCGGCTTCGTGGTCATTGCCGGTCCTTGCTCGGTGGAGTCGGAAGACCAGATCAACCGCACTGCCCTGTACGTGCGCGAGCAGGGAGCCCACATCCTGCGCGGGGGCGTGTTCAAGCCTCGCACTGGTCCCTATTCCTTCCAGGGGCTGGGCCGCGACGGTCTGGATCTGCTAGCCGCTGCCGGCAAGGCCGCCGGCGTGCCCATCATCACCGAGGTGATGACCATCGACCAGGTGCACCCGGTGGCCGAAAAAGTCGACATCCTGCAAATCGGCGCGCGCAACATGCAGAACTTCCCGCTGCTGTCGGCGGTGGGCAAGGTGGATCGGCCGGTGCTGCTCAAGCGCGGCCTGTCGAGCACCATCGAGGAATGGCTGGCAGCCGCGGAATACATACTGGCGCAAGGCAACGGCCAGGTCATCCTGTGCGAGCGAGGCATTCGCACCTTCGAGAGCGCCACCCGCAACACCTTGGATCTGTCCGCCGTGGTGGTGCTGCGCGAGCGCACCCACCTGCCTATCCTCGTGGATCCGAGCCACGCCACGGGCAAGCGTCCCTACGTGGCGCCCATGGCCTGGGCCGCGCGCGCCTGCGGCGCCCACGGCGTTAGTATCGAGGTTCACCCTGACCCCGACAAGGCGCTGTCCGATGGCGACCAGAGTCTGAACTTCCCGGAGTTCAAGGCGCTAATGGAAGGCTTGAGCCGGGTACGGGTATGAATTCGTCCGCGCCCTCGGGTTGGCGAAGGTAGCCCTGGCGGTGTTTTGCCTCGAGCTTCTGGATCTTGATGCGAGCGATCGCCTGCCGGAGGGCCTCGCGTGCTAGAGCCGATCGCGTGGTGTGCAAGTCTCGGGCAACCCTGTCCGCCGTCCGGACGAGATCCTCATCTAGCGAAATCTGGACGGTTCTCATGACAACATTTCTATGTGGATACTACCAGCTAGCGGCTTCGTTGCCGGGGGCGGGTTTCAAACCCCCTACAGTCGGGCGAGCCCCCCGACCCGACTCCCCAATGCCGTCAAGTCTCAATCTCGAGGATGCGCGCCAGTTCGCGCCGGGTTGCGCAGACCGTCTGGTGCAGGGCCCATTGCCCGCGCGCGCGCGCCAGGTTGTGCTCGCCCCGACCCGGGTAGCGCTCGGGCGCCCAGCCGAAGTACGACTCCAGCAGCGCATCGGCGGCAAAGCGCGCCGCCAGTTCGAGACTGATCCATTCGACCCCGTGCAGGCAGGCGCGACGTTCGTCGGCGCCAAGCGATCGGCCCAGACTGTCGCGGAAACCCTCGAAGGAGGCCCGGAAGATCTCCACGTCGAACCTGGCCTGGCTCGCGTCCTCGGGGCTGCGGTTGCACCACGACCGCCAGGCATCCCCCAACTCATGCGCCAGCGCCATGGGTCCCACTGTGTCCAGGTCGATGAGGCACAGCGCCTGTTCAGCCGCGGGCGGCTTAGAACCGGCAAACAGAATGTTGTTTAGCTTGGGATCGCCGTGGCACACGCACCTGGGCAGATCGGGCAGAGAGGGCAGGTCGGAAACCGCGGCAAACAGATCCGCAGCCAGAGCCCTGACCTCGCGGTACAGACGGTGGTCGGTATGGACCTCCAGGGCCTCGCGCAGCCTGGCCAGGTGCTGCGGGGTATCGTGCACGCCGGCGCGCATGCCCGCAAATTCGTGGTCAAGCCCGTCGAGCGCGCGATGAAAACGCGCCACCAGGCCGCCAGCAGCGCGCGCCTGGCCCATGCTAGCCACCACGTCGAAGGACACACCCTCGACGTAGGTCAGCAGCCGCCACAGACCCTCCTGCACCCCAAGGTCGACTGACAAGTTGCCGTCCCGGGCGGGAACCAGGCGGGGCGTGGCCATGCCGTTGTCCGCCAGTCGCCGGGTGACCGCGGCGATGTTGCCGTTGACCGCGGCGGAAAAGACGGGATTCATTCGCTGCAAGACGAAGCGCAGCCCGCCCCGGCTGACCAGATAGGTCTGATTGACCAGGCCCCTGCCAAGAGGCGTGACCTGTGCGCCGTCAAGGCCCACGTAGTGGGGCAGGACCCGTTCCTGGATCAGCTGGGCCTGAAGCTGCACCTCGGGGCCCCCGCACGCGACTAATCCGACGGAGGAGCGTCCTTGTCCTCTTCGCCGGGTGGCCTCTCCCAGCCGCCCTGACCTTCCGGCATCCGGGACGCCGGGGCCGAACTTTCGAACTTGTGCGCGATGGCCAAGCCCGCATTCCACTCGCCCAACACGATCGAGCCAAAGCTGTACAGGCCGCGCCCCTCCACCCAGATGGCAAGAGAGCGCGTGATATGGTACATCATGCCCACCCCCAAACCGACGGCAACTGGCCCGCCGCTGACGGTGTCGCTATGCCCTACGAGATGATTTGGCGGGTCGGGGCACTTGTATGGCTTGCCATCCACGAGTGTCCCATCTAGCGCGAGTTCGCAATTCCCTGCGACATAGCCCAAGAAGGTCTTGCCCATGGGCGAGAACCCCGCGATGGCTGACCCAAAGGCCTGGAAGTTCCCAAGAGTGAGAAGGGCGTACTGGCCGCGGAGGAAGATTGCCAGCGCCGACGTCGGCGGCTGCTTCATGCTGGAGCCGGGAGGGATTACCCATCCGCTGGAGTGGGAAGGCGTAATCTGCAAGCGGGCCTGTATCGACATCCCAAGTTTGTCGGTAAACTGGTAGCCGATTTCTCCGGTCGTCTGCAAGAGGGTTGCCCCTGAGGGACCAGCTTGGAGCTGGATGGTAGGGTCATGGCTGTCCAGGGACATCGCGCCGTGGTAGGTCTGCGCAAAAGCTCCGCCGCCCAACGAAATGAACACCGCCCCGGGCAGACGGCGGTGGTATTTTCGCAATTCCTCGTCCATCTGGTACTGCTTGTTGATTTCGTCGAGCGGGGCATTGTCCTCCACCATGGGCGCAGGTCTCGTGCTGGTGTCCTTGCCTTCCAACAGCATCGCCAGCATCGTGTTGTTCACCGGAGCTGCACCGTCGACGATGGGCATCAGGTTGGGTCCGTCAGCGCTTCCGATGCTCAGCGGTTCCTTGATGCCCGGGACCTTCGCCTCCAAGTAGTACTGAAAGGCACTCCCGGTTACCGCAGCGCCAGGTACAGTCGCCGAGAGCCAGCCCTTGGGCGAACGAGTCATGGGAAGCGGCGTGAAGTCTTCAGCGCCCTTTTCACGATAGAAGACCGTGGCGCTGGCTTTCCGTGGCTGCTTTTGTGTGACGCAGCGGACGGGGATGTCTTCCTTGGGCGGCACTTCGTCGGGCAGCGGACAGTAGAAGGGCTCGGGAACCCTTGCCGGCGGGGTTGGTTCTTCCTGGTCCACGAATTTCCTGGCCCCCCGCAATCCACGCCGGCCACCCGCTGACGTGCCAGCCGAAGAACCGCTGGCCGGCATCGCTTGCTCCTCAGCGGTGGGCGCCGGAGTGGACGCCGCCGGAGTCTTGCCCGAGGGCGCAGCCGGGGCCGTTCTTGCCTGGGCCGCCAGTCCAACCTGGCCGCGGGCTGCGTCGAAGGCCTCGTCCAATGCGGCGGTCTCGACCTGCGGCGTGATCTTGATGTTGGGGTCGATCTTGAGAGCGATCACGAACTGTCGGATGGCCTTGGTCCTGTCGTTGAAGCCCGTCATGTAGACCGCGGCCAGGTGGATATGGGTTCGCGCCGAAATCGGGTGCTCACCCAGGTTCGCGTCGGTGAGAAGCGCGATGGCGCCCCACAGGGCATCGCGCGCAGCCTCGTACTTGTTCGCCTGGATCTGGGCCAGGGCCTGCCTGTTGATCTCGACGACCTTGGTGACCGTGTCTTGGCCCTTGCCTGACCTCCCCGCGGCGACGGCGATGCCGGACTGCGACAAGAAGGCGGAAACGAACAAGAACGCGACAAGAGGTGAGAGAAAACTACGGGACATCTTCATGAATGCTGCTCCTGGCGGCGGGCTACTATCATTATGCTGGCTTTGGGGAGATGTCCATTCCCTCTGTCCAACACCGGAGCAGAGCTGGTGAGAAGTTTGGCGCGTCGGGATCGCAGGCGCCGCACGGCGCCGGTACCGCTACCGAGGCGCCGGCGGTGCCACAGGGAACGCGAAGGCCACGCCGGTATTGAATTCGCCCAACCACATATTCGGGCCGAAACTGGACAAGACCCGCACCTCTGTCCAGAGGGCAACGAAGCGCGCTATGTGGTACATGACGCCTAGCCCCACACCAACCGCCACTGGCCCGCCGCTGACCGTATCGCTGTGTTCAGTCCCCGCCAGGCAGTTCGAACCGAATCCTGTTGGGTCGCACCTTCTTGGAACGTAGCCCAGGAAGGTCCTCCCCCCGACGAGCCCGAACCCAGCGAGGCCTGAGCCAAAAGCCTGAAAATCCCCGGCAGTCAAGAAAGCGTACTGGGCGCGGAGAAAGAGAGCCAGCGCGTAGTCAGGTGGTTGGCTTGCGCCTTGCGTGGGTACCCATGCCACGGATTCGGACGGCGTGTACTGAAAGCGAGCCTGCAGCGACAAGGCGAACCTGTCGGTGAACTGGTAGCCAGTTTCCGGGACGAACTGGAAGATGCTTGCGGCTGAGAAGCCCCCGCTGACGTGTACTGGCGCCCCTGGCGCGGCTTGGTCGTGGCTGTCTGTAGTGACCGAGTCGTGGTAGGTCTGCGCAAACATACCGCCGCCCCACGAAATGAATGCCCACCGAGCCGGACGGCGGTGGCGGTACTTGCGCCATTCTTCGTCGATCTGGGCCTGCCCGTCGATTTCCCCTGACGCGTTCTCGTCCTCCAATATCGGAGCAGTCGGAGCGCTCGTCTCGCTGCCTGGCAATGGCAACGCCGGGTTGCTCATGGGCGCAGCACCGTCGACGGTGGGTACCGGAGCTTCGGCGCTTCCGATGGGCGGGGACGCGTTCGGGACCGTGCCGGTCTGGCCCAGGCCAGACTCCCCAGCGGCCATGGCGACGCCGGACTGCGACGGCAGGACGAAAACCAACAGAGAAACGACTACGGGCGGGAACAAACCACAGCATATCTTCATGTATGCGGCTCCTGGGAGGGAGCCACATCACTATGCCGGGGTCGCGAAAATGTCCATTCCCCCGGCTAACGACAAACCTGGTGCACCGGATCGCAGCCACCGCGAGGTGCCGGCACGGCCACCCGTGAGGTGTCGTCTGGATCCGCTTCCTGGAAGTAGCCATCGCCATCGGCATCGACTCGGGGCGGGTCCGCGGCGACGTAGTGATCATCGGCCACCCAGTAGTCGCTGCCGTCGGTCGTGCGCAACACAACATGCCCGACCACGCGGCCACCGCGCAGGTCGGTGCCGGGGTTGCCGCGTTCAGTGAGATAGATGGCGCCAGTGGAGGCGAGACGATCAATAGCGGCCTGGTGGGGATGGCCGTCAGGATTGTCGTTGCCCACCTCGATGATGTTGACCCTGGGTTGCAGCTCGGCCAGGAAGGTGGGACTGGATGAGTGCTCGCTGCCGTGGTGACTGACCCGATAGACGTCGATGTCCTTGGCCAAGGGAGCCACGGCATGTTCGATGTCGTGGTACGAGTAGCCGAAATCGGATACCAAGGTCTCGCCTGAAAGATCGCCGCCCGAGAAGTAGTCGAGCAGGCCAAAACGCAAAACCAAGGCCACCGAGTAGTCGTTCTCGCTGGGCGGGGCCGGATCGTCGATCGGTCCGTCGGCAGCAAGCAGGCCATTGCCGTCCACCGCAACCAGGCGCACGTTCACCCCCGGCCCGAGATCGATCTGACCATCGCCCAGCCTGGCGACCTCAGGGTGCAGCAGGTTCTGTCCCTCGCCGGCAAGATACCCACGCCAGCGCGCCAGCGTGCCCCCACCTTCGCCTGGAAAACGGGAGAAATCGCGATGCAGGAGCTTGCCCACGGTGAAGCCTTGCAAATTGACCAAATGCCACAGACCGCCGTGACCGGGATACCCGGTGTGGTCCAGATGGAAGTGGCTGATGAGCACGTAGTCCAGGTGGGAGGAGCCAAGGACGTTCTTGATGTACGGCCCCACAACCAAGGCCTCGTCATCCGCCTCCCAGTCAGCCTCGCCGGCATCAACCAGCAGCGTCCGGCCGGTGGGCCCCACGATCAGGGTACTGCACGCCTGCCCTGCATCGATGTGATGGATCTCGAGCCAGCCCGGCTGCCAGGTGCCACTGCCGGGCGGGTCGGTCCCAGAAACGGCTGGCATCCTGCCGCCGGGCACCAGGCTGCAGCCGGCCAGCAACAGTAGAGATCCACAAACAGTCGAAAAAGCGCGCATGCCGGGTTATCGGCAGTGGCGCGCTGAGGTTGCGTGGCCTTTTCCCCAGAGCCGCACGCGGCCGCGACCCCGCGTAGTGCCGCGGCCGCGCGGGTCCCGGAGAAGAAGCTATCTATTCCTCACAGAGAGCACAGGGCGGCCTTGCGGCCGCAACCAAAGGGATCGCTCCGGCCACGACCACGGCCACGACCACGGCCACGACCTCCTGCAACTATCGCGACACCGTCGAGAATCTTTGCGGCCTGCGAAGAAACCGAACCTTAGTAGTACAGAGGACGCAGAGATCGGAAGAGAAGAAGAGGTCTGTAGGGTGCATAACCCAACCCTTCATTTCTCATCCGGCTCTGTGACCCTCTGTGCCCTCTGTGTGAAATAGGTAACCAAGCCCGCCGCGCGGGCTGCACCGGCGGCGGGCTATGAAAGATGGACTGGTTACTTGGCAGGAGCGGGGGCAGGAGCTGGCGCCTTCTCCTCGGCGGCCTTCTTGCCCTTCTTGCCCTTCTTGCCCTTGGCATCAGCCGGCTTGGCCGAGTCTGCCTGGGCGACTTTCTTGGCCGTGACGGACGCAGGCGTTCTGTGATGGCTGGCCTTGGCGGCAAAGGCCGACGTGCTGGTCAGAGCGGCGATTCCGAGTGCGATGAAGATCTTCTTGAACATGGTGGCTTCTCCTTCTTCTGTGGGTTGCTGTGAAAGCGTCTCTGTTGAGTTGACAATGCAGTGACCGTGCCAGCGGCAAATCCAGCAGTTGCCCGCGGAATTCCGCCCTTTCACTTCTGCCGCGACCAAGCGCCGCAGCCAATCCGCCCGCTCACGTGGGGCGTTCTTGAAAGGGATAACTGCGAAAACTGGCGCTGGGCCCCGCGCCGGGCGAAGGTGGATGCATGGGCGCGTTCATCAACGCGTTTCGCAGCAAGCGGGTGGGCATGCTCATCGCGTTGGGCTTTGCCTCTGGGCTGCCGCTTGCGCTGACGCGCACAACCCTGAGCGCGTGGATGACCAATGCCGGTGTGAATCTGAAAACCATCGGGCTTTTCTCGCTGGTCACCCTGCCCTATTCGTTCAAGTTCGTCTGGGCGCCGCTGCTCGACCGCTTCAGCTTTCCCCTGTTCGGCCGGCGCCGGGGCTGGATGGCGCTGACCCAGGTCGGCCTGCTGCTGGCCGTCTGGACTATGGCTGACATCAATCCCAAGGATGCGCCGCTGGCCATCGCGGCCCTGGCCGTGGTGGTCGCGTTTCTCTCCGCCAGCCAGGACGTGGTGGCCGACGCCTACCGCACCGATATCCTACCACCGGCCGAGCGGGCCTCCGGGACGTCGACCTGGATTCTCGGCTACCGCATCGCCATGTTGGTCTCGGGCGCCGGGGCTCTGGTGCTGTCCGACCACATGCCCTGGTCGCGCGTGTACGGCGTGATGGCGCTCCTTATGATCGTGGGCATCGTCGCCACCTGGCGCGCGCCCGAGCCGGAAGCCGTGCGGCCCCCGCGCACCATCGCCGACGCCGTGGTCAAGCCGTTCGTGGATTTCTTCGCGCGCAAGGGAGCGGCCGCGGCGCTGGCCTTTGTCATGCTCTACCGAATCGGCGACACCATCGCCGGCGGAATGGTGCTGCCCTTTCTTATCAAGTTGGGCTTTTCCAACAGCGAAATCGGCTTCTGGAACAAGGGAGTGGGCTTCGCCGCAACCATCAGCGGTGTCATGTTGGGCGGCGGCCTCGTGGCCAAGTACGGCGTGCGTCGCTGCCTGCTGACCTTCGGCGCGATCCTGATGGTCGCCAACACCGGATACCTGGCGCTGGCCCTGCACGGCAAGAGCGTGGTGCTGCTGGCGACCGCCATCGGCATCGACAACGTGTGCGGCGGCATGGTGGACGCGGCCTTCGCCGCCTTCATCATGTCCTTGTGTAACAAGTCCTTCTCGGCGACGCAGTTCGCGCTGCTTTCCAGCGCCTCGACCATCATCGGTCGGATCATGAGTGCAGGCTCGGGTTGGCTGGCCGCCACGGTCGGGTGGCCGGTCTTCTTCGGCATCACCATCGTGGCGGCGGTGCCGGCGCTGCTGCTGCTGGTACTGGCCTTCCCACACAACGCGGGCGCTGTCGAACAAGGCAAGTAGGAGCTGACCGGCTCTGCGTCTCTGGGAGAAACAGCTAGCTTTGATCCACGGTCCACGAGATGCTGGTCAGATACTGACCCGCAGACCCACGCCCAGGTCGAAGAGGCCGGGGTTGCGGCTGGGAATGGGTAGACCACCGAGATTCACGGCGTCGGTGCCGAAGCGAAACTCGCCGTGGTTGTTGCCCCAGTGGACGGCGGCAAACGCCTCGAAACGCACGTGCGTGAGCAAGATGAACGAGTAGTCGAAACGGGTGATGCCAGAATGGTCGGAAAGATTGGCGAGGTTGGAGAGGGTGAAGGTGGTGTTGTCCCAGGAGTACGGCGCCGGCGCAGAGGCAAACAACGCCACATATTGCCGACCCAGGTAGAAGAAGGTCGCTGGCTCACGCAGTGATTGCGAGTGAGGCAGAATGAGGCCCGGGTAGACCGCGGTGTTGCCGTATCCAAGTCCGTTATAGAAGTACTCGGCGCTCACAGTGAACACATCATTGGCGGCGTATTTGATCGAGTAGGAAACGCCGCCCGTGGCCTGCGGCTTCACCCCGGAGCCAGGCGCAACCGGATAGAGCTTGTCAACCGCCGGCCCAAGCACGTCCTGCGCGAGAGTCGTTTGATCGACGCTGGTGGTGGGCGGCGTTCCCAGGGTCAGGCTCGACGGATCGATGCAGTTGTTGAAGTGAACGCGATCGATGTCCTGGGCGAAACGCAGCGCCACCTCGCCGTAGAAATCGAGGTCCCAAATCCCGGCCGAGATATCGGCCGCCAGCTTGGGCTTGTGCCCTCGCTGCACAAGGCCACCTAGGCCCAACTCGGACGCGCCCCACACCACCTCGGCGCGGGCGGCGCCAGCTACCGCGCTCGCCGTCGGCGTGGCATCGCTGTTCTCGGTCAAGCCATAGGCATAGAAGTTCCAGCCGCGCGCCTCCCAGGGTACGTGCAGCTTGATCATCGTGGTGCCAGTGCGCGCATCGAACACGTCGAGCGGATTGCGGTGCTGCAGGTGCAAGAAGTCAGTCGGAGTCCAGAAACGGGCCGTGCCCCAGCGCACATGCTGGCGGCCCACAGTGACGAATACCGCGTGCTTGATGTCGAAGCGCAGCCACATCTGGTCGAGCGACACACGCGGGGTGCGCGTCTGCTGCCCGCCGAAAAGCGAACTGAGGCTAGCGGTGCCCCCGTTGGAAAATCCACCCTGTGACCCGCCGCTGAGGTTCGAGAGACTGGTGCTCGCAGTCTGGGGCAGGGTTGGGTCGAAGATCNNCTCTGGCTTTGCAGGGCCGAGCTCTGCGCGCGCAGGTAAATCTGGCCGCCGATCTTCAGCGGATCCTCCGGTGCCACGTCGGCCGACAAACGCGGCGCCGTCTCGGGCGCCCCCAAATTCAATTGATCGCGCGAATCCTTCGCTTCTCCCACCGACGTCGTGGTCGTGGCCGTGGCCGTGGCCGTGGCCGAAGCATTTTCGCTCCCCGGAGCCGGCGTCCCAAAAATATCGTTCTCGCTCGGCCGTTCCTGTGCCTGCGCCGAGCCTGCCAGTCCGGCTGCAGCCAGAAGCAGCGGCCCGATGTGGCAGCGAACATGGGAACCCTCGAAGGGTTCCCAAACCCTCCCGCGATGGTGCGCCGCCGGCAAAGCCGGCGAGCTCCCCACGCGACGATTCATCGGCTCTTGCTCTCCAGCCAGGCCTTGGTGAAGAGATTGGCCTCCAAGGGTTTCATGTCCACCGACTTGACCAGGATCAAAGTCGAGTTGGCCTTCTCCACCTCATCGTAGAAGCGCATCTCCTCCGGGTACCACGCGTCGGCCTTCTTGGATTCGCTGTAGGTCTTCTTCCAGCGCGGATAGTACGACGTGCGCAGCAGCCGCCCCGAAAGGGCGAATTCCTGGCGCTTGAGCACGTTCTTGGTTTCCTTGTCAACCCACAGCTTGATGACCGGGAACGCCAGATCGATGTTCGGCTTGCCGGTCAACTTCATCACCTGCGCGGTGTAGGCGCCCAGTTTCTCCTGGCCCAAGTCCTCGGGCTCGTACTCCTCGGCCAGGCGCGATTCATCGAAATCCGAGCGACGCGAATTGGTGCCGCCAATCCGCTCGCGCTCCGTGCGGCGTTCCCACTTGCCCACCGACGGGTCGTAGAACCACAGGTTCCTGTCGATGCGCAGATAGCCCTGGCCCTGGGAAGCCTTGGGTTTGGTGAACAGAATGATGAACTTCTGGTCCAGGCTGCGCCGGAAAACCAGCGCCTCGTAGGCCACGTCGACCTTGTCCTTCTCCTTCTGTTCCATGTACACCAGCGATCGCCAGTCGCCCTGGTTGCGCTGCCGCTCGTCCACGGCCTTGAGAAGCTCGACCAGCTCGGCCTTGCTCAAAGCCGCGGCCATGCGGGGAACGAGGAGGCTGAAGATCAGCCCGAAGACGGCAAGAAAGCGGGACATAGGCATGATTGCGACTCCAGTGGTTGGCTAGCTCGTTTCACCACAGAGAGCACAGAGAACACAGAGGTCGGAAAGAAAGAAGGGGTTCGGATCGGACCAAATCCAACCCTTCCTTTTCCGGTCCGGCTCTGTGGCCTCTACGCTCTCTGTGGTGAAGTAGCATTCTTATCCGAAGTGGGACATCGCCGACACGGGCTTTAAACGCGCGGCCCGGTAGGCCGGATACAGCGCCGCCAGGGTGGTCACCAAGGTGATGAAGAGCGCGGCGCGTACCAGCCCGCCAGCGTGCAGGGCAAGCTGAACCCGGTCGGACATGAGAAAGAGCTGCACGGAAAGGGGCACGTGGATGCGGGCCGCATTGAGGGCGGCCCCCAGGCCGGCCCCGGCCAGCGCGCCAGTCCCCGTGCCGATGAGCCCGAGCAGCAGTGACTCGTAGAGGAACATGCGCAGCACCCCGCCCCGCTGCATGCCGATGGCGCGCAGGGTGCCGATCTCGCGCGTGCGCTCGCGGATGGCGATCCACATGGTGTTCATGATTCCAGTGATCACGATGGCGATGAGGATGGTGAGCAACACCGCGGTCAGGCCCCGCAGAACCGTTAGGGTCCAGGTGATGAACGAAACCTCGTCCTCCCATGTGGTCACGTCCAGCTTCTGCCCGGTCCAGTCCTCGCGTGCGACAGTCTGGAACTTCATCCAAAACGGGTTGGGATCCGCATCCATCACAGTCCAGCCCAGTTTCTCGAGCTGCCCGCGCAGGCGGGCCGCAATGGCGGTTACATCGGGAATGAATTTCGGCTTGAGATAGATGTGGATGGCGCCGGTGGTGTCGGAACGAAGCTGATAAAGGGCGCGTGTGGTCTCCACCGGAACGAAAACCCCGAACTTGCTCATCAGCCCCATATCCTTGGCGATAGCGACGATGCGGCAGTCGATGGTGTTGGCCGCGCCGCGAGTGGTCTGCGCCGACAGGGTGACCGCGTCGCCCACCCTGACCTTGAGCCGTTCCACCTGCGACTCGAAGACCAGCATGGTGTTCGGTTCGGCCAGGTCCTCCAGACGCCCACTCACAAGTTCAATGACCTTGCGAAAGCCAGGCTCGTTCTTGATCTCGATGCCGGTGATGCCGGCCTGGGTGGAGCCCAAATCCGAGATGATCTTGGCCCAGCCGCGGCCGCGATGAACCATGCTCTCCATCTCGGGCACGCTCTTTCTGACCGCCTCGATCACCTTCTCATACTCGGTCACAACCGGGCCGCCAGAGCTGCTGGTCACTTTGAAGAAGCCGCCCACGTTGACGTGGCCGGTGGAGAGCGTCGTGGCAGCTCGGATCATGGTTTCGCTCACACCGGCCGACAGTGCGTTGAGCAGGATGAGCAGGGCCGTCACGCCGGCGATAGCCGTGGCCAGAAAAAAGGTGCGGCGGCTGTGCTGGAACAGGCTGCGAAAGGCGATGCGAAGGTCGAGAAGAAATCCCATGACTAGACCTCAGTGATGNNGTGCGGAACCCTTCCAGGGTTCTGCGCGACATCGTCGGCCGTCGTCCCTTCACTGGTGTGAGGCAACGCTTTCATTAGTCGTCCGATTGCATGGCCTGGCGCGGGCTCACCCGCATGGCCAGCAGGCCGGGGTAGATGCTGGAGATCGCGCTCACCGCGAGCACGATAGAGAGAGAGATGATGACGTTGGCCGGGCTCAGGCTGGGATGAAGGCGCGGGCCAGAGAACAGGAAGTAGAGAATGTCGTTGGCGGCCGGGATGCCCACCGCGTGGATCACACCCACGATGCCAGCCCCGAGGAGTGCGCCCAGGCTGCCGAACAGCACGCCCACCGCCAGCGCCTCTACCAGCAGCATGCCGAGCAGGAAGCGGCGCTGGGCACCAATCGCCCGCAAGGTCCCGATCTCGGGCATGCGTTCGAGGGTGGCCATGACCAGGGCATTGTTGATGATGACCAGCGCCACCGCGAAAATGATCAGCACCGAGATGTAGAGAACGGCGCGGATCATGGTCACGAACTGTCCAACCAGACCGGATGCCTTCTGCCAAGTGATGGCGTGCAGGGGAATCCCGGTCTTGGCGCCGGCCGCCTCGATGTCCTTTATGGTCTGCGAGATTCTCCCCGGATCCTTGACGATGACAGCCGCGTTGAGCACATCGCCTTGCTCAAGCTGCGTCGGATCGTAGGACTGACTGGCGCGATCCGCGCGCTGCTGCCTACCCGCCAAACTGCGCAGGGCCGCCTCCGCCTCGTCGACCGGCGGCCCACTCTTGCCGGCTGGCGCCGTCGCCCCGACATCCGGCTTGCCGAAAAGCTCGGCCTCGGCTTGCTCACGCGAAACCTCCTTCATGCCCGCCACTGCCTTGATTTCCTGGACTTCCCGCGCGCGTTCCGGGGTGAGAAAGCCGTAAAGCTCGCGGAAAGAAACCATATCCATCAGGTTGAGCTCCCCCGCGATGTGTGAATCCTCCAGGCCCTCGAAGGCAAACGTACCGAACACGCGCAGTTTCACCGATTGAACGTAGCCGCTCTTTGTAAAGGACTTGATGGTCAGCATGTCGCCCACCCGCACACGGTAGAGTTCGAGCTGGGGCGCCAACTTGTCGTAGAAGAAGCGGTAGCGGCGCGCGAAATTGGCGTCGTCGACCCGAAAGAACTCGGACAACAGCTTGGCCACATCGCTTTGCTGACTGTCCAGCTCGCCCTGCAGCAGACGGCGAAAGCTGGCCGTCTTTTGCCCGTCGAGCTGCAACATGATCTCCTTCACTTCGGTCACGTTCTGCTTGATCCAGCGCTGCAACTCCTCGCTGCGGGCGATGGTCTTGCTGCGCTTGTTGATGCCGTCGTTGATTCGGTCCAGGCGCAAGGCCGTCTTCAGCTTGACCTGCTGCTCGTAGACCCACTTGGAAAACAAGAAGCCGCGCTCACCCCGCGGAATGGCCTTGCCGTCGACGATCTTCATACGGTCAAAGGACTTGGCGAAGGCGTCGGTGTCAGTGCCCAGGTAGCGCAGGAACAACATGTCCGCATCGCTGGCCAAGGGCGCGATGCGATTCTCCAGAAACTCGAGCGCCGGATACGGATCGCGGTCGAACCCGGCCCAAAACTCAGTCGAGACTGCCTTGACCACCGCGGCTAGTTCATCCTGGGCAATGGCCTTCTCGCTCTGGATCTTGCGTATGTTGTCCATCTCCGCGGCGAGCACGGTGATGATCTGGCGCACGTGATCCTTCTCGGATTCGTAGGCGGCCTGCACGTCTTCGCCCGCCAGTTTACGCCGGGCCAGGGCGCGCAGCCGTTCCAGCACGACGTCCACGGTATTGCCAGCGATCACGGTGGCCGCCGAAAGGCCCATGGGGACGACGGCTTTGACATTGGGCACGCCAAGCAGGGTGCGGCGCAAGGCCGCGAAGTCATCGATTGGCGTCAGATCAGGTGTCTCCATGGCCATGCTGCCCATCACCGTCAGCTCGTCCTTGGACTTGGCCGAGTACACCTGGATGTGACCAGCCACTGACCCGATCACGCTGCGGCTCATGGAGGCATCCACGCTATCCACCAAGGCGGTCCCCACCACCACCAAGAGCGATCCGAACAAGATGATACCGCCGACGATCAGGGTCTTGAGCCGACTGGCAAACAGATTGCGCAAGGCAATCAGAACAATCACCTTGAGGGTGTCGAAATACCCGCGCATCAAGCCGGCCTTCCCGTGGGCAGCCCGCCCGCGCGCACCGCCTCTTCGGCTGATACACGATCCTGAATCTGTCCGTCGGCCAGCCGCACCACCGCGCTGGCGTAGGCCCACACGCGCGCGTCGTGGGTGGAGAAGATGAAGGTCGTGGTCTCGCTCTGATTCAGCTCCTTCATCAGATTCAGGATGTTGGTGCCGGTAACCGAATCCAAATTGGCGGTGGGCTCATCCGCCAGCACCAACTTGGGCCGCGTGACCAGCGCCCGCGCGATGGCCACCCGCTGGCGCTGCCCGCCGGAAAGCTCGCTGGGCCGGTGCTTGCTGTACTCGCGGATGCCCACGCGGTCGAGCAACGCCAGCACACGCTGCTTCCGTTCGCGCGCGCTCAAAGCCCGCTGCAGGAGCAGCGGTAGTTCGACGTTTTGTAGCACGCTCAGCACCGAGACCAGATTGAAGCTCTGGAAGATGAAGCCGATGGTGTGCAGGCGCAGCCGAGTCAAATCACGCTCGCAGAGCAGCCCGGTTTGCTTGCCGTCCACGGTGACCGTGCCGGCGCTGGGGGTGTCCACGCAGCCCACCAGGTTGAGCAAGGTGGTCTTGCCACTGCCCGAGGGTCCGGCGATGGCGAGAAACTCGCCCTCGGCCACATCCAGGCTGACCCCGCGCAGAGCCGGGACCACCACCTGGCCCAGGTTGTAGTTCTTGCTGACGTTGCTGACCGAGACAATGTGGTTCATGAGTTTGGCTCGCTGTTCTTCGGACATTCCAGGCTAGCAGCCGCAGGAGCGCATGCGAGGTGTGATTAACAGTTGAACCGACTTTGCCGTCAAGCCATCCTTCAGCCTGACTATCAAACCCGGAGCCGTTGGCATGCCTGCTATCGAAATTGCACCGTCGATCCTTTCTGCTGATCTCACGCGCCTGGCTGAACAGGTGAAAGAAGCGGAGGCGGCAGGGGCCGAGCGTATCCACGTCGACGTCATGGATGGACGCTTCGTTCCCAACCTGACCTTCGGGCCGATCATGGTAGAGGCGGTACGGCGTTCGACCAAGGTCATCATCGAGGCCCATTTGATGATCGTCGAACCCGAAAGATACATTCCCGACTTTGCCAAGGCGGGCGCAGACATCATCCAGGTGCACCAGGAGACTTGCCCGCACCTGCACCGGACGATTCAGCAGATCCATGAGTTGGGCAGCAAGGCATGCGTGGTGCTCAACCCGTCCACACCGCTGGTGACCATCGAGGAAATCCTGGGCGACGTGGACGAGGTGTTGATTATGACCGTGAACCCGGGTTTCGGCGGCCAGAAGTTCCTCGAGACCACCCTGCCCAAGATCGCGCATTTGCGCCAAATGCTGAATGGGCGCGGGTTGCGCTGCGACCTCGAAGCAGACGGAGGCATCGGACCAGCGACCGCGCCGGCCCTGGTCAAGGCCGGCGCCAATGTTCTGGTCGCTGGGGCTGCTGTCTACAAGGCCAAGCAAAGTGTGGCCGCGGCGATCCAAGCGATCCGCGCAGCCGCACAGACCGGGTAGCGGACAAGGAAGGTTAGCTTTTTCACCACAGAGAGCACAGAGAACACAGAGGCCGGAAGGAAGGAAAGGGTTCGGACCGAACAGGAGCCCACCCTTCCTTCTTTCCGGTCCGGCTCTGTGGCCTCTGTGTACTCTGGGGTGAAAAGAGCTAGCTTCCGTCTCTTGGCTAGTGTGAGGCGGCTACGGTGCCGGCCAGGGTGCCGGTCACGCCTTGGAATGCGGCGGTTATGGTCACCGAGCCGGCGCTGACCGCGGTGAAGAGCCCTCGCGAACCAGCGGCGTTGGATACCGTGCCCACGGCATCGCTCGAGGACAGCCAGGTCACGTTGTTCGTGATGTCGAGGGTGATGACGCCCGCGTCGCCGCCCCAGGTGCCGGTGGCAGTGAGTTGCTGGTGTCCCCCGACCGGGACGCTCAGGGGCGATGGCGTGATGGCGATCGACGTCAGTTTCGCACTGCTGACCGTGAGCACCGTGGTCCCGGGCACGCCCTGATAGGTGGCGGTGATGCTCGTCGTGCCAGCCTTGATGGGCGTGGCCACCCCAGCGGTGCCGCCGGCGGTCCCCACACTAGCCACCGTGGGATCCGAAGACGTCCAGGTAGAGCCACCCGTGACTGTACCGGTCGTGCTGTCGTCGTAGACCGCCGTGGCCACGAAGGGCTGATTGATACCAAGAACCGCAGTCGGATTCGTGGGGGTCACCTGGATCGTGGTCACCTTCTTCAAAACCACAGTCAAGCTGGTGGATGCCGACATCCCGCCATAGGTTGCAGTGATCATGCTGCTGCCACCCGTCAGCCCGGTGGCGCGGCCAATGGTCCCGCCCGAGTTCGAGATGACTGCCACTGCGCCGTTCAATGACGACCAGGAAGCCGCCGCGGTCACGTTCCGCGTGCTGAAGTCGGTGAAGATGGCGGTGGCCACGAAGGCCTGGTTCGGGCTGAGCAGGCTCACCGTCGGGTTGGTGGGCGTGATCTCGAGTGACAGCAGAGGCGGATCGGTTACGGTTAGCACCGCGGTTCCGGTCACTGCGACCCCGTTCTCGGTGTAGGTCGCGCTGATCGTCGCCGTGCCAACCGCGAGCCCGGTTGCCGTACCGCCACCCACAACTCCTCCACCAGGGAACCCGCCTCGGCCACCGCCCGCCACACTCATGACCGCGACGGCCGCGTCAGACGAATTCCAGGTGGCAGCCGCGGTCACCAGGGCACTGGTGCCGTCGCTATAGAAAGCCGTGGCGGTGAAGGGCTGGTCCTGGCCGACGTGAATCGTGGCAGCTGCCGGGAGTATCACTAGACTCTTGAGCGCGGGCAGTGGAGTTACGGTCAGGGTGGCCTTGGCGCTGAAGCCGCCGTAGGTCACGTTGATGGTCACGCTGCCAGCGGCCACGCCTGTGGCAAGGCCGCCGCCAAAGCCTCCTCGCCCACCGGGAGTGGTGACGGTCGCCAGTGTCCCGTCCGAGGTGGTCCAGGAGCATCCGGCGTTGTTGGTCACTACGGTTTCCGTGCCGTCGCTGAAGGTGGCGTGGGCCTGGAACTGTTGCGTCCCATTCACCTGCACCGAGGCCGTGGCTGGGGTGATGTATAGTCCGACCTGGGAGGGTGGCGGGGTCGACGTGACGGTGAGGGTCGCCGTATCGGTGAAGGTCTGACCGCCGGTCGCGTAGGTAGCCGTGACGGTCACGGTTCCTGCCGCTATACCATTGACGGTCATGCCGCCGCCGGCGCGGCCGCCGCCCGCCACGGCAGCCACACCTCCGTCGGACGTGGTCAAGGTGACTCCGCCCGCCACTGGCGCGGTGGTTCCATCGTTGTAGTCCACGTTGACTGTGTACGGCTGGGTCCCATTGACTTGAATCGTCGCGCTAGCAGGCAACAGCCGGATCCCTATCGGCGTCCTGGTCACGACTGCGTTCACCGTGAGTGTCGCCGTGTCGCTGAGGCTGACCCCGCCGGCGGTAGTGTAGGTGGCCGTGATGGTGGTGGTTCCCGGACCCACGCCTGTGGCCGTGGCCCCGCCGCCCCCGCCGCCACCGCCGCCACCGGCCGCGATAGTGGCCACCCCTGTCAACGACGATTCCCAGGAAACGCCGGTGAGGGGGCCAGTCGTACCGTTGGCGTAGACCCCCCTGACGGTGTAGTCCTGCGTGGCTCGCACGTTGATGGTGGCTGTCGCGGGTCTCACCATGATCGCCACCAAGACCGGCGCGGTGACGGTCAGGGTTGCGGTCCCCTGCACGCCATTCAGGGCCGCGGTGATGGTGACGGTATTGCCCCTAGCCGGAGAGGTGAGACCGGTCGCAACCCCGTTGCTTCCGGCTGCATTTGACACCTGGGCAACCGCGATGTTGCTCGATGACCAAGTCACCTGGGTGGTGATGTCCACGCCTACGCTCGAACCTTGGTAGGTGCCTGTCGCGGTGAAAGCCTGCGTGTCGCCCGCGCTGATGGTGGCGGTGGCGGGGGTTACGGTGATCGAAACCAGCGCGGGCGCAATCACGTTTACCGTCGCCGACCCACTGATCCCAGACAGGGTCGCAGTCACGGTGGTGCTGCCGATCGCCACGCCAGTGACCTGACCAGCCGCAGTTCCGACGTTGCCCACCGTCGCGATCTTGCTGTCGATTACTGTCCAAGTCGCTGATGCCGTCACATCTTGTGTGGTCTGATCCGCGTATGTGGCAGTGGCCTTGAGTGAGAGGGTAAGGTTCTGTGGCAACGTGAGCGGGTTGGGGGTGACCGCAATGCTGACCAGGGTTGGCGCAGTTACCGTCACAACCGCCGTCCCGGTTATGCCTTGGAACGTCGCTTGGACGTTGGCCGATCCCGCGGCCAGGGCCGTGGCCTGGCCTCGGGTCCCCGTCGTGTTGGAAAGCGACAAGACGGTGGTGCTGCTGGAAGACCAGGTCACCGAATCAGTTAGGTCGGCGGTCGTCCCGTCCGAGTAGCTTCCCTGGGCAGTAAACAACTTGGTGCCGCCTACGATCATTGCAGCCGTGGCCGGGCTCACCGTGATGGAGGTCAGCGTCGGCACAGTCACCCTCACCGAGGTCTGGCCGCTGACGCCGCCCACCGTGGCCGTAATGGTAGTGCTTCCCGCGCCCTGGGCCGTGGCCAGACCCGCATTCGCCCCGGTGGCGACAACGGTAAGCACGCCGGCATCAGCCGTCGACCAGGTCACTTGCTGGGTCACGTCGCCGGTGGAGTTGTCGTCGTACACGGCGGTGGCCTTGAAGGCTTGGGTCACGCCCCGCTGCAGGATCGGCTGCGCGGGCGTAATCCCAATGCTGGTGATCTTCTTCGCCACCACGCTGACTTGAACCGTTCCGCTGATCGTCCGGAGGGTGGCGGTCACAGTGACCGTGCCCTCGCCCACTCCGGTGACCAGGCCCTTGCCAGCGCCGGTATCGCCCACCGTCGCGATGGCTGCGCTGGACGATGTCCAGGTCGCCTGCGACGTCACGTCCTGCTTGCTGCCATTGGCGAACACACCCGTGGCCACCAAATTCGCCGTTCCGCCGATGGCTATCGGTGGCACCGATGCGATGCTGATGGACACAAGGGGTGAGTCGCCCACCGTCACGGTCGCAGTCGCGGTCTTGCCCTGGTAGGTCGCCGTGATGGTCGCGGTTCCCGCCTTCACCCCGGTCAGGGTGGCTCCGGACACGGTAAGAATGGATGTGTCGCTGGAGGTCACCGTCGCTGAGCTGGACACGTCCCTGGTGCTGCCGTCGGAGTAGACCGCTGTGATCACAACCGGAAGCGAGGTTCCGGTTGCGAGACTGGGATTGGGAGGCGAGATCTCGATGCTCGTCAGGGTCGGAGCAGCATCGAGCAAGGTGTCACGTGGTCCGTCGATTGGGGGCGGCGGTACTTCGGGCCGGCCCGCCTCGGGCCGGGCAACATCGGGCCGCCCCACCCCCTCGGCCGACGCCACATCTCTGCCAATGTCGGGCCCACCAGCCTCGGCGCGAACCTCAGGAGCCACGTCGGCAACCCTGACCTCCGCGGGCCCGACCTCGGGCCTGGCGTCCGCGATCCCGGCTTCAATCCTGACATCTGAGATCGCGGCTTCGATCCTGGCGTCCGACCCAGGGCCGCCGTCGAGGCGGCTGTCTTGGCCTCTGCCGTCAAGGCGCCCGTCGGCACTGCCGTCCCCCACCACGCTGCCTCCGTCGCCGCTGGATAGCGGATGAAGCCCGCTGCGTCCGCCACAAGCGCCCATCGCGCCGATCAATGCCAGACAGAGTACCAGTCTTGTTCTCGTCATAGCTCTTGCTTCTCCTGAGTCAGTTGCTGTTGTTCCGAACACCCTGCTCGCAGTGCACGTCCGCGTTTAGGTTGGACCACTTTGAACCCGCAGCCTTCATGGCCCTACATGCCGGTGTAAGGGTGTCTGGCGCGTAAGATTTGTCAATGATTACGGGAACTCTACAACCGATAGATGCGACGCGTTTTCGTCCACTGGCGGACGAACCAGCCCCACCCGCTCACACGATGCCTTTCCCTGGATTCATGATGCCCTTGGGATCCAGGGCCTGCTTGATCCTGCGCATGAGGTCCAGTTCGACCGCACTCTTGTAGTGCCGCGCCTCCTCGCGCTTGGCCACGCCGATGCCATGTTCGGCGCTGATCGACCCGCCGTGGGCCACCACGATAGCGTGCACGACGCGACTCACTTCGTCCCAGCGAGCGAGGTACGCGTCCTGGTCCATGCCCGCGGGTTGGCTGAAATTGAAGTGCAGGTTGCCGTCGCCCACATGGCCGAAAGGCACCGGCCGGATGCCCGGGACCAGCTCTGTCACCGCGGCCAGGGCCTGCTTGATGAAGCCTGGGATGTGCGACAGGGGCACCGAGACGTCGTTCTTGATGCTGCCGCCTTCCCGCTTCTGCGCCTCAGAAATCGATTCACGCAGCTTCCACAGCGCGGTTGCCTGGGCCGCGCTGCCGGCCAAAGCCGCGTCGGTAATCAGGCCCTTGTCCAGTGCCTGAGTCATGAAGGTCTCGGCGGTGGCGCGCGGAACCGTCAGGTCGACAAGCACGTACCACGGTGATCGGTTTGCCAGCGGGTCCACCGAGCCCGCCACGTTCTTCACCACCAGTTCGAGCGCGAAGCGCGAGATCATCTCGAAGGCCAGCACCCCGCCGTCACCCGACACCTCGCGCGCCAAGGTCAGAAGATCTAGCACCGCCTCGGGGCTGGGCACCGCCGCAAACGCGGTTTCCACCTGGCGATGGCGCGGGAACAGCTTCAACACCGCGGCGGTGATTATCCCCAGCGTGCCCTCGGCGCCGACGTAGAGCTGTTTGAGATCGTAGCCGGTATTGTCTTTGCGCAGCCCGCGCAGACCGTCCCAGATTTCGCCCTGGGCGGTGACGACTTCCAACCCCAACACCAAATCGCGTGAATTCCCGTAGCGCAACACGTGGATGCCGCCCGCATTGGCCGAGAGATTGCCGCCGATCTGGCAACTGCCTTCGGCCGCCAGGCTAAGCGGGAAGAGCCGGTCCTGCTCGGCCGCGGCTTGTTGAACCGCAACCAACAAGCAGCCCGCCTCGGCGGTCACGGTGTTGTTGATCGGATCCACCGACCGCACGCGGTTCATGCGCGACAGATTGACCAGCACCTCGGGACCGCTGGGGATCTGCGCGCCCACCAGGCCGGTGTTTCCCCCCTGGGGTACGATGCCCACCTCGGCCTGGGCGCACACGCGCACGATAGCCGCCACCTCGGCAGTGTTCGCCGGCTTGAGCAAGAGCGGTGTCTTGCCCTGGTAGCGACTGCGCCACTCCACCAGGTGCGGCGCCAGGGTATCTGGATCATCGCTCCAGCCGGCCGGTCCGGTGACCTGCTTCAGTTGTTCGAGCGTGGCCTGGTCAGGGGGGCGAGGCATGGGGTAAGACATGCTAGTACCGCTTCTCGAAAATTCGTAGCTCGTTAAGCGACGGTCAATCTTTTTCGCCGTCGGGAAACAGGTGGTGCGGATGACCGCGTGGCGAAGGACAACTAGTGATCTGACCGTTTCGCACGGTCCAGCATATCGTCGAGTAAGACCCTGAGGTTCGGACATTTCGCGTAGGCGATGGCTGGATCCAGTTTGCTGAACAGATTACTGCCGTCGAGGCGCTTTCCGTAGGTCCTCCCGAGCTTCTCGCGGTAGAGGCGTTCGAGCAGCTTGCCCGGCGGCTCGTTGAAATTGACGGTCTCGGGCTCCCCGCTCTTTCCCGGCACGGCATTGCAAATGTCGCGGGGAAGATTCCGAGGGTCGGC
>PMBS01000007.1 GCA_003153015.1 Myxococcales bacterium
CGGCCGAGGAGCTGCGCACCCGCAAAGAGGAAGGGTACAGCTCAGGCGATTCCGTGGGCCGCACGGGTATCGAACGCCAGTGGGAGCCCTATTTGCGCGGTCAGAAAGGGTTCGAGCGGATGGTGGTCAACCGGCGCGGTCTGCGCCGCACCGACGTGCGCATCGCCGATCTGGTGGAGGGACCGATAAGTCAGCCGGCGGTTCCCGGCAACAACCTGGTCTTGACCTTGGACATGGACTTGCAGCGCATCGTCGAACGCGCCTTGCGCGGCTCGCAGGCCGCGGCGGCGGTAGTTCTCGACGTGGAAACTGGCCGCATCCTGGCGCTGGCGTCCAAGCCCAGCTTCGATCCCAACTTGATGTCGCGCGGCCTCTCCCCGGAAGCGGTATCGCGCATCCTGAGCGATCGATTGCGCCCATTCCGTGACAAGGCCCTGTCCGACACCTACAACCCCGGCTCGACTTTCAAGGTTGTCACCGCCGCCACTGCGTTGGAGGAAAAGCTGGTCACCCTCGAGGACAAGGTGCGCTGTGTTGGCTACATCCAGGTGGGCCGGCGCCGTTTCCGCTGCTCCAAGGTGCACAAGACGGTCAACCTGCACGACGCCATCGTGCAAAGCTGCAACGTCTTCTTCTACGACCTGGGCGCGCGGCCGGGCATGATGAATCGCATGGCCAAGTTTGCCAACGAGTTCGGGCTCGGTGCACCCTCGGGCCTGGGACTCAACGCCGAGCAGGCCGGCTTCGTTCCCACCGAGGAATGGCACAGAGCCCAGGACAGCCGCGGCGGCAAGAGCGAAGGCTTCATGATTGGACACGCCCTCAATACCGCCATNNCAAATTGTGGAACGCGTGGAATCGCCGGACGGCAAGGTGGTTGAGGAGTTTCCCCCGCGTGTGCGCCGGGACTTGGCCATCTCCGCCGAATCGCTGGCCATCATCCGCAGCGGGCTGTACGGTGTCGTCAACGATTCCAAGGGAACCGCCTACAAGGCGCGCTCACACCACATCGAAGTGGCCGGCAAGACCGGAACCGCGCAGGTCTACCGGGGCGGGCGGGTCGGCAAAGACGATCCTCCCCTGCCCTACGAGCGCGTCGACCATGCCTGGTTCGTGGGCTATGCCCCGGCCGCCAAGCCGCGCATCTCCTTTGCCGTGTTCGTCGAGCACGGCGGACACGGCGGCGCGGTGGCGGCGCCGGTGGCCATGGAGATTGTCGACAACTACTTCGAAAGCGTGGTGCCACCTGAAGATCGGTCACCTCCCCGTCTGGCGCGCCACGTGGGATACGGTCCGGCTAGGGGAGACTTTCGCCTGCCGTCCACCGTCGGCGAGTCGCGGCCCGGTCCTCTGCCTGTCCCGGGCTCGCCCAACCCACCTGCGAAAAACCAACCTGCTCTGCCGCCGGACTCGGTCCGCAAGGAGAGCCGCTAGTGCCCCGGGTTGTCTCTTGGCGCAAACTGCGCTTCCGCTTCGACTGGATGCTGACCGCGGCCACGCTGGTGTGCATCTCGCTCGGGCTGCTCAACTTGTGGAGCGCCGTGCGCGAGCGCCAGTTTCACCTGTTCGCGCAGCAGCTCTCTTGGGCCGCGGTCGGCGGTCTGCTCTTTTTGGCGGTGGCCAGTTTCGACTACCGGGTCATTGCGCGCATGGGCTACGTGCTCTACGGCATCGGCATCGCGCTGCTGGTGGCCGTGCTCATCCACGGAAAGATGGTGGGTGGCTCGCGACGCTGGTTCGACCTGGGTGCCTTTCACCTGCAGCCATCCGAGCTGATGAAGGTCCTGACCATCATCGCTCTGGCCAAGTACATACACGACACCCCTGCGCTCGACGGACGGACCCTGCGCCACATCTTGGTGCCCATCTTCCTCGCCGGCCTACCCTTTCTCCTCATCGCCGCCCAACCAGATCTGGGCACCGCGCTCATCGTCCTGCTCATCTTCGCCACCGTCATGTTGACCGCGCGCCTCCGCCTCAAGACCATGGCCGGCATCGTCCTGGTGGTGGCGCTGGCCGCTACGCCCTTGTGGGAATACGCCCTGCACGACTATCAGCGCAACCGCATCCTGGCCTTCATCAACCCAGCGGTTGACCCGGCCACCGCGTGGCAACCACGCCAGGCCATGAATGCCGTGGGTTCGGGACGGCTCATCGGCAAGGGATTCTTGCAGGGTACACAGATTCGGCTGCGCTCACTGCCTGCCCTGTGGACCGACTTCCCCTTTGCCGTGTGGGCCGAGGAATGGGGCTTTCTCGGCTGCATGGTCGTGTTGCTCGCCTACGCCCTGCTCGCCCTTTGGGTGATCAAGATCGGACGCGAGGCCCGCGATCGATTCGGCATTACCGTCTGCGTGGGCGTGGCGGCCATGCTCTCGTGGCAGGTGGTCGTCAACATCGGCATGGTGACCGGGCTTCTGCCAGTGGTCGGCGTAACCCTGCCCTTGCTGAGCTACGGCGGATCAAGCGCGCTCACCGTCATGCTGGCGCTGGGCTTGGTGATGAACGTGTCGGTGCGACGGTTCGCGTATTAGCTTTGTGGCGGCGGACAAATGGATGAGTCCATTTGTCTCGTCAGCCACGCGCCGCTCGGAACAGAGAGGTGAGAGGGGAGAACACAGAGCGGCCTTGCGACCGCAACCATGCCCAGTTTTCCACGGCCAGCCACGTCAAGTCGACGATTTGCGGTTCAGCGGCGGGCGCGGAAGGCTGCAACGACTTTAGCCACCCTTGCATCGTACAACGATATCATGATAGATTGAAGTATCGTTGTACGGAGGAAATCATGTCGACGGTTACCCTGTCCCCAAAGTTCCAGGTTGTCATCCCTTTGCGAATCCGTGAGACCCTTGGGCTGAAGCCCGGGCAGAAGGTGGAAGCGCTGCAATACCTAGATCGTGTCG
This sequence comes from Myxococcales bacterium, assembly GCA_003153015.1. Lineage (GTDB taxonomy): Bacteria > Myxococcota_A > Polyangia > Fen-1088 > Fen-1088 > Fen-1137. The sequence goes on from PMBS01000007.1 coordinate 2,904, forward strand.
AATTCATTCCTGTCCGATCGCCACGCGAGATGCGTGGCTTCTTGAAAGGAATCAACACAACAGTACCTCGCGACAAGGATCGATTGTGAACGTCGCTGATTCTTCCGCCTGGCTGGAATACTTCGCGGATGGGCCGAATGCCGGATTCTTCGCGCCGGCGATCGAGGCTACCGATGAGTTGATTGTTCCTTCTATCTGCCTGCTGGAAGTATTCAGACGAGTATGCCAGCAACGTGGTGAAGGCCTAGCGCTTCAAGCGGTGGCAGTCATGCAGCAGGGGCGGGTTCTAGACCTTGATTCCGCTTTGGCGCTGATAGCCGCGAAGATTGGAATCGACACGAAGCTAGCCCTTGCCGACAGCGTCGTTCTTGCAACCGCGCGGCAGACTGAAGCGACGTTGTGGACGCAGGATGTGGACTTTGAGGGCCTGCCCAATGTGAAGTTTCGGGCAAAGAAAAGTACGGCTCGGCCTGGCTAGCGACAATCTGGCGGAGTGCGCCCAACGACTTGCCGTTCATCGACTGGTTCGGCGGCGGCTCACCGTCCAAGAACCACGTCGACTCCGGTCAGCACAAGTTCCAGTTTCGCCTTGGGCAGCTTCCCCGCTCCCGGCTTTGACTTCCTTCATGAGCATGGAGGGGATGGCGCGCAATCGACGATCCTCACGCTCTGCCCGGCGATCAAGGACAACCCGTCTCCCAAGTGTGGCAACTCGGGTGACTGGTGCATTCGGTTAGCGGCACTGCCATGCAATCGACGTCGCGGAAGCACCCAACTGTCCAGACGCAGTCTTTAGCCGCCTCGCAACTGGTCTGGGTGTCTGAGACTCCACAGGACGCGTTGCTGCAGACCCCAGAAGCACTTCCCGCTGCTGAGCAGACGCAGCCGTTCTTGACGGTACACTCTGCCGATGAGGGACACGAGGAACCCGACTGCTTGGTGCAATCGACCGCCTGAGGATTCGGCACACAGTACGTACACCTGCCTCCGCAGGAAGAAAGCGGAAGTAGGCTCGCGACTAGAAGCGCTATTGCCCCTACGCCAGCGCCGACACCCGCAATCCAAAGCCATCTAGCCATGCCAGCCGATCCTCGCTCAGTGATCCGCTCTTGACTTTCCATGTGCCCATCTCCCTTTCCTGCTACCCGAACTATTCAACGCATTGTCGTATCGCGCATCATGACACAGGCGAGTGGTGGCCGTCCATATCGTCCGTCGAACGGTTTGCCGTTCAGAGGTGTGGGCGCCGCATGCGACTTCGCGCTCTTCAAAACTGATCCACAGCGGCAGATTTCCTTCGCGCCCTGCCCTCAGGCAGTCCTCTTCTTGTAGGACTCGGCGACGATTCGTAC
>PMBS01000122.1 GCA_003153015.1 Myxococcales bacterium
GCATAGCGCTCAGCGTACTTGCCGCGCACGCCTCCGGTGAGGTCGTACTCGGGGAGCATGTCCTCGTCGTCGTCAGCTTTCGTACTGCTCTCGCTCATGACGTGTGGCAATTCTAGCACTGATGATCCGAGTCGTCCCGTCGCGATCGGTGTGGACGACCGCCAGAAGGCGCCCCCGATCACTAAGAGGGCGTCTGAAAAGTGCTACCAAGGGCGACGGATAGGGACAGGAAGAGCGAGTCGCGGCCAACAGCAACCACCGGAAAGGATCAACCTCACCCCCAGAGGCGTTAAGCGGCCGACCAGCGGAAGCCCTTCCGCCCCCTCGCCCCGCGAAGCGGGGAGAGGGTTGGGGAGAGGGGCCGTGCTTGGCCGGACCCCTCATCCCAACCTTCTCCCCGGCGGACCGGGGAGAAGGGGTCACAGATTTCTCCGTCAGGCCTCGCTTAGCGCCCATGGGGGTTGGGGGTGAGGATACTTACACAATCGTCGGGTGGTGGATGCGGCCTGTTTTGTGCCGGGTGAACGCCAAGGACAACTTTTCAGACGCCCTCTTAGGACGAGGCGCGTCTTCGCTGGTCATCGCCATCCGGTGAACGGTTGCGTTTCAACAAATCCGTAGAAGGTTGCCCGGACGTTGCGCCCTTGCAGCTATGAGGCTGATCTCAGCCGTCAGCAATTGCTGAACCGCTCGTCTGGCAAGGAGACATCGCATGCAAAAAACCTGTTTCTTGGCCCTCGCAGTTTTTCTGGCTGCCTCTCTTGGCTGTGGGAATGATCAACAACAGCCAGCGCCGGGAACTGGTGGATCAACCACAACTGGCGGCGTAACGGTTGGAACCGGCGGTGTCAGCGCGACCGGAGGCACGATTTCGGCCGGTGGCACGACCGCGAACGGCGGAACGACCACGGCGGGCGGCTCGACATCGGCGGGCGGCACGACATCGGCAGGTGGCACGACCCCGGCTGGCGGCACGACCACGACAGGCGGCGCGACCCGAACCGGCGGTACGACCACCGCGGGTGGCACAACCGCGGCCGGCGGTACGACCACCGCAGGTGGCACAACCGCGGCCGGCGGCGCGACCCGGACCGGCGGTGCGACCTCAACCGGAGGTACGACCACCGCAGGTGGCACGACCACCGCAGGTGGCACAACCGCGGCCGGCGGCACAACCGCGGCCGGCGGCACAACCACGACCGGCGGCGCGACTACGGCCGGCGGCGCGACCCGATCCGGCGGCACAACCACGACCGGCGGCTCGACTACGGCCGGCGGTACGACCCGAACCGGCGGCTCGACCACGACCGGCGGCTCGACTACGACCGGCGGCACGGGCGGTTCAACATCGACTCCCTCATGCAGCGTTGCTCCCGTCAGTCCAAACCCCACACCTCAGGCCCAGAATCTACTCTGCTACCTGTACAGCATTAGCGGAAACCACGTCTTGTCAGGACAGCAGGAAACCAGCTGGGGTAACGCAGCCGGCGACATCAGTTTCTACACGAGCAATGGGATGAAAGAACCGGCGATTCTCGGCGGCGACTTCCTGTATGCCTCCGGTGGCGGCGCCTCCAGCGAAACCGACACCACGAGGCGCGCTATCGCCTACTGGAACGCGGGTGGCATCAGCATGATTCGCTACCACATGGGCATGCCGGTAGCCGGCTCAACCACGGCGAACGACAGCTACAACGGTACCAACGGGGCCATGTCTACTCCCGCCAGCGGCCTCCTCACCGCTGCGGCAACGGAAGGAACCGGAGAGAATACGGCATACAAGACCAGGCTCGACTACATCGCCTATCAGGTCGGGGTCATGAAGACCGGCAACGTGCCAGTCATCTTGGCGCTGCTTCACGAAGCGCAGCCCAACGGCTGGTTCTGGTGGAGCAAGGGGAGCGGAGCCGAGTACGTCGCGTTGTGGAAGTACGCGTTCACCTATCTGACCGCCACCAAGGGCGTCACCAACATCATCTGGCTCATGCCCTTCAGCAGCCAAGATGGTGTCAGTGCCTCTGCCGCACCCTACTTCCCGGGCAAGGAGACCGTCGATCTTTCAGGTCCGGACTACACAGGCACTGCTGCGAACTACACCAAATTCCGCGGCATTGTTGGCGCCACCATGCCCCTGGCTCTTCACGAGTCCTCCAGCGTGGATCCGAATAGCTGGTTCCCCACCGCGTCTCCATGGGTACTCTGGAATATCTGGGCGGGCTACGAGCAAGCGCAGCTGGCCTCCTTGCAGACCGCCTATGCCAGCACCTACACCATCACGCGCGACAAAGTCCCCAACCTCAAGTAGCCGCCCAGTTCGCGCGCTCGCTGTGGGCAACCCTCGGCGCAGCCACCCCACGCCGAGGGTTGCTCAAGCAAGTGCGATGGCGCCGGGAGAGCGCTGCGTCCCGCTGTACGGATGCCGCTCCACCACGCGCAGCCGCGCGCGGGTCAGCCGCTCGATGTCGCGCAGAAAGGTGCGCTCGCTAGGATCGCAGAAAGACAGTGCGATCCCGGCGGCACCGGCGCGCCCGGTGCGGCCGATCCGGTGCACGTAGTTCTCCGGCTCGTTGGGAATCTCGAAATTGATGACGTGGGTGATCCCGTCCACGTCGATTCCACGCGACGCGATGTCGGTGGCCACCAGCACGCGCACGTTGCCCTTCTTGAAGCCGGCCAAGGCGCGCTCGCGCGCTGACTGGCTCTTGTTTCCGTGGATGGCCTCGGAGCAGACTCCGCCTCGGTTGAGGTGCTCGGCCACGCGGTTGGCGCCGTGCTTGGTGCGGGTGAAGACCAGCACGCGAGCCATGGCCCGATCGCGCAGCACCTCGGCCAGCAGGCTGCGCTTGTTGTTCGATTGGACGTGCAGCACCCACTGGCTGACCTTCTCGGCCGTGCTGGCCGTGGGCGTGACCGACACCGTCGCTGGGTTGTTCAGCATCCCGCTGGCCAGTGCCACGATGTCAGGCGGCAAGGTGGCCGAAAAGAGCATGGTTTGGCGTTTTCGCGGCACTGCCGCCACGATGCGACGGATGGGCTGGATGAAACCCATGTCCAACATACGATCGCCCTCGTCGAGCACCAGCGCCTCGACAGCATCCAGCCGCACATGCCCCTGCTGCATCAGATCGAGCAGGCGACCGGGAGTGGCTACCAGGATCTCGGCCCCACGTCGGATGCCATCGACCTGCGGCTTCTGTCCGACCCCGCCGAACACCACCACCTGACGCAGGGAAAGGTAGCGGCCATAGGTGGCAAAGCTTTCGCCGATCTGGGAGGCCAGCTCGCGCGTGGGCGCGAGTACCAAGGCGCGTGGGCCACGCAGTCCCTCGCGCCGGGGCGAGCCGGCCAGACGGGTCAAGATGGGGATGGCAAAGGCCGCAGTCTTTCCGGTGCCGGTCTGCGCGCAGCCGAGCAGATCGCGGCCGGCCAGCAGAAGCGGAATGGCCTGCGCCTGGATAGGCGTGGGCACGCTGTAGCCCTCGGCAGAAAGCGCGCGGCGAATGGGATCGATGATGTCGAGCTGGGAAAAGGACGTGATGGTATTCATCTGTCTCTCGGTTGTCCCCGAGAGACGCCATCCGAGCCTGCCCTTACGCGCAACGATCCGAGACGACCACTTCGAGGTTGGTTAGTAACTACGGCACTAGTGATGCGGGCAAGAGCCCGTGAAGTCAAGGTTTTGCTTCAGACGTGCCTCACTTCGGCGACCCGCGTCGCTCCTCGCCTGCGGCGCCTACTTCGTCTTGCCCTTGGCCGCGGCAGCCGCGACTGAGCTGCGAAAGCCGAGCAGGCTCGACGCATCTGCCGGACGCACCAGGCGCACAGTCACTTTGTCGTTCCGGTCGGAATAGAGGCGCGTATGGTGCGGCAGGAAACCCTCGGCGCGAATCTCGAGATCCAGCGGGCCCGTGTTGCGCGGGCGCTGCAACTGGACGGTCGGGTTGTCGGGCGCGATGCGCGCGAGTTGCTTGCTGCCCCACATGACCACTGCCTTGACCGGTGGGCTGATGGACAGGGTTAGGGTCACGGTTTCCGAGAGCGGGTTCGCCTCTCGCTCCTCGGACTGCAGATCGTCTTCGGCCTTCACGCTTTCGCTGGCGGGGGCTACGGCCTTGGCCGGGGTGTCGGCCGAATCTGGCTTGCGCGCAGACGATCCCGACAACCGCGGCGACCCGGCCGCTGGCTGCGGCGCCCCCCGCGCGGACGAAGTAGTTTCCGTCGCAATCGGCGCGGTACCGTCGCCGGGTGACTGACGGCAACTGAGCGCGAGGGCCAGCCCCAGACAAGTTCGGCAGAGCCCGCGAGCGTTCATGGTGCCCTACCCTCTGCGCTGGGGTCGGCACGGCCGCCACCTGCCTTGCTCTCGGGCCCGGTGGGCGCCGAGGGCGGCTTGCTGCTGGCGTAGGTCACGCCCGGTTTGCGCACGTACGACGTCATGGGCTGCTGCAACTGGCCGGCGATGTTTCCCTTCAAGGTATCGACCGGCAGGGCGGGATCCAGCTCGTAGTAGAAGCCACGCGTGGGCAGGCGCATCTCGTACACTTCGCCGTCCCAATAGAAGACGCGCCGAAAGCCCAGCGCCATGGGCCCGAGCACCTTGGCGTGCCGGTGCTTGAGCACGAATGAGAACAGGCGCACGGCCAGATTGTTATGCAGGCGATGGCAGCCGTGGGAAAAACGACCGCGCAAAGACATGTAGTCGAATGAGCCGTGGGTGCGAATCCCGTTGTCATAATAGGCAACCTCTTCGCCGCGCCGCTTGGCTTGCTCGTGAATGCCTGCCACCAAGCCATAGGCCGATAGAAATCCCGGCCCGGTTTCATCGTAGTTGACAACACGAGGGTAGCCGCCTGCTACCCACTTGGTCTTCACCATCGACTGAAGGGGTGAGCTGAGCGGGGGCAACCACACCGGCGCAGATACGATGTGGTGCCACACCCGTTTGCCCACGTCGGAATCCTTGTAGCGGTAGTACTCTTCGCCGTCAGCGGCAAGCTCGGAGCGCCAGCCGCCGATGGTGGTGCGCCAGCTCACCAGGGGAACCTTCTCGCCCCGCCAGCGCACATAGAGGTTGAACGTCGGGTAGCGCGTGCGCGGCTGGGGCAGGCGATTGCCCTTGCTGTCAAAGGGAAAGTCGTACCAGATATCACCGCGGTCGATCTCGGCGACCAAGTCCATCTTGGGCCCGTAGTACTCAGGCAAGTCAGGGAAGCGCACCGCGACCCGCAGCCAACGAAAGTCGCTCTCCGCATGCCGGCGGAAGAAGGCCAGGGCGTCCTCGGGCGAGGCCAGGCCCAGCCGCGCCATGAGGGCGTCGGTAGCTTGACCCACGAGATCCGGCACCGGCACTGCGGTGCCGTCGGCGGTTCGATAGGTGGGAATCGCACGCGGCTTACCGCGCTTGCCGAACGGCATGGCTAGGATGGCGGTGCCGTCCTCGACGAAGTTGCCGGCATGTGCCGCCCGTTCAGCCAGTACCCTGCGCAGGGTAGCGAAGTCATTGGCCAAAAGCGGCCGGCCCACGGCCTCCAGCGTGGCACGATTGAGGTCGGCCTGGGCAAAGACGCCGTTCTTCTGCTGAAAATCCAACACGGCCGAACGCATGGGCGCGTCGTAGGCGCCGGGCTTGTGCTTGGCCGCGTCCATCAAACCCTCGCAAACCAAGCGTTTCTCCACCTCGGCAAAGGCGGCACGCTCGGCCTCTACCCGCAGGTGGGTCTTCGCCTCGCCCAGGTAGCGAGAGTCAGCCGCGGCCAAGTCCGCGATGGTGGCAACCCCCGCCTTGGCGCGCGCGGCCTCTAGCCGCAGGCCACGCAGCTGGTGCTTGGCGGCTTCCTTCTTTTCCGTGCTGTGGCCGAAGGTTTCGATGCCGTCCACCGCGAGCAGACGGGCGTTGTCCACGCTCGCCTCGCAGGTCCGGGCAGCGTCGGCAAGAAAGCGTTCCCGCACCACCGAGAGCGAAGGTGGGATGCCGTAGAGTTCGAGGTAGTTGCGCTCGCCTGGCGGCAGGGCTTGGCCATCACCGTCGCTGCGATCGTTGGCCAATCCGATGAACACGGCCCGGTAGCGGTTGGGCAGAAGCGCGCCGTCTGCCGCCTTGCCGTCTTGGAAGATGTAGGGTGCCCACCCGTCGGAGAGATCCACCAGGGTCAAGCCACGCCGAACCGCCTGTTCGGCGTCGACCACCCGCTCTTTGCCAGCCACGACCTGGATAGCCCGATGTTCGGCAGGCGGGGCGGCCTCGGCTAGGGCATCGGGGTCAGGCTTGGGCATGGGCGCCTCGACCTGCGCCGCTGGCGCAGGCAGCGCAGGCGGGGAAGCGACCGTCGGCGCTCGGGTAGGCGAGACCGAACGCCCGCGACTACAGGCAAGACTGGCCAGCAGCGAATAGAAAGCGATAGAGCGCAGGGTCAAGACACCCAAGGTTTATCCCCTCGGCCGACAGGAGGCGAGGTCAGAAATGCGCGGAGCGATCGGCTGGAATGCATATTATTATGCCCGCCCATGCAGCGCCTCGTACTTCTCATATCGGCCGCCGCGGCCATCGTGGCCGTCGGCGCAAGCCGTGCGCAGGCCACCGAGGTGGGGACCTCGCGCACCTTCGGCGTGGGCTTCCAGCTTGGTGAGCCAACCGCCATCACGGCCAAAGTCTTCGTCACGAGCACCAGCGCCTATGACTTTGGGGTTGGGTTCGGGGGCTGGTGCTACGATGGGAACGGCCACAACTACGCATGTGACAGCCTGCAAGGCTACCTCAGCTTGCATGCCGACTACCTATACCAGGAGAACATCGTCAACAGGACGAACCGCCTCGACTGGTACGCGGGGTTCGGCGGGCGCGTGGTGCTCTGGAACTACGGGCCCGGCAGTTCCGCCGATGGCGTGGCTCTGCTGGCGCGCGTCCCCATCGGAATTGCCGCCGCATTCCGACGCCCCAGCTTCCTCGAACCCTACCTCGAGGTCGCGCCCGCCCTCAGGGTCTTCCCGCCCCTGTGGTTCACCATCGATGTCGCCCTGGGCGTGCGCGCGTTTTTTTAGTGACTAGGTTTCCGGATCGGGCTCGCCCTGGGTCGGACCGCTGCTCATCTCGCCACTCGATATCTCGCCTGAGAGCAGCCCTGGCTCGGCGTTGGCAAGCGCCATCTCTCCCACCACGGCACCCGAGGCTTCCTCCGGGGTCTGGGTCGCCACTTGGCCGCCTTCCTTACGGATCTTCCATTGCGTAATGGCCCGTTCAAATTCAACGTGAGGAATCATTGCTGCTAGCCTACCGAAAAGACGCTCCGCATGCAAATGCGGGTAAACCGGCCATGTGTAGTCTCGCCATCATGCGACATCGCACGATGGCATGCCATGCCCACCGCTCCCCCGGTGCTGCGGCCGTCAGGGACGGTCGTGCTCAGAAGATGCTCGCCGTACCATTGATCTGGAGAGTCGTCGCCCCGCTATACGATACGGTCAACAGCTTCTTGGATGCATCATAGGTGAAGTCGCTTCCTGAGCTCAGGGTCACCCCATTGCGCACCACACTCGAACTGCCGTTGCAATACACCTCCAAGGTGCCGTTTGTCCCCAAATCGTCAAATTGCACCGTCAGCGTGCCGCCAGCAAGCGAGGACGTGATCGTCCGCACTGCGCTGCCGGTATAGTAGTCGAACGAACTGCTGCCGGTAGCCGCTGGGAAGACCTCAATCCGCAAGTAGCCAGCCCAGTTGCTCGTCCAGTTGTTGTTGGACTGCAGGATATCACCCCGTGGAATGATTGCGCCTTCCTTCACGAACAGCGGGATGGTCGCCAGCGGAGCGGAAGCGGTGACGGAAGTACCGCCGGTGGAAATCGTCGACTTGTCATTGTAGTTCAGCCACTTGCCGGCCGGCAAATACACTGAACGGCTGGTCGCGCCAGCAGTGGTCACCGGCGCTACCAGGATCTCCCCACCGAACATGTACTGATTCCAGGTATCGAAGACACTGGTGTCGTCCGGGTAGGCTAGGATCATGGCTCGCATGATAGGCATACCGGTCTGGGTGGCCTTGTACGCGTACGACCGGGTATAGGGGATCAAGTCGTGATGCGCCTGGGCTTGCGCCGTGGCAATGTCGATCAATGCCTGATCGAAACTGGTCCACACGGTTCGGTTGGGTCCATTCAGTACTTCCATCATGGAGGTATAGGCGTTGAATTGCAGCCACCTGGCAAGGACCTCCTTGTTGGGGGTGCCGTTGTAACCGCCGGCGTCCGAACCGTATATCGGGAAGTTTATCGTGCCGGCCCTAAGCCCAATCTTGACCGACCCGATCAAGCCGGCAAAGCTGGCACTGGGATCGCCACTCCAGTGACCAGAATATTGCCGGGCCTTGTCGAATACATTCCTGGCAAAGATCAAGAAATCATTGCCATTGGCCGCAGACATCCCTTCATACGACAGCTTGTGAAACAGGTAGACACTCTGATTTTGCGCCGAATCCGGTTGCTCGCCTTCTTCGCCGCGGTCGATCTTGTAGCCGCGTATGCCCAGCTTGACGAAAGCATCTAGCTTCGACTTGAACCAGCTATAGGCACCCGCGATCCGCACATCTGCCGCTGGGGAATCGCCATAGGTACCCACTGCAAAATTGTAGCTACTGGCTTTCGCCTCGGTCAGCAGCCCATTGTAGCACCGATTAGCCGTCCAAACGATCAGCTTCATCCCCCTGGTATTCAGATCACTTATCATTTGGGTGGGACTAGGGAAGGTGCTGTCGAAATCCATGTTGCCCCATCCGCCAGCCGCACCGGACTGACCTTGCGGGGTGCCGTACGGGCGATCAATCCAGATGGCCGAGGCCGGAATCTTGTGGAGCCGCAGATTGTCCGCATCCTTGATCACCAGCGCCTGACTGCTGGTGACCCCCTGCGCGGCCCAATCAGCATGATGATCATCCCGCCACCAAATTGAATCAAAGGCCCAGGTGGGAGGCATGAACGAAGGGCCGGCCAGACTGTTGAAGCGACCAAAAATGTCCGCGTAGGTAGGGCCATAGATGACGTCGTACTGCAATTGCGGGCTGTCGAAGTTGAAACTGGTCTTGCTGCTCACCGCGATGGTGTAGTGGCCTTTCGCCATCGATTCGGCATAGATGCCGTATTTCTTGGAGGTCGCATAGAAGGGCGCCCGGGCGCTGCTGTAGTTGATGTCGGAATATGTCTGCAGCCCGAGCAGGTCCTCATCCGCGCCCCGGTTGTCGAGATTGCCGCTGGTGCCCAGGTGATAGCCCCAGATTCCGTAGTAGTGCTCGCTTTGGTCGTTGAACTGCTCCTTGACGTTGGTAGGTGTGCCGCTGTTGTAGGTCAGTAGCACCTGCAGCACCTCGGGACTGGTGAAGGTAAACTTCACATGAGCGGTGTTTGAGGTTCCGCTCAGGGCGAGGGTGGCATCCAGGGTGGTGCCAGTGGTGGTGAACCCGCTCGCGCCGGAAGTGGTATAGGCGCTTCCGCCTACGGTGAAGGTGGAGGCCGACTGGAGCAGCAGCACATCGCCGGAAGACTTTTCTGTGACCTTGTAGGAGTAGGGACTCGCGGTGAGTTCAAGCTTGAGCGCGGTGGACTCCAGTACCGTGCCTGAGCCGGTCGACGTGGTGCCGCCGCTAGCCGTGGTTCCCCCGGCTGAAGTCGTGCCGCCCGCGGGCTTGCTGCCGCCGGCTCCCGTCGTTCCACCGGCTGAAATCGTGCCGCCGGCTGAAGTCACACCGCCCGCCGATACTCCGCCGGTGATTCCTCCGCCGGTCGCACTGCCGCCTGCCACACTGCCACCCTTGGCTGCGCCGCCGGTCGCGCCGCCCGTGGCTTTGCTGCCACCGGTGGTCGCAGTGCCGCCAGTGGTTGTAGTGCCACCGGCGCTCGTCACACCGCCGCTGCTCGTCGCGCCGCCCCCGCCCGCTCCGCCGTTCAGAATCGCACCACCCGTCGCAGTGGTGCCTCCGGTTGGGGTAAGGCTGCCACCCGCAGCGCTGGTTCCGCCAGCAACGGCCCCGCCAGTTGGGCTGGTGCCGCCAGCAGTAGCGCCGCCCGCCCCGGCCTTTCCACCTGACGAGCTACAGGCGAGAATTGTTGCTGCCAGCATCGCAAGAACGCCGAGGTTTGGTCGAAACATCATGGGTGAATCCTTCTTACCGCCTTCCAGTCTACGCCAAAACCTCGCCCGCGGTCTTTCGTCTGTTCACCTTGAGCGGCGCTGCCCGGCAATGTCGCGGGGGTGGCATGAGCCTTGCTTGATGTACTCCCCGCACGTGCTTTTGCCAAGAACAGGAAGGAATCAATGCCAAACCGCGATCCCAAAGTCCTGGTGATGTCCTGTCTCTTCACGGTTGGGCTGGCCGCTTCGTGCGGAGGCAAGGCATCGATCAACGTGGACAGTGGCCTCGCTCCCGACGGCACGGCCAACGTGAACCTGGACAGCGACCTCGCAATCGATGGCCCCACCGGCCTGACCGGCGACACTGCTGAGGCCGGCAGTTCAGAAACCGGTGGTCCCGAGGCAAACTCCGAAGCCGGAATCCGCCCAGTGCCTGGATGCCCCAACGACCGGCCGGCAGGCGGTGACCCATGCTCGCTGCCGTCTGACAGCGAGTGTGCCTATGACGACCTTCGATGCAACGACGGTAGCGTCTTGCAGGCGATCTACTGGTGCGCATCGGGCAAATGGACCAGCCTGGGGGATCTGGGCTGCAGCGCATCTGCGCCGGTGGCCTCGATGTGCAAAGGAACCGGAGGTCAGGCCGGATCGTGCAGCCCCGATGGCGCGCAATGTGCGTACGTGGCGGAACTCTGTCCCGGCAACGAGCCGCTCATGGGTTCGTGCACCTGCTCAGGCGGTTCCTCGAGCAGTTGCATCCGCTCCTACGACTGCAACCCGCCCAGCACATGTCTGACGCCCAGTGGGGACTGCGTGACGACCGGATCGCAGAACTGGTCCGCGGGCACCGGTTGGTGTCCCTCCGGAACGACCATGGGCGCTTGCCAGGGGCATCCTTGTAGCCCAGGCGACGCCCGCCCCTCGTGTGGCCAAACCGGCAGCTCTTCCAGAAGTGCGGTCTGCGTGTACGGCCAATGGGCGTGCGGGCTCGGCTACTCCCTCCTCGCACGCTGATCGCCAGGAGCTCAGCTTCGAGGAACTTAGGTGCTAGCCACGCTCTTCTCGAATTCGGCGGCCAGATGTGCGATCCGGAGTTTCACCACAGAGGACACAGAGGACACAGAGGCCGGAAAGAAAGGGTTCCGGATCCGACCCAACTTCTTCCTTTCCGGTCCGGCTCTGTGTTCTCTGTGCCCTCTGTGGTGAAATAGCTAACTTCGATCGACGGTCCACGCGATACTGGCTAGTTTCGGGTCACTGTCCCCGCCGCAGCTCTGCCAGCCCAGCCCGCGCGGCCTCGGCCACCCGCGGCTCTTTCTCGTTGGCGACGGACCACCTGAGAGCCAGCACCGCACGCGCACCGCCCAGGTGGGCCAGGGCACCTGCCGCGGCCACGCGCACGGGCACGTATTCGTCGGTCTTCAGCCGCTCAATCAGCGCAGGCTCGCCCGCGGCATCACCGATCTCTCCCAGGGCCTGCACGACTTCCACTCGGGTCAATACATCAGGCAAATGTGCGATCAGGGCCGGCACCGCGCGCGGGTCGCGCAGCTTGCCCAATGCTGCAACGACCGACTTGCACAACCCCTCATTGGCCGAGCACGCATCCAGCGCCTCGCCCAACACCATCACGCCCGTGCCGTCGCCGGATTGGGCCAAGGCCAGCGCTGCGTGGACTCGCAGTCCCTGGCGGGCCTCGCTGCCCGGACGCCCGACAATGGCGAGCAGCCGCGGTCGGCCGCTCGCCTCGCCCAACCGCAGCGCCGCCACGGCGGCCCAGTCGCGAACCTCATCGTCGTCAGCCGCCTTGATGGCCGCCACGACCATCGGCCGCGTATCTTGCCGGCCTGGCAGCGCCTCGACCAACAGGCGGGCGGCCTCGCGCCGCAGTTCCACGGGCGCCGGTGATTGCAGCATAGTGGCCAGCTCGAAAGCGGCGGCCGGATCGCCCATGAGGCCACGCCCGATCGCCTGAGACACAGCCGGGCTGTCTGCGCCGGCTAGGGGCCGCGACTCGATGCGCGCCTGCTCGTCAAGCCACGTGTCGAGCAACTGGTGCAGCGCCGCCACTCGCTCTGGTCGCGCCTCGGCCAGGTCGTGCTCTTCGCGTGGATCGGCCCCCAAGTCGAAAAAGGCGCAGTAGTCCTTGGCCAGGTCGCAGATGAGCTTCTCCTGGCCCTTGACCACCATGCGCTTGTCTTCCACCTCGGCGAACACCGGCGGCAGGCGGTCCTCTGGCGCGGGCGGCGTGGCCAGCCATGGCCCGAGGTCAGTCCCGCGCATGCGTGCCGGGGCGAGCAGGTCGAGCAGTCCCAAGATGGTGGGCGCGATGTCGATCAACTGGACCGGGCTGGCCACCACGCGTGGGGCCACGCCGGGAACGTAGATGATGAGCGGAACCCGCACCTGTTCGTCATAGAGAGTGGTGCCGTGGTAGCGCCCGCCGTGCTCGTCGAATTCCTCGCCGTGATCCGCGGCCACCACGATGATGGCGTTGGGTCGCTTTTCCTGCACATACGCGATCACCCGGCCCACCACGGCGTCGCAATACGCGATCTCACTGTCGTAGCGATCAATGTCGCGGCTGCCGAAATCGTAACCCTTATGCGCATCGTAGGGCTCGTGGGGTTCGAACAGGTGTAGCCAGAGGAAGACTTTGCGCGGATTCTCTTTGCGGAAGAAATCGTCGATTTGTTCAACCCGTTGCTCGGCGTTCAAATACTCGTATTTCACGTACTCGAAGTCGAAGTTGTTGGCCTCGAAGGTTTTCATCTTGTGGGCGTCGATGAAGAACACTGCGGGCGGGAAAAATGCGGCGGTTTTCCAACCGTAGCGGCGCAGGGTGAAAGGCAGGGTTTCGTGCTGGCTCTGCCGGCCCAGCCGCGCCAGGGTCGGGTAGTACTTGCCGGTCATAAGCGACGCGATGGAAAACGAGGTGTGCGGGGCCTGGGCATAGGCGCGCGCGAAGCGCACCCCGCGCCGGGCCAGCGCATCGATGTTGGGCGTACTCCGACGGCCATAGCCATAGGCGCCCACGTGATCGGCGCGGGTGGCGTCCACTGTAATAAGCACCACATCGGCGCCAGGCCGGTGCGGTCCCTCGGGCAAAGGGCTGGCTGCGGGTAGCGGGATGGCATCCGGATGGACAGCGCCACGACGCATGGGTTGGGCCGGCAGCAAGCGCAGCATCAGGCTGATCACCTGGGTCTTTTCGTAGGCAAAGAAGCGCAGGCTCTGGCTTGTACCCATGAAAGAAAACTCATGCGCTCCCAGGCCGGCCAGGACCAGCACGCTGGCCAGCAGTGCTACCGTCGGCAGGCGCGCCTCCGGCCGCAACGCCCGGCTGGCCAGCACGGCCCCTGCCGCCAGCACGCAGGCAGCGACGAGGAGCAACCCCAACGACACATGAAACCACGGATAGAGCCGCGGCAGCACCGTGCGGTTGGCCTGCTCTGCTGCGGCCGCCGCAACCAGGAGGCCCGCGGCCACCGCTATGCGGCCACGTCCCGACTCCCTCTCCAAATGGACGAGTAGTCGCTGCCACAGGCTGCCCGCCAGCCCCACCAGCCCGAGCAGCAACAGGACAAGCGCCACCGAGATCGCTTGGTGACCTGCGACTCGCGACGCCTTGGCCCCGGCGAACAGGGCAAAGCCGTCGTAGACCACCAGCGGCGCTGCCATGGTCATTGCAACCAGGGCTGTCGACGGAATCCGTCGTACACGCGCCCCGGCCCGGGCCGCGATTGCGGCAAGAAGCACGCTGACCAGAGCCAGCCCAATGCCCAATAGCGCGCCCGCCACACTGCCCAGCGCCACCGCATGCACGGCCGAAGGCCGACTAGCCGCAGCCGCCAGGGTGGCCAGGCTATCCCCGCTGCCGGCCAGCACGCCGCCGAGCAGCCCGGCCCATAGGACACGCTGTTGCCGATTGTTCATCCCGCTTCCTCGGCTATCGGCCGCCGGCGCAGCCAGCGCGTCTCGACCGCTTGGCGCAAGGCCGCGTGCTCAGGCGAGGCCAGCGCCGGATCCTCGACCAGCAGGGCTTCGGCTTCCTGGCGCGCCTGTTCGACCAAAGCCGCTACCCCGGCCGGATCGCGCAGCCACAGGCCCACCACGCCGGTTTGGCGCTCGCCGTAGATCTCGCCCGGGCCGCGCCGGCGCAGATCCTCCTCGGCGATGCGGAACCCGTCGCTGGTTGCGGCCACGAACGCCAGTCGGTCCAAGATCTCAGGATCCTGCGCGCCGGTGAGCAAGAAGCAACTCGACGCCTGCCCTGCCCGTCCCACGCGGCCGCGCAACTGATGCAACTGCGCCAGGCCGAAGCGCTCGGCGTCCTCGATGACGATGATCGAAGCAGCCGGAACATCCACGCCCACCTCCAGCACGGTGGTGGCGACCAGGACATCGATCTTGCCGGCACGAAAGGCCTCAACCACTTCTTGCTGATCAGCACTCGGCATCTGTCCGTGCAGCAGGCCCACGCGCGCCGGCGCCAGCAGCGGCCCCAACTCGCGAAAGCGGGATAGCACCGAGGTGCGCCGGCCGCTTCCGTCCTGCTTCTGCTCGATGATAGCCGGACAGACCACGAAACCCTGCCCGCCGGCCGCAACCGCCGCCTTGACCGCGGCCCAGGCCTCGCGGCGTGCAGCCTGGCCCACGCCCAGATTGGTCGCCACGACCTGGCGTCCCGGCGGAGACTCGTCGAGGGTGGTGAGGTCAAGATCGCCGTACGCGGTGAGGGCCAGGGAGCGCGGGATCGGCGTGGCGGACAGCACGAGAAGGTGGGGAACCATGCCGGTTTTCTCGTCAGGGATCCAGCCCCCGGCTCGACGCAGGGCTGCCCGCTGGCGCACCCCAAAACGATGCTGCTCGTCCACGATGGCCAGGGCTAGTCGCTGAACCCTCATACTCTCTTCTGGCATGAGAACCCTGGGAGGGTTCGCTCCGCCCTTCGGCTCCCCACCCGCCACCCCCCCCCGCTCGCTTCGCTCGGCCTCGCCATACCCTCCCGCGATGGTGCGCCGCCGGCAGAGCCGGCGGGCTCCCCACGCGTATAGCAGCGCGTGCGTGCCCACCAGCAGATCGACCGCGCCACTCGCAGCCGACGCCAGCACCCGGCGCCGCTCCTGGGCGGTAAGCCCCGCATGCAGCACCCCCACCCGCAAGCCCGCCTTGCCACCCCAGGCGGCCAAGGTGCGTCCGTGCTGCTCGGCCAACACCTCGGTGGGCGCCATGAGCAGGCTCTGCCCGCCGGCGCGCGCGACCAGCAAGGCCGCGGCAAAAGCCACTGCGGTCTTGCCGCTGCCCACGTCGCCCTGAAGCAAGCGCTGCATGGGCGTCGCGCTGGTCAGATCGCCAAGCAGCGTCCGGATAGCACGTTCCTGGCTGCGAGTGAGCATAAAGGGTAGCGCGGCTCGCGCCGATGCCAAGACCGTCTCGCCATCGACCTCACAGCGCCAGCCCACTGCGCGACGGGCACGGCTCCGTTCCCGGGCCAGCCCAACCTGCACGACGAACAGGTCCTCGAACGCCAGACGCCTTTGCGCAGGTGCTTGCCCGGCCACCAGCTCGGCCAGTTTCTCGTCGGAAAGCGAGGCATCGGGTTGATGGACCTGGCGAAGCGAATCGGCGATGGACGGAAGAGCCAGGCGCTGGGCCACGCCCGCAGGCAGTATGTCAGGCACCAGCCCTGCCGCTTGCTCGACCGCCGCAAAGACCAATTTCTCGATGACCCGGCCGGGGACCTTCTCTACCATCGGGTAGCGCGGCCGCAGGCCCAGGCCGGACTCTGCGCCTAACCCAGGCTGTTCGGCCATCAACGCCGTGACGTTGCGGGGATGGATGAGCTCGGCCGCGCCGTCCTTGGCCCGCCGCAAGGATCCGGCCAGAGCCACCAGGTTCCCCTTGGCGTAGGTCTTGACCATGCCAGCGTTGGGCCGAAACCAGCGGGCTCGCACTTGCACGCCGTCCTGCTCCAGGTACACATCGAGCAAGCGCCGGAAGAACGGGCGAACCCGCCCAACCAGAGCCCGCACCACCACCGTATGGCCCTCGGGCAAGCTGGCCAGCGCCGCAAGTGGGTAGAGGGTGCGAAAGTCCTCATACCCGAGCGGCAGAAAGCCGAGAAGATCGCGGACGCTTTCCAGCCCGCGCTCGGCCAAACGCGCTGCCGTCACTGGCCCGGCCCCTGCCAGAACGGTCACGGGCTGGTCGAGCAGCGACGGATCAAGCGCGCCAGCCATTTTCCGCGCAGCGGTTGACTTCTACTCGAAGGTGAATTTTAGCTGATACTCGCAAATCGAGAAGGTGTCCCCTTCCTCGATCTTCTTGCCCTCAATGCGCTCGCCCTTGTAGTCGATGCCGTTGGTCGAGCCCAGGTCCTTGATGTAATACTCGCCATTGCGCCGGATCACCGCTGCATGCTTGCGCGAGATATTGCCGTCGCGGATGGGCAGGTCCGACGACTTGGTGCCACGACCGATGATGAACTGATCCTTGTCGATAACGTATCTCTGGTTCCCGAAGATCAGATACAAGGGTGGCGCGGCCCCGGCCTCAGTCTGCGGCGGGACCGAGAAAGCGGGCACCGGGGGCGGACGGCTCGCTGGCTGCTCGGCCGTGCCGCGCGCCGACGGCACGGGCGGGGGCCCGGTTCGGCGCAGGCCGGTGCGGGACACGCCACTACCGCCTTGCGCATCGGACGACCCCTGCCCGCCGTCGCTGCGCGCATCAGGGCGCGGCAGCCCTCGCTCAGGCTGCGACAGTCCGCTGCCCGGCGACATTACGAAGTCCGACGGGAGAAACCCCTGCTGCTGGGCAAGTGCCCGCATGGCCTCGTTCACCAGCTCGTCAACGCCCCGGTCCAGCGCCTCGGACATGCGTTCGAAGCTCTGCCAAAGCACGTCGCGGCAGTAGAAATGCCGCAACGTTTTTCTGGTGGGATAATTCGCCATGACTGCTTTCTACCTCGTATCGAAGCTAGCCTCCCCTTTTCTGCAACACCGCCGCCACGCGCTTGGCCTCCGAACCGACAGTCACGCCGGCGGGAAACCCTTTGGGGCTCGCCTTGTCGTCGGCCAGCTTCAACAACGCGGCCGCATCGCTCGCCTTGCCCAGCGACTGCCTGGGGTTGG
Organism: Myxococcales bacterium; assembly: GCA_003153015.1. GTDB lineage: Bacteria > Myxococcota_A > Polyangia > Fen-1088 > Fen-1088 > Fen-1137. The sequence continues at coordinate 17,248 of PMBS01000122.1, forward strand.
CCAGAGGCGCCTCGAGCGCCCAGACCGCCGTGATGCGCGCCAGGGCTGACGGCGACGAGAGGGCATCCAGTACCGCGGGCTTGGCCGGCAGACCGAGCTTGGTGATGTCCTTGACCAGGAAATCCAGCACATCTTCCTTCTTGAAAGTGAGCTTGTCGGGGAAAGCCTGCAGCGCAGGCAGCACGGCCCCGACCGTGCCTGCCTCCAAGGCGGCCTCATACGCCCGATAGCGCACGAGATCCTTCTTGTCGTTGGCAATGATTTCCACGAGTCCTTTCTGCGCCTCCGGGCCGCCTATTTTCTCTACCACGCCGAAGACCTCGTCTCGTACCAAGTTGTTGGCCTTGGGGTCGGCCGCGATCTTGAGCGCCAAGGAGAGCACGCTGGGGTAGCGCGCTTGCTGCAAGGCCTTGGCCGCCAATGCCGCCTCTTCCGGCGGGCTCTTCAGCAGCTTCTGGGTGAGAAACTCCGTCACGCCTTGCCCGCCCAAGCTGCCCAGGGCAATCCACATGTCGTTGGGGATTTCCCTTTCCGCCGCTGCCCGCCGCACCAAGGCCGCGCCACCCTTTTCGCGCGCCGACTCGTCGCCCACCTTGAGCAGGAGTTCGGCCAGTCCTTTGTAGGGCGACTTGGGGTCGAGCAGCAGTCTGACCAGCATGGGTCCCGACGCCGTACCGATAACCGCCAACATTTTGTCAAACGAGTGCCTTCCCCCCGCAAATCGGCCGTCTTTGAGGTCCTTTTCCATTGACGTCAGAATCGCGGCGTCGATCTGTTTTTGTTCCTCAGGCTGCGCGTACGCACGAACGCTGAACAGCCCGTCGCGGGCGTCGCGCGCCTTGGGCACCGGCGCGCTCTCCATGGCCTTGATGTGAATGGGGACGAGCGACTTGATAATCTCCCAGCGCTGGTTAGCCGGCAAAGTCGCCATCGCCTCGTCGACCTTCTCGGGCATACCCAAGTCGACAAGGGCGGCCGCGGCCTGGGCGCGCAGACTGGGCGCGACACCGGAGCTGCGCAGGGCCTCCTCGATCTTTGCAGGCCCCTTCTGCGTACCCTTCCACTGCTCGATCCTATCCGAGTTGACGCTCTCGCAGGCCGCCACGGCAACCAGTCCGAGCCCAAGCACCATTAACATGGAAACCCTGAAAGGGTTTCCATACCTTCCCGCGATGGTTCGCCGCCGGCTCAGCC
>PMBS01000048.1 GCA_003153015.1 Myxococcales bacterium
GCTTGGCAACCCAAGTCCGACCTGCTCAAGTCCGTACCAGGCATCGGGCCAGTTACCACCTCGACGCTTCTCGCCCTCCTGCCAGAACTCGGCGCCCTCACCAACAAACAAGCCGCTGCTCTCGTCGGCGTCGCGCCGTTTAACCGCGATAGTGGCACCATGCGCGGGCGGCGTTGTATCTGGGGCGGCCGTACTTCTGTCCGCAACGTGCTCTACATGGCCACCCTCGCTGCCACTCGCTTCAACCCGACGATTCGGGCGTTCTACCAACGCCTCTGCAAGCTCGGCAAACTCCGCAAGGTCGCCCTCGTAGCCGCCATGCGCAAACTCCTTGGAATCCTCAACGCCATAGTCCGCGACCAAACCCCTTGGCGCTCCGACAACGTGGAGATTTCCTCTTGACCACCAAGACAGATGCTCCCGCGATGGTACGCCGCCGGCAAGGCCGGCGGGCTCCCCACGCGCTAACCAAACTCGGCGAGGATGCGATCGGCGCCCCGCGCAAGAAGGGTCTCGGCAAGTGCCCGGCCTAGCGCTTGGGCTTCAGATGGGGTTCCGGCGACGTGTTCGTGCAGCAGGGTAGCTCCGTCGGGGCGTCCCACCAGGCCCCACACCTCCAGTTTCCCGTCGTGCACGCGAGCGGTTCCTGCCACGGGCGTGCGACAGCCAGCGCCCAGGCGGTGCAGCAGCGCACGTTCAGCCGTCACCGTGATCTCCGCCTCCTCGCTCGCCAGCGCACGACAGAGGAGGCGCACGCGCTCGTCCGCTTCTCGCGACTCGATCGCGAGCGCGCCCTGTCCGATGGCAGGAAGCATGCGTTCGATCGGGATCCGTTCGCTAATTCGATGCGATAGGCCAAGACGGTCAAGACCCGCGCAGGCGAGGATAGCCGCGTCCACCAGGCCATCGGCTACCTTACGCAGCCGCGTGTCGAGATTGCCGCGCAGGGGTGCAAGACTCAGGTCCGGTCGCAGCGCTTTGACCTGGCAGATGCGGCGCAGGCTGGTCGTGCCCACGCGTGCGTCGGCCGGCAGATGGGAAAGCGTGACTCCATCGCGACTGACCAGGGCGTCGCGCGCGTCCGCGCGCTGGGGAATCGCGGCCAGCACCAGGCCAGGGGCTAGCTCGGCCGGCACATCCTTCAGACTGTGAACCGCCAGATCGATCTGGCCCGCGAGCAGGGCCGCCTCAATCTCCTTGACCCACACGGCCTTGCCACCCGCCTCCCAGGCCGGCCCTGTTCGATCGCCGGTGGTGACGATGATGCTCCGCTCGACAACCAAACTGGGGTGGGCCGCGCGCAGCAGTGCCGCCACATGATCGGCCTGCCAGAGCGCCAGCGCACTGCCCCTTGTGCCGATGACAACGCGATCGAGGCCCACGCGACAGTTTTCTAAAGACTGGCAACCGCGGCCACAACCGCCGCGTCCGGCGCGGCGCTGCCCACCGGCTTGGCCACGAACCCGTCCTCGACCTCGTAGGCGGTTTCGCCCAGGATGACTGAGTTCATGTACACCTCAGCCCCCAGTGCGGAGACCGCGGCCTTGGCCTTGACCTTGCCCAGAAGCTTGAAGCTCTCGTCGCTGCCCGCCTGGACACCTATGAAATAGCAGCCGGGGACAAGCCGCAGGACGACCCCGCTCCCTGGGAGTTGCAGCATCTCGCCCTCGAGATTCACCCGTTCGGCAGAGAGCCAGGAGTCAACCGTCTCCTGGGGGATAAACAACTTCACGGACATGTCGCCTTGCTTCTGCGGGGAACCGCTGCCTGCAAAATACCACTCCTTCGCAGCGGCCACAAACTCAGCGGACACAAACCGCACTTCGAGCAGCCAGCATCTAATAGTATGGACATGAGGAGGCCGGTGACGATTCGGCCTCCCCCGTCCGGAACGACTGTGGTAAAGGAGCCGAACCATGGCGAGCCAGAACATAGTTGTCGTAACTGACAGCAACTACGAAGCCGAGGTCCTCAAGTCTTCGCTGCCAATCCTGGTGGACTTCTGGGCCACCTGGTGTACCCCGTGCCTCGCTGTAGCGCCGCATGTGGAGGCTCTGGCGCAGGAGTACGCCGGCAGGATTCGCGTGGGCAAGTGCGACATCGATGCGAACCCCATGGTTCCGACACAGCTTGAGATCCGCAGTATCCCGACCCTGCTCATGTTCAAGGCCGGCCAGGTGTTGGGTCAGGTCGTGGGCGCCGTCCCGCGAGCGCGCATCCAGGAGTTGGTCAAGAAGGCGCTGTAGCCGCCTTTCGAAGATTCGCGGCTAGCTGAGTGACCGGGTAGACGGCGGCGGGACCGGTGGCCGGAGCCGGTGGCCGGAACCGGCTCCGGGTCCCGGCCCCGGACCCGGCAAAAGCGAACCAGTCACGGGCTCTCAGGAGGTGGCCTAGCGCCCCACCAGAAGCCACGCCAGCAGCGCCCCAGCCGCCAACGCGGCCACCATCACGCCAATGAGTAGACCCTTCGCGGGCGGCAGGGTGCGCGGGCTGCGACCTTCTAGCCCGGAAGGGGGCGCGGCCATGGACTGAGGTTCGAGACTGGAAACGTCAACCAGGGAGGCCGCGCTACCTCCCGGCTCCCGAGGCGAGAAACCCGACGGTGTGGATCGGCCTTGCACGGCAGCCCCGGAAGGCGGCAGGCCTGCCACCGGTAGCGACGCGCTAGCTCGGGCAGCGGCCATGTCCGTGATGGTATCGCGAGCCAGACGTTCGGTCGGCTGCACACCGGTGCGCCGAGCCGGCCAGTCGGTTTCCTGGGACCACGCCCGCGGGTCGATGAACCCGCCGGTCGGCCGGTGGAGCATGCCAGCTTCGGTCACATTTCCGGATAGCGGGCCCGGCGTAATAGCTTGTCCGTCGAAGCCGACCGAGGTGAAGGCGTCTAGCTCCTCGTGCAAGATGGTGTCGATGAGGTTGGGTTTCTTGATCCTGCCGCCCGAGGATGCCGTGCTCTGTTCCTCCTGGCAGGCGCGCACCAGGTCCGCGATGTCGCGCTGGATCATCTTCAGGCCGCGCGAGAACCAATAGTGCGCGAGCGCGTCCTGCAAGTCGGTCGCCGACTGGAAGCGGTCCTCCACGCGTCGGGCGAGCGCCTTGCGAACGATCTCCTCGAACTCGGGCTCCACCTCCGGGTTCTGCTGTCCGATGGGTGGAACCTTGGCGTTGCGGACCATCTCCACGGTCTGGTAGTCGCTCTCGCCGTAGAACAGGCGCCTGCTGGTCAGCGCCTCGTACAGCAGGATGCCCACCGCGAAGATGTCCGCCCGCTGGTCCACGTTCTCACCGCGGGCTGCCTCGGGCGACAGGTAGCTCATCTTGCCCTTGACCACGCCCGGGTCGGTCGCCTCCACCTGGCTGGCGGCCTTGGCCAGTCCGAAGTCAGCCAACTTGATCTCCCCGTTGCGCGAGATGAGGACGTTCGCGGGCGATATGTCGCGGTGGACGATGCCCAGCGGCCGGCCGGTCTCGGGATTGGTGAGGTCGTGGGCATAGGCAAGGCCCTTGCAGACCTCCATGATCATGTAGAGGGTCTGGCCTATGGTCAGGCGCTTGCGGATGCGGCGCCGCCATTCGAAGATCGCTTTGAGGTCGACCCCATCGACGTACTCCATCACGATGAAATACGTGTCGTCGACGCGTCCGATGTCGAAGACCTGGACGATGTTCGCGTGCTGGAGGAAGAGCGAGAGCCGCGCCTCGTCCAAGAACATGGTCACGAACTTCTCGTTCTTGGTCAGATTCGGCAGGATCCGCTTGATGGCTACATTCTTGCGGAAGCCCTGCAGCGACTCGGCCACGCCTTTGAACACCTCGGCCATACCACCGGCGGCGATTCGCTCAGTGATACGATAGCGACTTTCGGGCATCAGGCGGGCCGTGCGATAGAAGGTCAAAACACTATAGCAGAGGAATGCCGCAGTCTACAGGCAAGCCTCACCTGGGCCAGCCACAGCCGCGGCCGGGGAAAACGCTCGAGCGTGCCCGGCCCGTCCCGATCCGGGATAAGACCGTGCTCACTCGTCGCTGGTTGCACCCGCTCCGCCCATCTCCTCACCCGCGCTCGCATCAAGAGCGCCACCGCGCCCAGCCTGCTCAACCGCGGCTTCTTCCCGTTCGTCTTGTTCCTTGCAGTCGATGCACAGCGTGGTCACCGGTCGTGCGAGCAAACGCTTGAACGAGATGACCTCGCCGCATGATTCGCAGGTGTCGATGAAACCGCTGTCCAGGCGAGCAAGCTGCTTGTCGATCTTGCTGAGCAGGTATTTTTCGCGATCGTGCAGCCGCATTTCGGTGGAGAAGATCTCCTCCTCCATCGATTCGTCGATGGAATCGCGGCCGATGTTGCGCTCGTGGTTCATGGAGTAGCTAAGCGCGTGCTGGCCGGTGCGTGCCAGACGCTGCTTCGCCTCCTCCAATACCTCTCGGATTTGCGTCTTTTCACTTTCAGTCAGCATGGTCCTCCTCGCATTCGACGGGCCTGTGAGAGAACTTCGGTAGACGGTGCCAGCAAGTTTAGCAGCAAATATCGACGACCCGCCCGAGAGCCTACGATGCCTTCTTCTCCCGCACGAGTTGCGGGCGTCCCCGCGACACGACGACATCGCGGGTTACCACGCATTCTGTCACCCCACTAAGCGAAGGAATTTCATACATCACGTCGAGCATGACTTCTTCCAGGATGGCACGCAGTCCGCGCGCCCCGGACTTCCGGCGCGCGGCTTCTTCGGCTACACTAAGCAGAGCGTCCTCGGTGAAGCGAAGCTTGACGCCCTCGAGATCAAGCAGACGTTCATACTGCTTGGCCAGCGCGTTCTTGGGTTTCCACAGGATGGCCATGAGGTCGTCCACGTCCAGCTCGTCAGCGGCCACGATGATGGGCAAGCGGCCCATGAACTCGGGGATCATCCCATACTTGATGAGGTCCTCGGTGCGCGCCATCGCCCGCAGATCGTTCTTCGATTCGTCGCTCTTGTTGATGGCGGCGCCGAAGCCAAGGCCGCGCGTTCCCGTGCGCCGGCGCACCAGTTCTTCCAAACCGTTGAAGGCGCCCGTGCACACGAAGAGGATGTTGGTGGTATCAACCTGCACCAACTCTTGCTGGGGCCGGTTGCGTGCGCCGTCCGGCGTGATGGTGGCCTGCTTGCCTTCTAGAATCTTGAGCAGGGCCTGCTGCACGCCCTCCCCCGACACGTCGCGCGTCACGGAGGGCCCGCCCCCCTTGCGCGCGATCTTGTCGATCTCATCGATGCAGACGATCCCGCGCGCTGCCTTGTCGGCGTCGTTGCCTGCGTTNNTCGGTCAGGGTGGTGGCGTCGGCCATGGCAAAGGGCACGTCCAGTTTGCGCGCCAGCGTCTGCACCAGCAGGGTCTTGCCGCAGCCGGTGGGTCCAATCAGCAGGATGTTGCCCTTCTGGATCTCGACGTCGCCGGCCTTGCCATGTTGGCCGATGCGCTTGTAGTGGTTGTACACCGAAACCGCCAGAGCCTTCTTGGCTCGCTCCTGGCCGATCACGTAGCGGTCGATCTCGTCGTAGATCTCGCGCGGTCGCGGGTAGCGCGGACGTTCTGCCGCCTCTTCCTTGGCAATGATGTCGTTGCACAAGGCCACGCACTCGTCGCAGATGAAGACCCGCGGGCCTGAGATGAGCTTCCGCACCTCGCGCCGGCGCTTCTGGCAGAAGGAGCAGTGGAAGTCGTCCATCCCCCATGAGTATTGCATCTGAAATCCGAACAAGCCAAGTCTGTCAACCTGGGTCGCAAGGAAGCGCTTGCAAGGGCGGGGAAAAGGTGTTCTGCAGGGGACAGCCTTGGCCGCAGCGCGTGCCGCGGACGGCAGAGACCGAGGGGCCGAAAAAAAAATTTTGGCGTCGTGCAAGCAGTCCAGGTAGATGGATACGGGTAAGACCCATGTGCGGAATCGTTGGCTATGTAGGAGCACGCGAAGCGACGCCCATCTTGCTGGGCGGGTTGCGCCGGCTGGAATACCGCGGCTACGACTCGGCCGGGATCGCCGTGGGCAACGGCGGGCAGGTCCATCTGGTGCGCTGTCAGGGCAAGCTGGCGGCGCTAGAGAAGCTGCTGGCCACCGATTGTCCGGTGGGCGGGTACGGCATCGGACACACGCGCTGGGCGACCCACGGCCGGCCTTCCGACGAGAACGCCCACCCGCACAAGGCTGGCTCCATCTCGGTCGTGCACAACGGAATCGTCGAAAACCACGTTGAGCTGCGCGAGCGGCTCATCGCCGCCGGCCGCCAGTTCTCTTCGCAGACCGACACGGAGGTGCTGGCTCACCTCATCGACGAGGCCACGCAGGCCGGCGCGGCCTCGCTGGTCGAGGCGGTGCGGGTGGCCCTGCGCCAGGTGCAGGGTGCCTTTGCCATCGTTGTGCTGTCTGACCGCAGCCCGGGTGTGCTGGTGGCGGCGAAGAATGCATCCCCGCTGGTGGTGGGCATCGGCCAAGGCGAAATGTTCCTCGCCTCGGACGCCCCGGCCATCTTGGAACAAACCCGCGAGATGCTGTTCCTCGAGGACGGCGACGTCGTGGAACTGGATCGGTCAGGCGCGCGCATCACCGATCTCGAAGGAAACCCGGTCGTGCGCAAGCCGCGCACGGTGACCTGGACCGCGGCGCAGGCTGAGAAAGCCGGCTATCCGCACTTCATGCTGAAGGAGATCTACGAGCAACCGCACGCGGTAACCGACACCCTGCGCGGACGCCTGCTGCCCGACAGCCACGACGCGGTTCTGGAGGATCAAGAGGTGACGCCGCTGCCCGGCCGTGTGGTCATCATCGCTTGCGGGACCTCGTATCACGCCGGTCTGGTAGGCAAGTTCCTTATCGAGAACATCGCGCGCATCGCCTGTGAGGTGGATCTGGCCAGCGAGTTCCGCTACCGGGAGCCGGTGATTGGAGCAAGAGATCTGGTGGTGGGCATTTCCCAGAGCGGCGAGACCGCCGACACCTTGGCAGCGGTCAAGGAGGCGCGGGCACGGGGGGCGCGCACCTTCGCCATATGCAACGTGGTCGATTCCGCGATTGCGCGCGTCTCGGACCTGGTGCTCTACACGCATGCCGGCCCGGAGATCGGCGTCGCGTCCACCAAGTGCTTCACCGCTCAGCTCGCCGCGCTTGCGTTGCTGGCCATTCACCTCGGCCGACGCAACGGCGCCCTGGCGGGCGTGGCAGCCACTGAACTGGTGGGCGAGCTGATGCACATACCGCAGAAGATGAGCGACACGCTCAAGGAATGCGGCGACCTGAAGGAGCTGGCGCGCAAGTACAAGCACGTACGCGACTTCCTTTTCCTCGGGCGCGGTCCCAACTACCCCATCGCGCTCGAGGGTGCGCTCAAGCTGAAGGAGATTTCGTACATCCACGCCGAGGGCTATGCCGCCGGCGAGATGAAACACGGGCCCATCGCGCTCATCGACGATGGCCTGCCCGTGGTGATCATCGCGCCTCGGGGCAAGGGCTACGACAAGGTGCTGTCCAACCTGGCCGAGGTGCGTGCCCGCGAGGGCCAGGTCATCGCGGTGGCGACCAAGGGCGACACGGCGATTCTCCAGCACTGCGAGGACGTGCTGTGGGTTCCTGATGCGCCATCGCTGCTGCAGCCGATGCTGACCGTCTTGCCCCTACAGATGCTGGCCTACGCGGTGGCCCTGGCGCGCGGGAATGATGTCGATCAGCCGCGCAATCTGGCGAAGAGCGTGACGGTCGAGTAGAGAACTATCTGTGGGAAGTCCGGATCAACTCTGATCATCTAGTCGCGATCCGATCGACGTTGGTGCTAAGAACGATAGGACAGGGAGGCAGCGAGATCGAGATCTCGATCACGCGGCGTCAGGCCGGGACCTTCGACTGGGATGAGCCACCGGACCCCGCGGCGGGTCAATAGGTGAGTCGACGCGCTCTCGCTGGCGACCGCTCGATCCGCTCGCCGTACGCTCGCGTGCCGCTACGAACTGCGTGGACTTCCGAGGGATCGTCAAGCGACTGTGCTGGCTCCGGGCATTGCTTGCCCATGGTTGTATGACGCGTTCCCGATACGAAGGGACCAGCAATGCAATGTGCCGTCGAAATGCGAATCTTTGTGGCGGCAAACCAGAAACGTGATACAAATTGGCATCATGATCATCATGTTCGTACAGACATGAGGGCTGAAAGCTGACGATTTGTGAGAAAAAAGGCAAAGATGGCAAAGACGGCAGCGAAGAATAAGACAAAGTCGCGCCAGAAAGCGCAACTTCGTGGCAAAGCAGCGCACGCGGCTCAACTTCAGGAGAAGATCCCCACCGGCGGCGAGAAGGTCGTTCAGTGCCTGGAACGCGAAGGCGTCCAGATCATCTTCGGCTTGCCGGGCGGCGCTGCTATCCCGCTCTTCGACGCTCTCATCGGGTCGAAGATCAAGCTGGTCCGGGTTCGCCACGAGCAGGGCGCGACCCACATGGCCGACGGCTACGCGCGCGCCACGGGCAAGCCCGGCGTCGTGCTGGTGACCTCGGGCCCGGGTGCCACCAACACCATCACCGGGCTTTACACCGCACTCATGGATTCGGTGCCCATGGTGGTCATCACTGCGCAAGTGGTGCGCTCGCTCCTGGGCAAGGATGCCTTTCAGGAAGCGGATGTCACCGGCATCACCTATCCCGTGGTCAAGCATAGCTATCTCGTTCGCCAGGCAGCCGACATTCCGCGCATCCTGAAGGAAGCCTTCTACATTGCCACCACTGGCCGGCCCGGCCCGGTGCTGGTCGATCTGCCCAAGGATCTGGCGGCCGGCCCCTGTGATGCTCCCTTTGTCGATTCCGTCGATCTGCCCGGCTATCACGTGCCCAACCGGGCCGAGGCGCAAGACCTCAAGCGGGCCGCGCAGCTCCTCGGCAAGAGTCGCCGGCCCGTGCTCTACGTCGGCCACGGCGCCGTCATGTCCGACGCGGGTCGGGCCATCCTCCAACTCGCCGAGAAGTTGCAGGCGCCGGTGGTCACCACCCTTCTCGGCAAGGGCGCGGTGCCCGAGGATCAGCCCTTGCACCTCGGGATGCTGGGCATGCACGGCACTGCCTACGCCAACAAGGCGGTGGCCGACTGCGATCTCATCATGGCCATCGGTGCGCGCTGGGACGATCGCATCACCGGCAAGCTGTCCGAGTTCTGCCGGGACGCGCTGAAGATTCACGTGGACGTCGACCGGGCGGAATTCGGCAAGATTCTGGTGCCTGACCTGGCCCTGTCCGGTGATGCGCGTCTGGTGATCGAGGATCTCATCCCACTCGTCGACAAGGTCGAGCGCACCGAATGGCTGGAGCAGATCGCGGCCTGGCGCCAGGAGTTCCCGCTGCACTACCCGAAGAAGGGCGGGTTGCGGCCGCAGTACATTCTCGACCGGCTGGACAAGCTGGGCGGCCGCGACTCGATCGTGGTCACCGATGTGGGTCAGCACCAGATGTGGGCGGCCCAGTTTCTGCGCACCACGCGCAATCGTCACTGGTTGTCGTCAGGCGGCGCCGGCACCATGGGCTTCGGTTTCCCCGCAGCCATAGGCGCCAAGCTGGGCCATCCTGAGCGGCCGGTGTGGGCCATCGTGGGCGATGGCGGGTTCCAGATGACCCTGTCCGAGTTGGCCACCGCGGTGGTGCACAAGCTGGCGGTCAAGGTCGTCATCATGAACAACCACTACCTGGGCATGGTTCGCCAGTGGCAGGAGATGTTTTACGACAATCGACTGTCGGGCATTGACCTGGACGGCAATCCCGATTTCGTCAAACTGGCCGAGGCCTATGGGGCCAAGGGACTGCACCTGCGCCGGGCCGCTGACGTGGACCGCGTGCTCCATGCCGCCATGGAATACAACGACGGCCCCTGCCTGATCGACGCCGAGGTGGTGAAGGAAGGCAACGTCTTTCCCATGGTTCCCGCGGGCGCCAGCTTGCACGAAATGATCATCGATCCGCCGCGCATCGAAGCCGACGAAGATGGAGAGCCGTCATGACCGCGCCCGCGTACCTGCCATCGACCCTGAACCAGAGGAAATCATGAGTGCTGCAAGCGCCGCCCCCGCGGTCGTTCCCGAAAGCAATCCTCTGCACACCATCTCGGTGCTGGTGCGCAACCAGCCTGGCGTGCTGGTGCGCGTGGCTCTGGTGTTCGCCCGGCGCGGCTACAACATCGAGAGCCTGGTGGTCAGTCCCGATCCCACGGACGCGGGCTTTTCGCGCATGACCATTACCTGCCGGGGCGCGGCCGACACTTTGGAACAGATGATTCGGCAGGTGGCCAAGCTGGTCGACGTGGTGCACGCCATCGACCATACCGGCCAGTCAGTGGTCGAGACCGAGATTGCTCTCATCAAGCTGCAGGCCGAGGTGGGCGAGCGCACCGAGATCCTGCAGATCGCAGAGCACTACAAGGCCAAGGTGGTGGACTGCGGAACCGACTCGCTCATCCTGCGGGTGACCGGCGGGAGTGAGAAGCTGGACAGCTTCATCTCGCTGCTGCGTCCCTTCGGCCTGGTCGAACTGGTCCGCTCCGGCAAGATCCTGATGACCCGCGGGCCCGAGACGACATAGAGCAGCCGCACGGTCGCCCCGAGCTTCCTCTGCTGTTGCGTTATTTCTGCTTTTCTGCTATTCAGTATTTCATGAAGGTCACTCTTGCGATCTCGAGTCGCGGCGTCATCACCCTGCCCGCCAAACTGCGTCAGGCGGTTGGTATCTCGCCCGAAGATCAAGTGATGGCCGAAACCACACCAGAGGGCATCCGCCTGCGCCCCGCTGTCACCCTTCCGGTAGAGATCTACTCCGATGATCGGGTTCGCGAGTTCGACGCTGCCGAAGCCGATCTGGCCAAGGTCTTGCCCGCGGCTTCCTTGAGAAGGCGTAGCCGCTGAGCGGCCCATGCGCATATTTCTGGACGCGAATGTTCTCTTCTCCGCCGCCAAGTCCGACGGTGCCATGCGCCGACTGCTTGGTCTTCTGCCAGCCAGCGGACATGAGAGCTGGATCGATGACTACGTGCTCGAGGAGGCGCGTCGAAATCTCGCCGCGAAGGAGCCGGCCGCTCTTGCAACGTTGGGGATCCTCCTGCCGCAACTACACATCGGCGCCCTGCGTGCCCCTGATCCGGCACTTTATGCAAATCTCCCGTTGCCCGAGAAGGACAAGCCCGTGCTGGCCGCTGCGATCCATCACCGATGTGCTGTCGTGATTACCGGAGACCGTACCCACTTCGGCCCCTTGTGCGGGAAAACCATCTCCAGCGTCACAGTGCACTCGCCACGCTCCGCCGCCGTGATGCTCCTGCCGGCGGCCGCGCGCAAAGCCTGACGGTCGTCGTAACCGGTCGAATGAGATGGTGGACCGGGCCTTCGTCGCCGTGGTTTCGGACCCTCAGTTCATGGCCGCCTTCTTGAAGTGAGCTTCGGCCGCCCGTCCGGACGGGTGGGATTGGTGGCGGACCGGCGGCACCGGGATGTGGGGGCAGAGTGGTCACTCCGACAAACACGGGCTAGGTTCTTTCGCGCTTTCGGGGTATTAGAGACTCGCCATGACTAACGAGATCAAAGGTCCCAATGACGCGGTGGAAGGCGCGCCGAGCGGGTCAGCAGCCGGGCCGGTTTCGAGCGTTGCCACGCCAGAGGTTGACGAGCCCAGTCCCAAGGTGGCTGCTGCGCAAGCTGTAGGCGGCGCACCGAGCAGGTTCTGGCGGTGGTTGCGCCGCTTCTTCTGGATGGACGAGCGGATGGTCATCTCGGCGCAGCGGAACTACACCTCTGGGAAACCCGGCTGGGAAGAGTATCAGCTCGGATGCGCTGCCCAGACCGGCGCCAGCCAACTCGGTGAGCTGGAGGAGGGTGGGGGAGCTGCACTCCTGCTCGATTGCGCTGCCGTCAGGTTGATGATCCGGGCACATCTGGCTCGGGCCGGCAGTGAATTGGGGCCCACGCCTGCAGGTGAAGAGTGCTGGGCTGCTCTGGCCGAGTTGCCGGTTGGAGGACCTCTGCTTGCACGCATGTCGGAGGAGCAACGAGAGCTGGTCACTTCTGCCCTGGGCGGCCAGGGGGAGCCTTTCCTCGCGCAGCTTGCCCCGGCCAAGCGAAAGCTCGTGGCGTGCGCCATGGCAACTCTGGCCCAGGGTTTGCGCGATCCGCTCGATCGTGACGTGACACAGGTGGGCGTCGCGCTGCTGGTACGCTGGACCAGGATTGCCGTGGCCCTGTTGGTTGTGGTCGGGGGCCTGGCGTTCGCGATCGACAAGGTCTTCACTCGCCCGAATCTTGCGCTGCACCGGCCGGTCACCGTGGTGACTCCACACCCGCAATACGGTCGCGATCCCAGCTTGCTGGTGGACGGCGATACGACCAACATGGGCTTCCACACCATCGAAGCCCCGAATCAGAACGTGACCATCGATCTGGGCAAAGTGCAACGCATCTCCCGCGTGGTCGTGTACAATCGCACCGAATGTTGCCAGGAGCGGGCGGTGCCGCTAAAGATCGAGATCAGCCAGGACGACAAGCAGTTCCGTCAGGTGGCTGAACGGAAACAGCAGTTCGACAAGTGGAAAGCCAACTTTCCGCCCACCAACGCACGCTACGTGCGCTTGACCGATCTGAACGCGGCGGCCTTCCACCTCTCGGAGGTTGAGATCTACTGATACTTGCTTGCGGGCTGCTACGGCGTGTAGCGGAAACCGCCCATGGCAGCGGCCACTCTGCCGATGGCCAGCAAGTCCCGTCCCGCCCATACGAATTCCACCTCACTATCCGTCGGCAACCCGGTCACATCGACCGAGGCCCATCGGTCGGCGGAAGGGTCGTAGGTCCACAAGGCAATGCCAGTGTATCCAACGGGATACGTCCGGACGTATCCCAGCCCTCCCGCCCTGCCAGGGATCGCCCGGAAGTCGTCTGACAAGTTCTCGCCACACGACATAGACACGATTCGGTGACTACAATAGCGGGGTGACCGCTGAGGTTCCGGCCGAAGCTGCCGTGCGCGTGTCGCCCAGTCGCGAGCAGGCGGAGGCGTGGGATTTCGTCCTGGAAGCCGTGGGCATTACCCACCGGGTGGGCCTGACCGAAGAGGGATGGGCCGTGCTGGTGCCCCCACCGTGCGTGGCCACTGCGCTGGCTGCGCTCGATGCCGCCGACCGGGAAGCCAGCGAGGAGCCGGTGCGGGAGCCGCAGGCGCCCGACCACGGGCCGTCGTTCGTCGGGCTGGCCGCAGCAGCGACCATCGCGGCCTTCTTCTGGGTGTCGGGGCCACGCAATGGCGCCGATGCCGGCGGTTGGTTTCGCGTGGGCAGCGGTGTTGCTGGTTTGATCGTGCACGGACAGTGGTGGCGGGCGGTGACCGCGCTCACCCTGCACTCGGATATCATGCATGTCGCAGGCAACGCGGTGGCGTTCATCGTGTTTCTCACCGCGCTCGGTCGCTGGCTGGGTGGAGGACTGGCGCTCTTTGCGACCCTGCTGGCGGGAGTGGCGGGCAATCTGCTGACGGCGCTTGTCTACGGAAGCCCGCACGACGTGGTGGGCGCGTCCACCGCAACCTTTGCGGCCTTGGGGCTGCTGGGCGGTCTGCAGTTCATGCGGCGCTACGCCGCACGCACCGTGGGTCGTTTCAAGCGCGCCTTTCTCCTGGGCGTCGCGGCTAGCCTGGGCCTTTTCGCCATGCTGGGCGTGGGCGAGCGGTCCGACATGCTGGCCCATGCCACCGGTCTCGGCTTCGGCCTGGGCTTTGGTCTGCTCTGGGGACACCTCGTGCGCCGCCCGGTCAAACCGCCGGCGCAGGCCATCTGTCTGATCGCGACTGTGGTCGTGGTGGCGGGTGCGTGGTTGCTGGCGTTCAGGCATTAGTGCCTCCTGTCGAGAATTCGTAGCTGGTTGACCGCTGCGAGGTCGCGCGGCCCGTGGTATGTCCGCGGGACTATGAGCAAGCGAACATCGTTTCCACGAGGGAACCTGCGCGACCGGAGTGCCAGTTTGCGCCACGAGTTCGAGGAGAACCTGGCCGCGCTGGTCGAGATTCCGTCGGTGAGCATGGATCCCGTGCACCGGGCCGACGTGGAGCGGGTCGCGCAGCACGGCTGTGCGCTGCTGCGCGAGCTGGGCGCGCAGGCTGAATGTATCAAGACGGCGGGATTGCCCCTGGTCCTCGGACGTCTTGTGCAAGACCCCAAGTTCCCGACGGTGACCATCTACAATCACCTGGATGTGCAACCCGCCGAAGCCGACGAATGGCAGTCCCCGCCCTTCAAGCTGGTCCGCGATGGTGACAAGTGGCGCGGCCGCGGCACCACCGACGACAAGGGGCCGGCCTTGGCCGCGCTTCTCGGGGCCCGGCTGGCCTTGCAGGACGGCGTGCGCCTCAACTTTCAGTTTCTTTGGGAAACCGAGGAGGAGATCGGCAGCCCCAGTTTTGAGGCCGCACTCCGCAGACTGGCCAAGGGCGACGGGCACCGGCCCCCGCTGCGCACTGATTCCATTGTGGTCTCCGACACGCTCTGGCCGCAGGCGGGCCGGCCCGCGATCCCCTACGGGCTGCGCGGCCTGCTGGGTTTCTGCGTGCGCCTGCAGACTGGGGACAAGGACGTGCATTCGGGGACAACTGGCGGCGCGGCTCGCAACCCGCTGGGCGAGCTGTGTGCGCTGATCAATGCTTGCTACGACGCCCGCACCGGACGGGTGAAGATACCCGGCTTTTACCGCGATGTTCGTCGCGCCAGCGCAGCCGAGCGCCGTGGTCTGGCTAGGGCGGGCTTCTCCCGTCGGCGCTTCCGGCGTGCGCACGGCTTTTCCAGCGTGCGCTTTCCCGACGACGCTCGCTTGCGTGAGGCCATCATGATCGCGCCCACCTTCGAGGTCCATGGCCTTGTCGGCGGGTACAACGGGGCGGGCATCAAGACCATCGTGCCTCACCGGGCCGAGGCCAAGTTGTCCTGCCGGCTCGTGTCTGACCAGAGGCCCGAGCGTGTGTTGCGTCTGATCGAGGGTTTCGTGCGGCAACACTGCCGCGACGCCGAGGTCATTCACGAATCGTCACTCTCGCCCTACCTCGTCGATCCGTCGGGTCCACACCTGGAAGCTGCCCAGCAAGCCATGTTCGAGGCATTCGGCAAGCGGCCGGTGCTCACCCGCGAGGGCGGTTCCATCGGCGCGGTGGTGACCATGGATCGCGTACTGTGCGCGCCGGTGGTCTTGCTCGGACTTTCGTTACCCGAGCATGGCTACCACGCCATCGACGAGAACTTCGACTGGGGCCAGGCCGGCCGGGGCATGGAGATGTTCTGCCATTACTTTTCAAGACTGGCCGATCTCCCCGCAGTCCCGCGATAGCCGCGGAAGGTCGTGGCCGTGGCCGTGGCCGTGGCCGGAGTGATCGCTGCTTGGCGCGGGATTACCGATCTCCGTCGACATTCTTGAACCACACTCAGATCATCGGAGCATTCCCCATTTGCAGCAGCCGCAGCAGGCGCGAGATCAGCATCGGATCACCCCCGATCCTCAGCTTGCCACTCAGAAAAACCTGCACCGCCACCTGTGCCCCGCCGTCGATCATACTGCGGAAGTCTTCATCCGTAACTTCAATCGTGCACTGAGCTTGGCCAACACATCCAGGTTGGCAGATGGGCGGCGAGCTGATGAGGTCGGCGGTCCAGGTCCCGCCATCAGCACCGGTGATGGTGAACAAGAAGGTCGCGGCTACTTCCTTGGCCTTTTCCGGGTGCTGGCGCAAGGCATCCGGGACGCGCTGGTCGAAGAAGTCCTTCACCGAACTTGGCACGAAACCTCAGCGGGTGGCTGCGCAGCGGCGGCTGTCAATGTCATCGTTTGGGCGCAGCCTGGTTTGCGTACCGTTCCGCCACCCGGTCGGCGTATCCGTCGACCTGCTTGAGCGGCGCTCGCGTGATGGCAAGCACCCCGTCGCGGATGTCCTCGGTGATGGTGGAACCCGCGGCCACCACGGCGCGTTTGCCTACCCGCACCGGGGCGACCAGTTGCGTGTCCGACCCAATGAAAGCGCCGTCCTCGATGATGGTCTGGCGTTTCTCGTAGCCGTTATAGTTGCAGGTGATGGTGCCCGCGCCCACGTTGACCCCTTCGCCGATGATGGTGTCGCCCAGGTAGGTCAGGTGGTTGGCCTTACTGCCGCGGCCCATGCGGGTCTTCTTGGTTTCCACGTAGTTGCCCACATGCACCTCGGGACCCAACTCGGTGCCTGGCCGCAGATGGGCAAAGGGTCCAACCTTGGCGCCTGGTCCGATGCAGGACTGGGTGGCCACGGTGTAGGGCTGCAGGGTGGCGCCCGCACCCACCTCGGTATCGGTGAGGATGCAGCCATCGTCGATGCGAGCGCCAGCGCCAATCCGGGTGCGGCCGCGTAGTACCACGTTGCGGCCGATCTCTGCATCTTCCTCAATGGTGACACTGGCCTCGACCAATACTGTCTCGGGATCGCGGAAGGTGGCGTGCTTGCCGAAGTGGCCGACAATGCGCCGGCACAGGATCTTTTCGACCGCGACGAGCTGCTGCCGATCGTTGACCCCGGCCATCTCCTCGGCGCCCACCTTGACCGAAGCGACGCCGATACCGGCCGCGGCCCTTGCGACGATGTCGGTCAGGTACAACTCGCCCTGGGCGTTGCGGGGGGAGAGCCGCGCGGTGGCTTGACGAAGAAAGGCTGCTGGTGCGGCGTAGATGCCGGCGTTGACCTCGCTGATCCGCCGCTCATCTTCGCTGGCATCCTTGTGCTCCACCACCCCGGTGATGCGGCCGCGCCTGTCGCGGATCACCCGGCCGTAGCCTTGCGGGTCAGCCAACTCGGCGGTCAGGATCGCCAATGTGCCCCCGCGGCGCGACTTCTTCACCAACGCGGTCACGGTCTCGCGGCCCAGCAGGGGCACGTCGCCGTACAGGATCAGAACCGTTCCCTCCCAGCGCCGCAGGGCCGCCAGCCCCAGGCGGACAGCATGCCCGGTCCCCTTCTGTTCCGCTTGTTCGACCACGCCCACCGTGCCCTGCCCGTGACGAGCGATGATCGCGTTCTCCACCTCGGCGCGCTGATAGCCGAGCACGGCCACGATGGGCGAGGCGCCAAGCTCCAGCGCCCGCTCGATTGGATACGAAACCAAGGGCACGCCCAAAATCGGGTGCAGCATCTTGGCCCGCTTCGAGTACATGCGGGTCCCCTTGCCGGCCGCAAGAATCAGGCAAGCCAGGTCGTTCTTCGCTTTCGGTTGGCCGCGACTCACGCGAATCCTCCGGGACATCGTCTACCATCCCACGTCACAGGCCGCACTCCCGAAAAGCAGGCCCACAACCACTACCCGCCTCTCTGTGGCCCCTCTCTCCCCTCCGTGTTCGCAGCCGCGGGTTGCTGGCTAGATGAACCTGCTTGCGAACGTTGCTGTCACAAGCCTCAGAAAAACCAGATTTGCGGTATACAATCCCGGCCCATGGCTTCCTACGTTCTGGTAGTAGAGAGCAACCCTGCGTTAGCTCGACGCATCAACGAGACGCTCGGCGAGGCCCACTACTCGCTCTCGACCGAGGCCGAGCTAGTCTGGGCTCGGCGTACTCTGGCCGTGCGTTCGCCTGATGCCATCATCCTAGACACCACCCTTTCCGACGGTAGTGGCTTCGCGTTGGCCAAGGAAGTTCGGGAGAACTCCGCAACCGCTCGGACCCCGATCTTCTTCGTCGCCAGCACCCACCGCGGGGCGAGCCATCAGGCCGAGGCGCAGCGCCGCTTTGCCCCGGCCGAGTACCTGTCCACGCCGCTCGACGTCGATCGCCTGCTGGCGCGCCTGCTCGAGACGGTTCCGCCCAGCGCGCCGCCCGAGGCGCCCCCCGTGGCCAACTACCCAGGCGCAGCCGCAGCCGATCTGGAGCAGAAGCGCGAGAAGCGCGCGGTGGAAACCACGGCCAAGCACTTCGTCGACGGCGAGGCCGAGTTGCACGGATCGCTGGCCCGCCAGCCCTTCGCCCGCGTGTTGCAGCGGGTGTATTCCGCCCGCATGTCCGGCGCGCTGCTGCTCGCGCGCGACAAGACCAAGAAGATCGTCAACTTCGACGAGGGCTACCCGGTCTCGGTACGTTCCAACATGTTGTCCGAGTGCTTGGGTCAGATCCTGCTGGAACAGCGTCTCATCTCTGCCGAGACGCTAGAGGAGTCGCTGCGCCGGATGAAAGAGACGCACCAGCATCAGGGCGAAGTCCTGGTGGCCATGGGCGCGCTCTCGCCCTACAACCTGTCGCGCGCCCTCATGCTGCAAATGGAATCGAAGTTGCTCGAGATCTTCTCGTGGTCGAGCGGCGATTTCATGTTCAAGAAGGAGATGCCCCGGCAAGAGGCGTCCATGCGCCTGGAACGCACGCCTGCGGCGTTGATCTTGGAGGGCATCCGGCGCCACTACGATGCGGAGCGCATCCACAGCGTGTTGGAGCCTCTCTCAGGAAACTACCTGACGCCCAGTCCCGACCCGCGCCGGCGCCTGCAGGACATAACCTCCGACGTAAACGAGAGGCGCTTCATTGATGGCCTGGATGGCACGGTCAAGCTGGAGGCGGCATTGGCTTCGTCGCCTATTCCCATCGACCGCGCCCGCCTTCTCCTGGTGGCCATGTGCGAGGCCGGCATGATCGTGGCCACCCGTGCGCCCCTGCAAGAGGACGAGGTCCGCCGTACCCCCCGGCCCGTGGATTTGGGCAGCAAGAGCATTCCGACCAGCGAACGCAGCCGCGAGGAGCTGGTCGCCCTGCTGGCCGTGATGCGTGCGCAGAGTCACTTCGAGGTGTTGGGCGTCGAGCGGGATGCCACGCCGGCCGAGATAGCGGATGCCTACCAGGCCCTGGCGCGCGACTTCCATCCCGATCTCTTCCGCCTTCGCGGCGATGAGGTGCGAGACGCGGCCCGCCAGATCTTCGAGCGTCTGGAGAAGGCATTTGGGGTGCTGCACGACAGTGGTTCACGGCGCAAGTACCTGGCCGAATTGGAACGCACCCCGTTGCCAGCACCTGCCAACGCGGAGCCGGCCGCTGAATCCGAATCCGCGGCTACCGCGGCCGAACGGGTGTACTTCACCGGTGTGTCGCACCTGCGCGCCCGCCGCTACCCGCAGGCGGCGGAGGCATTTGGCCAGGCCACCGCTTTGGCGCCCAAGCAGGCGAGCTACCGCAGTGCCTTGGGCTGGGCGCTCTATCGTCAGGCGCCGGCTGACTCGCACGCAGTGGCCGCGGGCTTGGCCGAGCTGCGCGGAGCGGTGGAGTGCGAGCCCGCCAATCCCTGGGTGCGCATCTCGCTCGGTCGCTTCTACGCTGAGACCGGGTTGCCCGATGATGCCATCCGTGAGTTCGAGGCGGCCCTCGGCATGAGTCCTGGTCTGGCCGACATCGAAGAAGAGATCCGGCGCCTCAAAGGAGAAACATGATCAAGTCCGAGTTCGCCTGGATGAACGGGAAGTTGTTGCCTTTCGCACAGGCGACCACCCACGTTTCAGCCTTCACCCTCCACTACGGCGTGGCGGTTTTCGAAGGCATCCGCTGCTACAAGCGCAACGACGGCCGCAGCGCGGTCTTCCGCTTGCGCGAGCATGTGGATCGGCTGGTCACCTCGGCCAAGATCTGTGACATGGCCGTCCCCTATTCGCGCGAGCAGATCGAGGCCGCATGCCTCGACACCCTGCGCGCCAACAAGCTGGAAGAGGCGTACATCAGGCCGCTGGCCTACCTCGGACCCGGTGCGCTGGGGCTCGGCTCGCGCGACAACCCGGTTGAGCTGGTCATCATCGCCTTCCCCTGGGGCGCTTACCTCGGCGCCGAGGCGGTCAACAAGGGCATCCGCGCCCATCTGTCCACCTTCGTGCGCGGTCACCTCAACCACAC
>PMBS01000201.1 GCA_003153015.1 Myxococcales bacterium
GCGGGTACGCCGCGACCTGGCCGAGCTAGGCGGTCCGGGCCACTATGCGCCGGGGATGCGAGTCGGGTTCACTGGCGACGTGCCCATTTCGGTCGAGGAGATGTCGGCGCTGGTGGTGGACCTGACCTTTTCGTCGATTCTGGTCATCGTGCTGGTGGTCATCGTGCTGGTGCTCTACTACCGCTGGGTGGCTGCGGTGCCCATCCTCCTGGCCCCGCTGGCCATCGGCGCGGTGGGGGCGTTTGCCCTGGCCAGCCTGCCCCCCTGGCGAATCACCGCGCTTAACTCCAACACCGCCTTTCTCGGTACCATCATCGTGGGCAACGGCATCAACTTCGGCATCGTGCTGCTCGCTCGCTACGTGGAGGCTCGGCGGCGCGGGATTTCGGTCGAGGAGTCGCTGGCCATCAGCCTGTCAGGGACCCGGGTGGGCACGCTGTCGGCGTCGCTGGCAGCGGCTGCCGCGTACGTTTCCCTGGTGGCGATGGATTTCCGCGGGTTCCGCCAGTTCGGGGTGATCGGCGGATTGGGAATGGTGTTGTGTTGGGTTGCGACCTTCCTGCTTTCACCCTCGCTCATCGCGCGGCTGGATAAGGGCCGGTTGCGCCCGCTCAGCGAGCGGGCGGCGCGTTTGCGGCCCATGGGATTGCTGGCCAATCGCATCGCGCGCTCTCCGTTGCCTTTCGCCGTGGTCGCGCTGGTGCTCACGCTGCTGGCTCTGTTCCAACTCCGCCACTTCGGCCACGACCAATTGGAGCTCGACCTTGGCAAGCTTCGGCGCCGCGATACCTGGGTTTCGGGTGAAGGCTATTGGGGCGCCAGGATGGACAAGCTTCTCGGTCGCCAGGTCACGCCCATCGTGATCCTGGCCGACAGCGTGGCGCAAACCCGTGTCATCGCTACCCGCCTGCGCGAGGCTGCCACCCGGCCGCCGCTGTCGGCGCGCATCTCCTCGATCGTGACTGCCGATGACGTGCTTCCCGTCGAGCAGGCGGAGAAGCAGCGGATCGTCGAGCGCTTGCGCAAGAAGCTCACGCCCAGGATCCGCGCGCAGCTTTCGCCCGAGGAGCAGGACAAGCTGGAGCATTTTCTAGGCACCGGGCCGATGCCTGCGATCACGGCGGCCAATTTGCCCGATGGGTTGCTCACCGGGCTGCGCGAGCGGGATGGAACCCTGGGGCGGACCATTCTCGTGTTTCCCCGGCCGACGCAGACCGCCTGGTACGGACCCGACATGTCCAGCTTCGTCGAGCAATTGCGCGTCCTCGCCGCCTCCGCGCCCGGCGTCCCGGGCCGCGTGGCCGGCGCCTTGCCCGTGACGGCCGATATTCTCGCTTGCATGAGCCGCGACGGTCCGCGTGCCTCGTTGCTCGCTTTCTTCGGCGTGGTGCTGGTTGTCGTGGTACTGTTCCGGGTCAGCCTGGCCACTCCGTTCGTGATTGGCTCGCTCGTGGTGGGGGTTGGCTGGATGCTCGCGGCAACCATTTACCTAGGCGTCCGCATCAACTTCATCAACCTCATTGCGTTTCCCATCACCTTCGGGATCGGGGTGGACTATGCGGTCAACGTGATGGGCCGCTACCTGCAGGACGGACGCTCCGACGTGACCGCAGCGATTAGCGCCACCGGCGGCGCGGTCAGCCTCTGTTCGGCCACCACCATCATCGGGTATTCGTCGCTGCTGGTGGCGCAGAATCGTGGCCTGTTCCTCTTTGGCTTGTTCGCGGTTCTGGGCGAACTGACTTGTTTGGCAACGGCGGTGATCGTCTTGCCGTCAGTGCTTCTCCTCTATCAGGGCTGGCGCACGCGCCGAGGGGCTAGCGCTTGAGCACCGCGGTCGCACCGCCAGCCCCGCCCATCCGGGGCACGTTTTCGCGCAACACCCTGACGTCGATCTTTACTACCGCGCTGGATTTCGTCACCCTGACCGGCCTGGTCGAGCTGGCCGGTGTCGACTACGTGTTGGCGACCTGGATCGGGACGATCGTTGGCTCGCTCTCCAACTTCTCCATCAACCGGTGGTGGACTTTTCAGGCGTCATGGCAGCCGCGCTCTCTGCAGTTTCTTCGCTTTGTCCTGGTCCAGGTGGCCGCGTCCGGGCTGCACACCGGTGGGGTCTGGATCTTCACCCGCTTTCTCGGTCTGCCCTATCCCGCCTCCAAGCTGGTGGTGGCAGCTCTGGTCTATCTCGCCTGGAACTACCCGATGAACCGCTGGGTCGTGTTCAGCCCGCGTTTCGCCAAGGTGGAGCCGAGGGTGAGCGAGTCTACGTAGCTCCGACCACGCGGGGCGGTTTGCCTCCGGCCCGCCCGAGCCGGCTGCCCAATCCGCGCACCCGCTCGGCGATCTCGTGCCCAATCACCCAGGCCCGATTGGAAAACGGCAGCGAGGTCCGGATCATGCAATCCACGCCACAGCCATCCTCGCAGCCCTTGTGGCCGCGCAGATTGCGGATGTCCTGCGCGGTGACTTCGGCAAAGGGGCGCAGGGGTGCGACGTGGTAGCAGTACTGAAAATCGCCCTCGGGAGAAACGTAGAAGGCCTTGTTCCCGCCCAGGCACGTCCAACCCATGGGTCGGCCGGCGAGCGCGCGTTCGAAATAGCGGATGAGATAGTACGGGTTGGAGATGGGTTTCCCCTCGCGCTTCTTCTGTCTCAGCCAGCGCAGCTTCTCTAGGTAGCGTTGGTCGAGCTGTCCCGGTTGCAGCCGGCCGCGCTGGTGCACCACTGAGAAGAAGATGGGGACACCCAGCTCGAAACAGTGCTCGGCCAGCGGAACCACCTCGTCCAGCGTCTCCGGGCACAGCACCGCCGCGACGAAAAACCACAGCCCTCGGCGCGCGACCATGTCGATCTTGTTGCGCAAGGTTCGCAGAGACTTGGGCGTCTCCGGCGAAGGGTTCAGGCAATCGACCGAGATCTGGATGCGGCCCATGCCCAGGTCGATGAGCGCGTCCAGCTTGTCTTCGCTCAGGAGGAATCCATTGGTGGTCATGCCGGTCGACATCCCGCTGCGCACCACGTGGCGCATGAGGGAGAAGATGTCCGGGTGGAGCAGCGGCTCGCCACCGATGAGATCCGTGTGAATCACGCCCAGCTCCTTGCACCGGTCGATGCGGGCGTAGATCTCGGATGCCGGGACATCGCCTTTGCTGTTGTCGTACTCCGTGCAGTAGTGGCAGTGCAGGTTGCATCGCCAGGTCACGTTGATCTGCGCCCAGATTGGCTTGGCATCGAAGCCGCGTGGGATCCCCTTCAGGATACCCGGCAAGGAGACTGGGTTGCGCGTACGCTTCATGACTCGGGTGGTTCACTCCGGCTCACGTGCAGAGGGCGGAACCGAAGTAGTCAGGATAGCATGGCGATCCAGCGCGACCACGGTCTCCACGTGGTAGGTCTGGGGAAACAGGTCGAGCGGTTGCACCACGGAGACGCGATAGCCGAAGGGCATAAGCTCGACGAGATCACGCGCCAGGGTGGTGGGATTGCACGACACGTAGATGATGCGCGCGGGCCCTGCGCGGGCAATTCGCCGCATGACCTTTCCCCCGGCGCCGGCCCGCGGCGGATCGAGCACCACCACGCGCGGGCTTCCGTGTTCGGCTAGCACCTGGGGCAAGACGCTGCGGGCGTCACCGGCAAGAAAATGGGTTTCGTGCAGGCCATTGCTCCGAGCATTCGCGCGCGCCGCCTCGACTGAGCTTGCCGACAACTCGATGCCCACCGCCTGGGCGCCTGCCGAGGCCAGGGCCAAGGTGAACATGCCCACGCCACAGTAAAGGTCAATGGCCAGCGCCCCGGCCAGCTCGCCAGCCAGCTCGCAAACCAGCGCCACCAGACGTTCAGCCTGCGCCGAATTGGTTTGAAAGAAGGTTTCCACGCCGATGCCGAAGCGCAGGCCGCCAACGATTTCGGTGATGTGGTCCTGGCCACGCAGCAGTGTGGTCTGCTGCAGGGGCGCGGAGGTGTCCGACGAGGCGCGAATGCTGCGCACCACGCTCTTCACGCTGTCGTCGACCGCTGCCAGACATTCGGCCATGGCGGCGGCGTCGTCAAATGTTCCCGGGCTGGTGACAATGCCCAGCATGGTTTCCCCGGTGCCGCGGCTGTGGCGCACCACCAGTTCGCGCAGCAGACCTTGATGGGTGCGCGGGTCGTGCAGCGACAGGCTCGCTTCGCGGGCAAATGCCTGCGCGGCCTTGACCAGAGCGACCGTCAGGGGTAGCGCCAGAAAACACTCGTGCAGGGGCAGGATGCTGTGCCAGGCCCCACGCGGATGCAGGCCCAGCACGCCCTCGGGGTGGAATGCGAACTCCATCTTGTTGCGGTAGTGCCAGGGACTGGGCGCGGGGATGATGGGGCGCAANNTGGCTCGCGTAGTCCACATGCTGCCAAGTGCAACCGCCGCACCCCTGCGCGAAGTGCACACATCGGGGTGTCACACGTTCGGGCGAGGCCTCCTCTACCGAGATGACATCTGCTTCCACATGCCGGCGCTGCACCCGACGAATGCGCACCCGCACGGTTTCGCCTGGCACCGCGCCTGAAGCAAACACCACCAGTCCCTCGTGGCGGCCCACCGCCTCGCCCCCGTAGGCCAGACGGTCGACGGTCAGGCACAGCTCATCGCCAGGGCGAGGCCGGGGTCTCGTGCGGTTCGGATCGGTGGGCAATGACTTCCGTCTGCGTCGGTTCGGGCAGAAGACGCAATCGTAGCATGGCGGCGCAGGAAGGCCGGCCGGCGCGTGTTACGGTGGCGAGGGCGTTCGGCTACTTGAGGCTTATCTCGCCACTCGCGTAGAGCTGGAACCTCTTGTTGATCAGCTGCCCCACCCGCATGACGTAGGTGTGGCCCTTGTTGAAGCCGTTGTTCTGCTCCAGGTCGTAGCCTTCCCGGTACACCAACGCATCGGCGGGCGTCTGCGGCGAGAACTGATCGACAATGATTCTGGGCTCCTTCTTGTCGACCAACATGATCGTGACCGGTCCTTTGGCCGGCGGCTTCTTGAACACGACCAGGAAGTTGATCGGCCACCGATCGTCGTTGCCTTTGAGGGTGAGTTCCACGTTCGAGGGGTGTGCGGCCAACCATTTCCCCAGCGCCTCTCCCTCGACCGTCGGGATGGCATCGAACGCCACCCAGACCTTGCCACCGTGGGCCTTGGCCACGGCAATGTTGGGATCGACGGCCGACTTCGTCGCTGCTTCCTTGGCAGCCTTCTTCGGTGCTGCGCTGGCGGTTGTTGCCGCCAACAATGCGACTGCGACCAGCCAGAGCTTCATGAGGATCTCCTTCCTTCCGGCAAGACCACGCTAGCAAGCCCATTATTGTTGACAGGCGCTTCGCGAGTCAACCAAACACGATGGTGCGGTTGCCAGATACCAGGACCCGGCGCTGGAGGTGGAGGCGCACCGCCCGGGTGAGTACCAGCCGTTCTAGCTCTCGTCCCTTGCGCATCATGTCTTCAACCGTGTCGCGATGAGAGACGCGGCACACGTCTTGCTCGATGATGGGGCCTTGGTCAAGGTCTGCAGTCACGTAGTGGGCTGTGGCGCCGATGACCTTCACCCCTCGTTGTTGGGCCTGGTGATACGGCCGCGCGCCTGCGAAGGCGGGCAGGAACGAGTGGTGGATGTTGATGACGCGTCCCCGCCAGCGATCCACAAATGCAGGCGACAGGATCTGCATGTAGCGCGCAAGCACCAGCAGGTCGATGCCCAGCCCGTCTAGCAGCGCCAGTTGCTCGGCCTCGACTGCCGCTTTCCGGTCTCGCTCTACCGGAATCACCGTCAGCGGCACGTCAAAATGCCTGCACACATCGGCCAACGTGTCGTGGTTCGAGATGACCCTGACGATCTCGCCACCCAGATCCCCCAGTTGCTGGCAGAGCATCAGGTCGTACAGACAATGCGAAGCCTTGCTGACCATCACCGCGACCCGCGGCTGCGCGTCTGAGAAGGTCAGCTCCCAGCGCAGGTCGAACTGGCGGGCTAGTACCTCAATTCCAGCACGGGTGGCCTGGCGGTCGAGTTGGAACCCGCTCAGCTCCCAGACCAGGCGCATGAAGAACTCGCCGCTTTCGCTCTCCGCGTGCTGGTCGGCGTCCAGGATGTTGCCGCCGTGCTGAAAGACGAAATTCGACAGCGCTGCGACCAAACCGGTGCGGTCCCGGCAGGTGACGAGAAGAGTCGCGGTGAGAGAAGAAACGGAGGCCATGACGATGTCGGTCTAGACAGTACACAATTCGAGCCGACGCTGGCGGTTCAACTGCTGGAGCAGTCGGTGACAGAGGCGCATGCTTACGCCACCAGACGCGGGCTCCTCGGCGGCCGACTACTCGAGCTCGTTGACTATGAGTGGCTGGACGGACCCGCTCACATCGCCGTTGTTGGTGACACCGCCTTGTCGAGAGAACTCGGCCGGCACGGAATCGCAGTCAAGATTGCCTCGGGCGTAGGCGGTAAACAAGGCGGCGATTCCCTGGCCGTCCCCGGAATAGCCCGGCATGTAGGTATGGGAGTCGGGAATGGAGAACTTCAGCGCCGCCCAAACCGGGTCTGTCGTCCAGATATCCGCGCCCCCAGGACAGCGCCCTCCTGTCAGATCGCAGCAGTCGGTGTGGGCGGAGGATGCCAACTCCCAAGCCCCAGAAGGGCCGGGGAATTGCCGTGGCACGATCGTGGCTGCCCCGGCGGTGAAGTCCGTCATGTAGTAGGTGACGGACCCCGCCCATTCCTTGTTGAGAAACCCCATAGCCTCAGCGGTCCGCGATTTCCTGATGTATTTGGTGAAGGCAGGTATGGCGACTGCGGCAAGGATGCCGATGATCGCCACCACGATCATCAGCTCCACTAGGGTGAATCCATTGCTTTTCTTGTTTCGCATGAGTAACCCAGCGGTGATTATTGCATTCCCCGTGCCACAGTGCAAGAAGATGGCCACCAACTCGCCTAACCATCTGACAAACATGGGAATTGGAGTCGCCCATGGTTGCTGCAAGCCCTCAGTCGGGCGACCTTTTTCGTCCGCATGACGAAAGCTTTTCCGACCGGAGAGACGAAACGCGTCCCAACGAAAAAGGGGACTGGTCGGCCCCTTTCGGGTTGAACCCAGTCCCCCTGTTCAGCGCAGCCAGACTGCGCCAGGAAAGCCCCGTGGCTTGGTCCGTCTAGATGTCGCTGCCGCCACCGTCGACGGTGCTGCCCGAGTCGGGCTCCAGGTCCGTTGCAATGAGGACGTCAATGGCAGTCACAACGTCTTCGGCAGCATCGGGAGTTACGGTCACATCTGGGGCAGAATCAGGAATGACGGTCACGAGGACGTCACTGCCAGCCTCTGCGGCAGCATCAGGAGTCACGCTCGGGGGAACATCAAGGCCGGCGTTTGGGGCGTCAGGAGTTACGCTCGGTGGGCCGTCAGGAGTGACACTCACGACGGTGTCGCCGGCAGGGGCATCAGGATGGCCGGCTTCATTGCCAGGCGAAGGGGCGTCAGGCAGAAGGTTCCCGATATCGGCAGGGGCGTCGATCTTCACAGTGTCGGCAGGAATGGCATCAGGAGGAATTGGACTAGTATCCTTCGGGCCGCCATCAACGGGGGGCACGGGCACAACATCTGCCGGTGGGCCATCAACCCCGCCATCGGTCGGGGGAATGACCACAGTGTCGACCGCGGTGTCCGCTATGGGGGTGATTCCATCTGGCTGCCCTGCCTCGGGTCCTGGTGGGGTAACCACATCGAGCTTCACGACGTCCGCCGGGCCACCGTCAGGCGCGGGCTTTGCATCGCTTCCTGCATCTACAGCTTTGTTAGCACTCTCGCTACCGCAGCCAATAAGCATAAGGGATGTCGCGAATACTGTTACAGCAAGCTTCCTCGTCATAGCCTTGTCTCCTGGGTTGTTCTCGTCTAGTTAAGACTCTCGGGCCCGGTAGATTACTCGAATCTGAAAAGAAAAGGAACAAGAATCAGCGCGGGTGCTCGGAGCACCCATGGGGCACCGCGAAAAATGTCGCGCGCCGGTTCAGTAGCAAGACTATGGCAGACACGCAAGAAGATTCCGATCAGGATGACGCAGAGCGCATTCTGGCAAGTGGCGTCATCGACGGACTGGTGGCAGTGGGCGGAACTGTGACGCCGGAGAGCTTGCTGGGCGCATATCGCGCGGGAGTGTTTCCTTGGTCCTCGGATCCGATGTTGACGTGGTGGTCTCCTGATCCCCGCGCCATCTTCGAGATGGAACGCTATCGTCCATCCAGGAGCTTGCGCAAGCGCATCCGCCGAGCAGGATGGACCTTCACGGTTGACCGAGATTATGAGGGCGTGATGCGCAAGTGCGCCGAGCCCACGCCCAGCCGGCCGACCACCTGGATCACAGGCGATTTCGTCGCCGCGTACACAGAGCTCCACCGGCGTGGCGCCGCTCACAGCGTCGAGGTCTACCAGAAGGACGAGCTGGTGGGCGGACTCTACGGTGTGAGCATCGGGGGCTTCTTCGGAGGGGAATCGATGTTCCATCGCAGGCCCGATGCCTCGAAGGCAGCGCTCGCATATCTCGTTCAGCACCTGAGCCAGCGCGGTTTCGTGTTGCTCGACGCCCAGGTGCCGACGCCTCATCTGGCCCGCCTGGGAGCGGTCGAGATCTCGCGTGACGAGTACCTCGCGCGTCTGCGCCACGCCATGGCCCTTCCGGTCGTGTTCTGATCGTGCTGCGGGAGATGGTCAGCTATCATGAGTCCCATCATGTTCCTGCGGCGGAATATCTTTTCCGCAACAGCGGTCGCGAGCGCGGCTCTGTGGGCACTTTCCGCCTGCGCCAAGCCAACCGCCCGTCCCGCGCAAGGTGCCCCGGACGCCAAGCTTCGGCTGAGGGTCGTGCGCACTTTTCCGCACGATCCGCGTGCGTTCACCCAAGGCCTGCTCTTCTTCGAGGGCAAGTTCTACGAAAGCACGGGGCTCCTCGGGCGCTCGTCGTTGCGCCGGGTGGACCCGGAGAGCGGCGTGGTCGAGCGCGGGGTCGACTTGCCGGCGGATCTCTTCGGCGAGGGACTGGCGCGGGTCGGCGGTCACCTGTTTCAACTCACTTGGCAGAACGGGCGCGCGCTGGTTTGGAACCTGGCGGCGCTGCGCAAGGAAAGGGAGATTCCTTACCAGGGCGAGGGGTGGGGCCTGTGTTTCGACGGCCATCACCTGATCATGAGCGACGGCAGCGAGACGCTTGTGTTGCGCGATCCCGAAAGCTTTGTCAGGGTCGGCGCGATCGTGGTCCGCCGTGCGGGACGGCCCGTGCGCAAACTCAACGAATTGGAATGCGTGGAGGGCGTCATCTACGCCAACGTCTGGCAAGACAATCACATCGCGCGCATCGACCCGCGCACTGGAGAGGTGACAGGATGGATCGATGCCTCCGGCCTGCTCGCGCCTGAAGAGGCGCGAGGTGCCGACGTTCTGAACGGAATCGCATACCTGCCTGCCACGGGGCATCTGGCGCTCACGGGCAAGCTGTGGCCGCGGATTTTCGAGGTGGAGATCGTGCCGGAGGCGCCGCCGTCAGCCAAGTGACGGCGGGGTGTCGCATTTGCTCTGGGGACGCGCGTCTGACCTGGTAGGTTGTTCCTCCATGAGCCTGCGAGTTCTTTTCGCGATGGCGCTTGCGGTGCTGGTCATCTCGGGCGCGCAGATCGCGCGAGCTGAGCCGGGCGAGGACCTGACTATCTTCGTTCTCACCTTTGGCCCCGGCGATCATCCGTTCTTCAAGTTCGGACACAATGCCATCCTGGTGCAGCCCAAGGACGAGAGCGGGCTGGTCTACAACTTCGGCACCTTTGCATTCGACTCGCCCGCGCTCATCCCGAACTTTTTGCGTGGCCGCTTCAAGTACTGGCTGTCCGTGTCGAGGATGGAGGAGACCTTCGCGTCGTATGTTTCCGACAATCGGACGGTCGAGGCCCAGGAACTGGATCTGACGCCTGCACAGAAATGGGCCTTGTGGCAGAGCCTGCGCGACAATGCGCGGCCCGAGAACCGGGAGTACCTCTACGACTACTTTCGGGACAACTGCTCGACCCGCGTGCGCGATGCCATCGATCGCGCGGCGGGCGGCCGCGTCCGGCAGGCGGGCCAACGGCCGGTGGCCATGACCTTCCGCGCAGACGCGCTTCGCATGACTGCGGATTTCTTTCCCGAGTATCTCGGCCTGGACTTGGGGCTGGGACGGCCAACCGACGCCCCGATTACCCTGTGGGACGAGGCGTTTCTGCCGGAGCGAATGCGAGATCTTCTGCGCCTGGTCCGCATCCCAGGAGAATCGGGTGACAAGCCGCTGGTCAAGGCTGAGCGTACCCTGTTCGCAGCGAGCCGGCCGGCCAAGCCGGACCGGCCGCCCAATTGGACCTGGTATTTCCTGGCCGCCGGCCTTGCGCTTGGCGCGTCCTTGGCAGGGCTGGGCCGGCTTGGCGGCAAGCATCCAGCCGCGCGCGTCGGACTCGGTATTGCCGGCAGCTTGCTGGGACTCGTCTTCGGCGTGTTGGGGCTCATCCTGCTTTCTTTCTGGTTGTTCACCGACCACAAGGCTGCCTATGCCAATGCCAACATCCTTTTGCTCGCACCCTGGTCGGTAGTGCTTGCCGGCTACGGAGTTGGGGCGGCGTTGGGACGGCCAGCAGCTATGCGCAAGGCGTTCTGGGTAGTTGCTGCGGCTGCTGGCTTTGCTGCCATCGGCGTTCTTGCCAAGGTTCTTCCTGGCCTGTCGCAAGACAATCTGGCGATAGGCGCCTTCTTGCTGCCTGTTTGGCTTGGCTTTGCTGTAGGTTTTCGCTGGGCAATGCGTTGTGGCTAGTTTTGGTTCAATCGCGTTATCACTACTCTGTGGGGAATCGTGTGTAGCTTCGTGCTAACTTATTATCTTCACCACGGCGAAGAGGATTGCGGCGTGGTTTTCACGGATGGTCGTGGCTGTTAGCCTGCGCTTAGTTATGTTGATCGTCCCAGAGCGGCTGTCCGTTCGACATGGGAGGTAGCACATGCCCGCGACCGAGGACTCCGTACTCACCTCGCTGAATGAACTGCGCAGGCTCAGAAAAGAGCGGCGGAAGAAAGGCCACTCCGCCCGTGGCGCAGGGGGCAACGCCGGTTCTCAGAAAGCAGCAGCCGCGGCGTATGATCGCATGGGAG
The DNA here is from genome assembly GCA_003153015.1 of Myxococcales bacterium. Taxonomy (GTDB): domain Bacteria; phylum Myxococcota_A; class Polyangia; order Fen-1088; family Fen-1088; genus Fen-1137. The sequence continues at coordinate 11,174 of PMBS01000201.1, forward strand.
ATCAAGTTACGCCGCCGCCGCGCACAGACCTGGGTGTCCGAGCGAAGGGCATGCGGGTCCAGGCCGGAATGGAGTCGACGCCCAGGGTTGCATCGCTTGGCCACGGCCCCGCAGGACCCGCGGCGGCCACGTGGGACGCACCCGTCGATCCAGCAGCATTTGCCCGCATGGCACAGCCCAAGTCATCGGCCAAGCCGGCATTTGTCGTGGCGGTCGTGCTTCTGGTGGCGGCGGGCGCTGGCTACATGAAACTGCAAAGCGACACGCAGGCTTTGCTAGACGAGAAGAACTCCAATATCCGGCGGGTCGAGGACGCGCGCGCGCAGGCCGTGGAAGCCTCGGCTCAGGCTGAGCGGCAAGCGCAGGCCAAGCTGAAGGCCTGCGAGGCCAGGGCGGCTGCGCCGACGACTGCCGCGGCGTCGGTGACGCCGGCTGCGACCGCAGGCATAGCGCCGACGTCGTCCGCGGCCTACGCGTCGGCAAGCAGCCGAAGCCGGCACAGGCCATCGGCTGCTCGACACGCGGCTGCGTCCGCTCCTGCACCGAGCACCGTGCCCAGTGCGGTTCCGAACTTGCCGCACAAGAAGAAGTTGGACAACGATCCACTAGCAGGCATCAAGATCTGAAGCAGCCGCTTTCTGGGTCGGTCCGCGGCTCCGCTTGGCGCGGGATTCGGGGCATCGGGAAGATGCATCTTGGCGCGTCAAGTCGAGTAAGGGGCAACTCTTCAACATAGCGTTTTTTTGACGGGAGCAGAGCTTGCCCCCACTCTGGCGGCATGCTCTCCGCACAAGAGGAAACTCACTTTTTCGACACCTGCAAGCACGCTTTGCTGGAGCGGTACGCCGGGCAGTTTGCCGTGGTGTGTGGCCGCAGACTGGTGGGCGTCCATGCCTCGCTCGATCTCGCGCTCAAGGCTGCTTCCGACGCGTTCTCGGCGGGCTTCCTCGAGGATGGGGCTCCCGTCCTCATAAATGAGATCGGCGAAACCCCCCGGGTTCGCGTGGTCGCCCAGCCGACCAGGTAGAAGATAGAACCCAAGGTTTGCAAATCCGCCGCGACTCCAGTAAAAAGGGCTCCGCCGGCTGAAGTCCGAAAAGATCTAATCTGGGCCGGCTAGGAAAGGGAGAGCATCGATGTCACGAGTCTCAGGAACACTCTGTGCAGTCCGGCTGCGCGCTGACGGTTGGCTTTGCGTAGCAACGCTTTTGGGTTTTGCCTTCGGTTGCGTGGAGCAGGCCGAGGAAAAGCCGACCAAAGAGGACGAGGAATTCGTCAAGAAGAACCTGCTGGCCTCCGACCCCACGCCGAAGTTCGCGACCCATGCGGACCTAGACGGCAAGGTCGAGTACATCGGGCTCGACGCGTCCCCGGTCCCGGCGGAGCCCGGAAAGGACATTCGTCTGACCCACTATTGGAAGGTGAAGACCGCACCCAGCGATGGCTGGCGGCAGTTCACCCATGTCGGCGGTCCCAACAAGCAGGGATTCATCAACATTGATCACGGGCCGATCAGTAACAAGTACCCGGTCGCGCGCTGGAAGGCGGGCGACATCATCCGCGACGAACACACCTTCCGTCTGCCGGCGAATTGGGCCTTCAACTTCGTCAACATCTACGTGGGCCTCTGGCGCGGGCACGAGCGTATGCCCATCAAGTCCGGACCGCGCGAGGAGGACCGCGTCCTGGCCGCGACCATCCCGGTCCTGAACAAGGAGCCGCCAGCGCTCAAGCGGTACCTGGTACGCAAGACGCCCAAGCCCATCAAGATCGATGGCAAGTTGGACGAACCAGGGTGGAAGACCGCCCCGTCGACCGGAATGTTTGTCAACACCGTGAGCGGCGAGCCGGCGCAGCCCAACACCGAGGCCAAGCTGCTTTGGGACAATCAGAATCTCTACGTTGGCTTCGAGAACGCGGACACTGACGTCTGGGGTACGCTTGCCGAGCGCGACTCCAAGCTCTGGACGCAAGAGATGGACGAGGTGATGATCGACGCCAATGGCGACGGCAAGGGGTACATCGAGCTGCAGGTGGCTCCCAACGGGACCATCTTTGACACCTATCTGCCCACCTATCGGAAGTATGAAGACAGCCTTGATCCCAAGCGAAAGCCCTACGACTGGAACTCGAAGCTGAAAGCAGCGGTGAAGGTGGACGGCACGCTCAACAAGCGCGACGACAAGGACAAGGGTTGGACGGTGGAAATGGCACTGCCGCTGGCGGACGTGAACGGCCTGGACAAGAACGGTGTCAAGGTTCCGCCCGCGCTCGGCGACAAGTGGCGCCTCAACATGTTCCGCATGGACTATCCCAAAGACGCCAAGTCACAGACGGCACTGGGCTGGTCTCCGCCTCTGGTCGGCGACTTCCACAAACTGGATCGGTTCGGCGAAATCGTGTTTGTCGATGAGAAGGGCGAGTTGCCCGCGGCCAAGGGCGAGAGTGGGGCAAAGGGTGCCAAGAAGGACGAGGTCAAGGCGGAACCGGCCAGCAAGGCTGCCGGCAAGAAGGCCGAGGCCAAGGTAGAGCCGGCCGGCAAGGCTGCCGGCAAGAAGGCCGAGGCCAAGCCAGAACCGGCCAGCAAGACTGCTGAGAAGAAGCCGGCTACGAAGCCCTAGAGCACCGAACGGTTTGAATGGTGGGTGGAATCGAGAGCTTGCGAGCGTCTGGGAATTTCGCCTCGCCCCGCGAAAGCGGGGAGAGGCCGACGCGCGAGGCGCGGCGGGAGAGGGGCTCGGCCGCGCGAGAGAGCGTTTCTGCCCCTCTCCCTAGCCCTCTCCCCGCTGCCGCGGGGCGAGGGAATCGGACAGTGACCGACGTCGCAACTCCTGGATTTCACGGCAGAGTCAAACCGTTCGGTGCTCTAGCGGGTAGCTACCTGTTAACCACAGAGAGTACAGAGAACACAGAGGTACGGAGTACGCCGCAGGCGTCCTCCGTGCGTCTGTCTCTGTGGCCTCCGTGTTCTCTGTGGTGAAATAGCATTCTGTTTCCGGGGAGGGATGGGCGAGTGTCATCACGTCGTAGTCGGGTGCTGGTTGGGGTCGCCGTTGGTGCCGCGCTTTTCGCCGGGTCGACGGAGGCGGCGGCCCCACCTGATCTGGTACCCGTTGCTTCCGCGGCCCCGGAGTATCAGGCTCCGCCGCTCGGTCAGATTCGCGCCGGACGTGATTCCGATCCCTTGATGGCGCAGGTGGCGGCAGAAGTGCAGAGGGCAGCGGTCGCCGTGCGCGCGCCCGTGCCTCTGCGCGATGGCCGCTTGGACCTGGTGGCTACGGACATCGCGCGCGCCACCGTGGCCAAGCGCCTGCCCTCGTTCGACGCCATCGCCTTCCTGGTGCACCACTACGGCATGGTCGAGCCGGAGCCCTACCTGGTGATGGTGCGCGGCTCACCCAAGGCTGAGGTGTCGCTCTTGGACGACCTGCACAAGCAGGTGCCCGGAGTTTTCAAGATGGGCGACTGGCGCCGTATGGGGGTTGGGGTGAAGCGTGGAGCTGACGAGCTGATCGTGGTCTTGACCCTGCAGCCGCAGAATCTGGAGCTGCGGGCGCTGCCGCGGCGGCTGCCCTCGCGGGGCAGGGTGACTTTGGTGGGGCGCTTGCTCGGTCGCTTTGCGGAGCCCGCGGTCCTGGTGGCTGTCCCGAGCGGAGTTGTGCGGAATCTGGCGATGTCCACTAGGAAAGGCCACTTCGAGTTCACGCTAGCGTGTGATTCCGGCGACGGCGTGTACCAGTTGGAGATCGAAGGCGATGACGGCCACGGGCCGGGTGTGCTGGCGAACTTCCCCTTGTACTGCGGGGCGGAGCCACCCGCACGCGTCGCTGTCACAGCCAACCAGGTGACCCGGCGACAGGACGCGACCGAAGCCGAGCGCGAGTTGCTGGCCTTGCTCAACCGAGACCGCGCGGCCGCTGGCCTGCCGGCCCTGCAGAGTGATGCGCGTTTGCAGGAAATCGCCCGCGGCCACAGCCGTGAGATGGCGCGCACAGGCGAGGTGGTCCACGTGTCAGACAAGAGCGGCGGCGCCGTGGATCGCGTGCGTGCCGCCCAGGTCTCGCCGGTCCCGCGCACCCTGGCCGAGAACGTGGGACGGGCATTCTCGGCGGCAGAGGTTGAGCATGGATTCATGGGAAGCCCCGGCCATCGCGCCAACATCCTCAACCCCAAGGTGACCCATGTGGGAATCGGGGTAGCCGTGGGCCAGGCCGAGGGCGGGGTGGTGCCGCTTTTCTGTACCCAGCTCTTTGCCGGTTGGTAGCTATCGTGGTGTCCGCAAAGTTATCGCAGGAATTCTGGCATGAATTCGCGGAGATGCGGAGCTTGAATTGCAGGGCATGAATGGGCAGATGGTGTCGACATCCGTTATCCTCGAACTGGCTTCGAGATCCGGATGCGGCCGCCTTTGACAGTGATCACCGTGCCCGTTCCCATGTCCTCACGGTGGCGACGAAATACGTCCACGACCAGCGCAATGCGCTGCGCGGCTGGCACATCAGGAAGGCGAAGCAGCCCCGCGTGGCCTGCACCGCCGTAGACAAGTCGTCCGAAATCTGTGTCGATGGTCACCAAGATCCGTCCCTGCTGTGCTGCCATCTCAAGGATCACTTGGTCGCCCGGGTCAGGACCGAGCCCGGACACCTCGACCACGTCGTGCCCTTCCGTCCGGAGCCACTCGGCCAGACGATGACCGCACATCGATCGACGAGGAATTTCACTTGGCGAGTTGAACTGCGTCGAGGGAGTCGTCGGCGAGCACGGCGTGAGCATACGCTAGGCATGCCCTGACATCGTCAACTTCGAGACCGGGGTAGTCAGCCAGAATGGCCTCCACACTTTCACCCTGGGCGAGGAGGTTGATCACCATCTCCACAGATACGCGCATTCCTCGGATGATCGGTTTGCCGCCGAAAATCTCACGATTGGTGGCGATGCGTCGAAGCAGTGCCTGATCCGTCATTGATTTCAGCGTAGTCCCTTGCTGTCCAGAAAGCTATCGCCGAGATTCTCCCACAAATTCGCGGAGATTCGCAGGTTGAATCTGGATGCCTGAACGGCCAGCGTGCCGACCAATGCTTCCGCTCACGCCATCTATTCGGCGGCATCTACACCTGGCTTTCGCAAATCCTGCAAAAACGCCTGGTGAGGTTTCCTCCCGAGCGCGTGGCAGCCACGGTCAACCTCTCGCTCATCGAGTTCATCTATTGGCTGCTCGGGGAGACCGGCGAGGGCATGGGCGCCGACGGTCTGGTTGAGACAATCTACACCGACCTCCAGAAGGGCAACACCTCGACAGCCCGCGCGTTGATATCCGATTTGGTCGGCACCCTGGTCGATAGCGTAATTGTCAACAAGCTGGTCGATGCGCTTGCAGAACGCAACTGAAGGTGGGATGGCTCACGCTCTGACAGCAAGCGCAGTCGGGCAGGGGACCGGCCGCGTGTGCAGCGCGCGCCTTGGCCAGGCCAGCCGAAAGGCAGGTCCGGCCGGTCTCGCACAGGAATCGAGCCAAGAGCCCTTGTCCGGACGCCGAATCTCGACCGCTAGCCAGCCAGCAGCAACGCTCGTTCCCACTGACGTGCGAGCCCGAGCGCGGCGACCCACCTGCAAACGTAGTCGCGATCGAGAGCTTCCCCTTGGACGCGCAGAACACCGGCGGCGTCCTCGATCTGGCGCTCCGATTCAGCGAGCTTGGCCCATTCCAGCTTCGCGAGGAGAACGTCCTCGGCCGAGGCGAGGAAGATGCCGCGACCGCCGAAGTCCCGAAGGGATCTGCGGTCGAATTCGATCAGGCTGAAGGGGCGCGCCTTCCGGCAGATGAGATCGACCTTCCAGCCCGACGCGAAGTCCACCACATTGAAGAGTGATTCTCTGCCGTAGGCATCCAGCGCGGCATCTCGACTAGCGTAGTATCGATCCTCGGGCAACGATCCCAGGAACACATTCAAAGCACCTAGGGTTGGAGCGATCACGATGTCGATGTCCTGGGACGCTCGCGGGGCGCCGTGATAGCCACACGCGAAGGATCCGGTGAGCATGTACGGAATCCCCGCCGCTTCGAGCAGCGCCGCGAACCGGTGGATGACAGCCTCAGGGGTTTCGGCGGAAGCCATAGAGTTCGGCCATGAGCTGTTCCAGCGCCTGTCGTTCATCGGGCTCGGATTGCCGCGACCTGATCCTGGCGAGGGCGAGTTCTCGGACCGCTTGGCTCATCCGGCAGGCGGTGAGAAACCGCTCGGCGCCACCGAGACGCCGCTGGGCTTCGGTCTGGGCGCGCAGGGCCTCCGGGGATGTATCGAACGGCACGAGCGAAGTATACCTCTCTGGCCGCTTGTCGAGCTGCCCAGAGAGCCGCGGCGGATCAATGGATAGGGCACAGGACGCGCATCCTGCCGCCGCGATCCGTCCTCGACTGTTTCTCGGGGCCGGGCGCGGGCGGCTGCGCTGTCTGGGGCAGCGTCACCTTCAGACGCGGCACAGTCTGAGCGGATCTTCCGCTCCGGATACTTACGTCCTAGGGATCGACGCAGCCGAAAGGCAGGTCCGGCCGGTCTCGTACAGGAATCGAGCCAAGATCCCGCGTCCGGACGCCCCGCACATCGGCCCGGCCGCCGCCCTACTACCGCAGCGTCACCCGGCTCAAGCCGACCCGCCAGGTAGAGCTGTTCGAGTAGGCCGAGCCCTTCCCGCCGCAGGGCCGGGGTCTGCCGATCGAGCACTCCTTGTTAGCCCGCTTACGTGTCCAGGGTCGCGTGGTTCATCCTCGTGGGTCGCCTTTCCATCCAGGCTTGGCCGTCGCCTTCGCTCCATCCCTCCGTCTTCCACGCACGAGACCCGCTTGAATCGGTTACGCTCCGCCCATCCACGCGCCCCACGCGGTGAAGCCGATGCTGGTCAGGGCCTTGCCCGTCCGGCCCGCGCGTTTGGCGGAAGGAAATCGAGTAACAATGCTCTCGTGTCTTCGGATACAATCGGTCGTGGCTTCTTCAAGAAGGAGGATGGAACTCGATGCGCGGTGCTGCTGATAGTAGGAATCACGTTGCGGCCATCTTGGTTGCCTTCACGGTCGGCCTGCTTTGCTTACCGTCGCCAGCGCGCGCCGCCGATGATGCGACGGAGCAGGCGCGCCAGCACTACCAGAAGGGCAAGCAGCACTTCGACCTTGGCAAATGGGATGAGGCCATCGCGGAGTTTGAAGAGGCCTACCGGCTGCACAACGACCCGACGCTGCTCTTCAACCTGGCCCAGGCCCATCGTCGCAAGGGCGACCTGCAGCGCGCCTTGGATCTCTACAAGAACTACATCATCGAGAACCCCGAGAGTCCCAAACGAGACGAGATCGAGAAGCGCATCCAGAGGCTCGAAAAGGAGATAAGGAACACTGCGCGCCGACAGCCCATCTCGCCGTCTCCGCTAGCGAAGCCGAATGAGCCGCCGCCGGGGATCGCGGTGCCGGTGCTGCCCCCGATCTCGGAACTGTCGCCCAAGCCAACAGCCGAGGTTGCGCCGCCGCCGGTCGCGCCGTCCGTTCCGCCCCAAACCACACCCGAACTCGCCCCATCCCCTCCAGTGCCCGCAGTGCCCACGGTCGCAGAGCCGGCTACGCCCGCGCCGATCACCGCGCCGGTGGTCGTTCCCGAGGTCACCATTGCCGAGCCTGCCCGGCCCAGCCCGGCCCTTGAAACAACGTCCCCGGGTAGCGGCCTGCGTACGGCGGGAATCGTCTGCGGCGCGGCCGGCCTGGCATCTATCGCCACGGCCGTGTATTTCTACAGCCGCGCCGTCACGCTCTCGGACAGGGTCTCGAAATCAGACGCGCCTGACTCCGACTACCAGGCTGGCAAGAACGCCGAAACCATGCAGTGGGTGTTCTACAGCGTTGGCGTCGGAGCGCTCGTCACCGGATCGATCCTCTACTACCTGGGATGGACTTCCTCCGCGGGTGGCAAGACCAAGACTAGCGTCGCGCCAATGCTCGGACCCGGCCTTGCGGGGCTTTCAGCCGGGGGAACATTCTAATGCGCGGCCTAGTCTTCTCTGCCGGCCTCTTCATCTTCGCGATGGTTTCGAGCTGCGGCTTCAATCCAAGCCCGAAGGACGGAAAGCTGTCCTGCAGCCTGGGCTGTCCAACCGGCTACGTCTGCCGACCGGCCGACAATCGTTGCTGGCGTGCGAGTACGCTGGTCTCCGACAGCGGCATCGATGGGGCGGTCGTCACGTCAGACACGCGAATCGACAGCGGCGACAGCCAGGCAACCGAGGCAGTGAGAGACGTTTCGACGGAGAGCACCGGCCCGATCGATGGCGGTAGCAATATGGACGGCGGCCTCGCGGAGACCCCGAGAACTGACACCAATGGCAGCGACGGCGCATTGGATTCCAGCCCTGACGTGCCAGTAGCCACGGGAGGAACCGGCGGCGGTACTGGTGGATCGGGTGGTGGAAGCGGCGCCGGCGGGATGAGTGGTAGCGGCTCGGGCGGCAGCCGCACGGGCGGCACGACCTCCTCGGGCGGCACGACTTCCACTGGCGGCACGACCTCCATGGGCGGTACGACGGGCGCGGGCGGCACGACCTCCACGGGCGGCACGACGGGCGCGGGCTGCCCGGCTTCGGCTCTTGAGGAGATGAAAGACGGCCTATGCGTGGGAAGGTTGGTGACTGTGGTCGTGGCGGGGGCGACGTTTGGAATCGACGCGGCCGAGGTAACGCGTGGTCAATACGCCGCATGGCTCAGCACGACGACAACTGCGACGATCAACGCGCAAGACGCGTCGACGTGCAGTTGGAATACGACGTTCATACCGAGTGGCGACTGGACGGACCCTAGCGCGCGGTCCAACTATCCGGTGGCCTACGTGGATTGGTGCGACGCATACGCGTACTGTAAGGACGTAGGGAAACGACTATGCGGCAAGATCGGTGGCGGAGCGAATGGGTTTGAGGACCTCTCCACGGCAACGATGAGCCAATGGTACGCCGTATGCAGCTCAGGTGGAGCGAACCGCTATCCCTACCTGGGCGCCAATCAAGCGACAGCCTGCAACGGAGTCGACCTGGGCAAGGGCACCACCACGGCGGTGGCAAGCCTATCACTCTGCCAAGCACCAGCCCCCTACGCCGGTGTTTATGACCTAAGTGGGAATGTGGCAGAGTGGGAAGATTCGTGTTCAGGCACCGGCCCATCGAGCCCATGCCGCCTCCGTGGTGGCAACTTCAGCTTCTCCAGCAACAACCTGGCCTGCAATGCCGCCGTCAACGGCAACCGCGGCAGCGCCAGTGACGGCATCGGGTTCCGTTGCTGCTCCCCCTGAGAAGGATCCGTAACTGGCTCCTGACCAAGCCGCTCCCGCCGCGCTTTCCGCTCGCCTTCGAAGGGGAGCTGCGCGGCCATGTTCTGCGCATCTTTCATGGAAACCGTTGCTGGATGGTACTGCCGTCGCCACGCAGGCGGTGCGGCGAGACCATAGGCATCATGGAGGTATGGCGTCCACGAGCAAGTCACGGCTTGCGAGAATAGCATCTATCGGCGGTCGGGTGGGTTTGGCCGGCAGGGCAGGACGCTTCGACCAGGTTGTGTGGATGGGGCTCCCCGACGAGCGCGGACGCGCCGACATCTTCGAGCACTACTTGCGCGGGCTGAAACTCGACCCCGCCCCGGAGTGTGGTTCCTGAGGCATATTCAGAGCACGAAGAAAATCGTCGCTGATCTCGTCGAGCCAGCCGCTTTCGCCCGACTCAAGGATGCGCTCTACAATAAGGACTGGGTGGTCTACGCCAAGACACCCTTCCGCAAACCCGACGCCCTCTTTCGCTACCTTGGTCTTTACACCCACCGGGTTGCCATCTCGAACCAGCGCTTGGTCCACGTCGATGACAATGAAGTCGTCTTCCGCACGCGCGGCAAGCAAGTCTGTCGGCTCGCGCCCCTGGAATTCATGCGCCGATTCCTGCTTCACGTCTTGCCTCGCGCCTTCGTGAAAATCAGACACTTCGGCTTGTATGCCGCAGGCAACGTCAATTCCAAACTCGCCGTCGCCCGTGCTGGGATTGAAACCCGCCATCGCCAGCCGGGCGAAGACACGAGCCAACCGGCATCTCCGCCTGTCCAGGATGTCGCCGCGCTCGACTGGCGTGCTCTTTTCCAGAGTAACCGTCCGACTGACGACGTCCCCCCCGCAGCCAGTGATCACGGTGACTGTCAGGCAGGCGACGGCGGCTTGGC
>PMBS01000385.1:0-4199 GCA_003153015.1 Myxococcales bacterium
TTTCGTATGAACTTTTCTTTGGCCATGGAATCCTCCTGCCGACGATACTGATCAAGAACCCCGGGCTCGCAGGGACAGCGCTTCCCTTACCGGGAAAGGCACGGGTGCGTAGCGCAGGAACTGCAAGGTGAACGTGGCCCGTCCCTGGGTCAACGAACGAACGTCTGTTGCATAACCGAACATGGTGGCGAGCGGCACCTCGGCGGAAATCTCCTGAACCCCGCCGCGGGCGTCCATGCCTAGCACACGTCCCCGCCGTGCGGAAAGATTTCCTAGCACCCCACCCACGAATTCATCCGGAACCAAGACGTCGAGCCGCATGAGGGGCTCCAACAGCACCGGGCTAGCGCGCTGCGCTGCCTCGGATGCCGCCTGCGCCGCCGCAATCTGAAAAGCCATCTCGTTGGAATCGAGGGGATGGTGCCTGCCATCGAGCAAGGTGACCCGTACGTCGGCCAGACCACAGCAGCCCAGAACCCCACGCTCGAGCGCAGTGCGCGCGCCTTTTTCGACCGCGGCGACGAAATCCCGTGGCACAGCCCCGGCCGAAGCCTGGTTCACGAACTGGATGCCGCGACCGTCAGGCCGCGGCTCGACCCTCAACTTCACCTGTGCGAACAATCCCCGCCCGCCGACCTGGTGAATGCAAGACCCTTCGGCCTCCGCCACCTGGGTGATCATCTCGCGGTATGCGACGGAAGGACGCCCCACCTTGGCCTCCACCTCATACTCACGCACCAACCGGTCGACAATGATCTCGAGGTGCAGCTCTCCCATGCCGGCAATCAGCGTCTGTCCCGTCTCGGGCTCGCTGCGCACGGAGAAGGTCGGATCCTCAACTGCAAGCTGCGCCAACGCCTGCGCTAGCTTCTGCTGCTGGGCTTCCGAGCGCGCCTCAATCGCGACCGAACAAGTCGGACGTGGAAAATCGATCAATTCCAAGGCGATGGGCGCCCGCAAGTCGCACAGCGTGTCCCCGGTGGAAGTCATGCTCAAGCCCACGGCCGCGGCGATGTTTCCGCACGACACGCGGCGGATCTCTTCGCGGTGATTGGCGTGCATGCGCAGCAGCCGGCTCACCCGCTCGCGCTTCCCCTTGGTGGCGTTGAACACCGTGGCACCCGCTTCCACCTGCCCCGAGTAGACCCGAAAGTAGGTCAAGGGGCCGGTCACCACGTCGCTCATGATCTTGAACGCCAGCGCCGAAAAGGGCTCTTTGTCCGAGGCGTGGCGCAGGCAGGGCACCCCATCAGGCGCATGGCCGGCCACCGGCGGCATGTCGGCGGGCGAGGGAAGGTAGTCGACCACGGCATCGAGCAGCGGCTGGACGCCCTTGTTCTTGAAAGCCGCGCCCAGCAAGACCGGCACCGCCCTGCCCGCAATGGTCGCGCGGCGGAGGGCGGCCCGAATCCGGGCAGCCGAGATCTCCGCCCCATCCACGTAGAGCGCGAAGATCTCGTCGTCGACCTCGCCCAAAGCCTCAATCATGCCCACGCGCGCATCCTTGGCTGGCCTGACCAGCGACGCGGGAATCTCACGATCCAGGAAAGCCGCGCCCGTGGTGTCGCCTACCCATTCGAGGGCCCGCATAGTGACCAGGTCGATGACACCGGCAAACGAGTCCTCCAGGCCCATGGGGATCTGGGTAACCACCGGATGGGCCTTGATCCGGTCGCGCATCTGTTCCACGCAGCGCCCCGGGTCCGCCCCGCGGCGGTCACACTTGTTGATGAAGGCGATACGCGGGACCCGATACTTGTCGGCCTGGCGCCACACCGTCTCCGACTGGGCCTCCACCCCGCCCACCGCACAGAAGACCGCTACCGCGCCGTCGAGCACGCGCAGGCAACGCTCAACCTCGACGGTGAAATCCACGTGGCCTGGCGTATCGATGATGTTGACCCGGTGTTCCCGCCAGAAACAAGTTGTGGCGGCGGCGGTAATGCTGATGCCGCGCTCCTGCTCCATCCAATCCATGACCGCGGTGCCTTCATGGACTTCGCCCATGGTCTGCGATACGCCGGTGTAGAACAGGATGCGCTCGGTGGTCGTGGTTTTCCCCGCATCGATATGCGCCATGATCCCGATGTTCCGGGTCTGGGTAATGGGGACTTGCCGAACCACGACTTGAATTGATCCTCCGCGCGCATGCGGATCGTTCAGCAGGCTGTCTGCCCCCGAGCGACCACAAGGTCCGCAGGTTGAAAGGTCGAACGGTCGAGAACTGGTCCGGACTGACTCGGTCGGCTGGAAGGATGACCCGAAGCGCTACGCTTCGGCCCACCCCTGCAACCCCCTACGAGCCCGAATCTTCTCTTCCTTATGTCTAGGCTAACGAACTGTCGTTCTCTCTCCTAGTCTGGCCTTCGCCCTACCAACGGTAGTGGGCAAACGCCTTGTTCGCCTCAGCCATCTTGTGCGTATCTTCGCGCTTCTTGACCGCCGCTCCCTTGTTGGCCGAAGCGTCCAGCAACTCCGCCGCCAGCTTCTCGCGCATGGTCCGGCCATCGGAGCGCTCGCGCGCCGAGTGGATGAGCCAACGCATTCCCAGCGCCAACGCCCGATCCGGGCGTACGTCTACCGGAACCTGGTAGGTCGCACCGCCCACGCGGCGGGACTTCACCTCGATCTTGGGCTGCACGTTGGCCATCGCCTTGTCCCACACCTTGACCGGATCATCCCCCGCCTTCTCGGCCACCAGATCGAACGCCCCGTACACGATCCCCTCGGCGACGGATTTCTTGCCCGAACTCATCACCGTGTTGACGAATTTGGTGATACGGCGACGCATATCCGCCGGCTGGTCCGTGAACTTCGGATCCGGCAGCAGCTTCCGTTTGGGAACTTCACCTTTGCGTGGCATCTGTGGACGACTCCGCGTGCGACCCTACTTGGGCCGTTTGGCTCCGTACTTCGAGCGGCCCTGGCGACGGTTGGTGACCCCTGAGGTGTCCAGGCTGCCGCGGATGATGTGATAGCGAACGCCGGGCAGGTCCTTGACCCGCCCGCCGCGAATGAGCACCACCGAGTGCTCTTGCAAGTTGTGTCCCTCGCCCGGGATGTAGGTCGTCACTTCCATCCCGTTGGTGAGCCGAACGCGAGCAACCTTGCGCAGAGCCGAGTTCGGCTTCTTGGGAGTTGTGGTGTAGACGCGAACGCAGACCCCGCGACGCTGCGGGCAGCCCTTCAGGGCAGGCGAGTCCGTCTTCCGCCGCATAACGTGGCGGCCACTTCTTACAAGCTGACTGATGGTGGGCATGTTTGATTAGTCCCTCGCGAAAACTAGGCCGCGCTCACGTGGGCAGCGGCCCTACCCGGAAGCCCCGGGCCCGAGGAGGGGTGCATTATAGGAATGAAGATCGCAAAGTCAACGAGGACCGTACGCTTTTTCATGACTTGGCGCCCGGTCCCGCTTGCCGCACACAGGCACACGCTGCGCCACACGGGGACCGTCCCGTCCGCAGCCCCGCGCCCCTCACTGGGCCGCCTTTCGTAGATTCGTAGCTGGTTGAGCGGCGGCCGGATTGACGGCGGCGGCGAGGGCGCGCGCGAAGCGCGCGGGGTGGGTAGGGTGGGTGGCGGGTCCCGAAGTCCCCGAAGGGGGAGCCGATGGCCGGAGCCGGTGGCCGGAGCCGGATCCGACGCCCGGTCCCGGATTCCGGATCCGGCCCTCGGTCCCGGCCCCGGAACAGGCAACCCGAATCAGTCACGAATTTCCGAGAAGCGGTACTAGGCCGTGGCGTAGCCCTGCGGCCGCTATTCGCCTGCACCGGCCGCCGAAGGTGGAACCGGAGGAGTTTCCGAAGGCGCAGCCGGCGCTTCAGATGCTACCGGCTCGTCCATCTTGAGGGTAAGCCGCTTGTAGGCCCCCAAGCCCGTGCCGGCCGGGATGAGGCGGCCCATGATGACGTTTTCCTTGAGCCCGCGAAGGTAGTCGACCTTGCCGCACACGGCCGCCTCGGTCAGCACCTTGGTGGTCTCCTGGAACGACGACGCGGAGATGAAGCTCTCGGTCGAAAGCGACGCCTTGGTAATGCCGAGCAAGAGCGGCTCGCCCTGGGCAGGGCGACCGTTGCGTGACGACACGCGGTCGTTTTCTTCCTCGAAGATGTACTTCTCCACATGCTCGTCGACCAAGAAGCCAGTGTCGCCCACGTCAATCACGCGCACCCGACGCAGCATCTGGCGCACGATGGTCT
>PMBS01000385.1:4212-6500 GCA_003153015.1 Myxococcales bacterium
CCCGCGTGGATGGGATCGCCCTCGCGCACCGAGAGGTGCTTGCTCTTGGAGATGAGGTACTCCTTGGCCTCGCCCCGGTCGGGCGTGACCACGACCTTGCGCTTGCCCTTGGTGTCCTTACCGAAGCCGACCACGCCGTCAATCTCGGAGATCACCGCATGCTCCTTGGGCTTGCGTGACTCGAACAGCTCCGCCACCCGCGGCAAACCGCCGGTGATGTCCTTGGTCTTGGTGGTCTCGCGCGGGATGCGGGCCACGATGTCGCCCGCCTCCACCCGATCGCCTTCGGACACGGCGATGGTTGCGCCCACCGGCAGGAAGTAGCGTGCCTCGTTTTCCGAGTTGGGAATGCGCAGGGTCTTGCCCGCCTCATCCTTGAGCGAGATGCGCGGCCGCAGGTCTGCGTCCTTGGACTCGCTGATGCTCTTGCGCGACAGGCCGGTTACTTCGTCGATGTGCTCGGCCATGGTGACGCCTTCAATAACGTCGCCGAACTTCACCACGCCGGGCACTTCGGTGAGGATGGGCACCGAGAACGGATCCCATTCCGAGAGCAGCTCACCCTGCTTGACCTTGGCCCCGTCGGCAAAGTGCAGGCGGGCGCCATAGGTGAGCCCGTAGCGTTCACGCTCGCGACCAGTCTCGTCTTGAATGACGATCTCTCCATGGCGATTCATGACGATGTAGTTCTTCTCGCGCCTGGCCAACTCCACATTCTCCAGCTTGACCACGCCGTTGTAGCGCGCCTCGAGCTGCGATTGCTCGGTTCGCACCTGGCCGACACCGCCGATGTGGAAAGTGCGCATAGTGAGCTGAGTGCCCGGCTCGCCGATGGACTGGGCGGCAATGACACCCACCGCCTCACCGATGTTGACCATGTGGCCACGCGCCAAATCACGGCCGTAGCACAGGACGCAGATCCCCCGCCGCGTCTCGCAGGTGAGCACGGACCGAATCTTCACGTGGTCGATGCCCGCATCCTCCACGATGCGAACCTTGTCTTCGGTGATCTCTTCATTCGCCTGCACCAATACTTCACCCGTGTACGGGTCGAAGATGTCTTCGGCCGAAACGCGGCCGAGAATGCGGTCGCCCAGCTTCTCTATGATCTCGCCCCCCTCGACCAGAGGAGCAATCTCGATGCCCTCCAAGGTGCCACAGTCGTACTCGGCGATGATGCAATCCTGCGCCACGTCGACGAGACGTCGGGTCAAATAGCCTGAGTTAGCGGTCTTGAGCGCGGTGTCGGCCAAACCCTTGCGTGCGCCGTGGGTGGAAATGAAGTACTGCAGGACGGAGAGGCCTTCACGGAAGTTCGTCGTGATAGGGGTTTCGATGATCTCGCCGGACGGCTTGGNNGCCATCAGCCCGCGCATGCCGGCGAGTTGCCGAATCTGCTGGGCCGAGCCGCGCGCCCCGGAATCAGCCATGATGAAGATCGGGTTGAAGGAAGGCACCCGCCTCTTCTCGCCGGTCTCCTCGTTGGTCACGGTCTCGGCGCCGATCTCGCTCATCATCTCCTCGGCGATCTGCTCGGACACCTGCGCCCAGATGTCGACCACCTNNGACCACCTTGTTGTAGCGTTCGCCGTCGGTGATGAGGCCCTCGGTGTACTGCTCCTCGATCTCCTGCACGTCCTTCTGCGCCTGTTCCAGGAGCTCGACCTTGCGCTTCGGGATGATGAGGTCGTCCACGCAGATGGAGATGCCCGCCTTGGTGGCATAGCCAAAGCCGAGGTGGCGCAGACGGTCGGCCAGCAGCACGGTCTCCTTCTGGCCGAAGACGCGGTAGCAATTGTCGATGAGATCGCCCAGTTGCTTCTTGCCCATCACGCGATTGACCAGCTTGAACGGAAGTTTCTTGGGGATAATCTCGTAGAGCAGGGCGCGCCCCACCGTGGTCAGCACCAACTCGCCGCTGATGCGAACTTTGATGGCGGCCTGCAAGTCCAGTTCGCCGTGGTCGTACGCCATGCGGACTTCTTCCACCGACGCGTACACACCACGAACCGCCGCCGCGCCCTTGCCGTCGCGGAACTCGCCGCGGGCAAAGGTTCGCTCGCGGGTCATCCAGTACAGGCCCAACACGATGTCTTGCGACGGCAAAATGATGGGCCGCCCGTTGGCGGGACTCAAGATGTTGTTGGTCGACATCATGAGCACGCGCGCTTCCATCTGGGCTTCCAGGGAAAGCGGCACGTGCACGGCCATCTGGTCGCCATCAAAGTCTGCGTTGAAAGCGGCGCAAACCAGTGGGTGCAACTGAATGGCCTTGCCCTCGATGAGCA
>PMBS01000272.1 GCA_003153015.1 Myxococcales bacterium
TGCCGCCATCGCGCGTGCTCAGGATCAACCCATCGTGGCCGACGACCCAGCCGCGTTGCCCATTGCTGGTGAAGCTCCCGCCGTGAAGCCGGATAGCGGCGCCGCCAATCCTGGCCTGCCAGGATCTGCCTTGGTCGCGTGTGCTCAGAATCGTACCATCGTAGCCGACCGCCCAGCCGCGCTGCCCGTCGCTGGTCGACGTTACAGCGTAAAGCAATCTCTCGGTGCCGCTCGACTGGGCTTGCCAGGAGTTGCCGCCATCGCGCGTGCTCAGGATGGTGCCATGGTCGCCGACCGCCCAGCCGCGCTGCCCGTCGCTGGCCAACGCGAGGCCGTGCAACTCGGAACCCGCTGCAGGTGGCTGCAAGAAGCGATTCCGTTCGATCGGCGCTCGCAGCCATTGTCTGCTGGATGGCCTGGGCTCGGCCGCGAACGGGTCAGATGTCGGCCTGGGAATACGCGCTATCCACCCGAGCACGAGTAGGATCGTCGCTGCTGCAGCCGCGATGGTGGCGGTCCAAAGCAGTGAAGGCAAGCGCGCCGAAGGTGATTTCATGGGCTGCCTTCCCATCAAGGAAGATAGAAGCGCGTGACCACCGCGCTGACGCACACCACTGCACTGGTGATGTGAGGCTGGAGCCAGATCCATGGCAGCCGGCCTGGCCGCGATGGCCCGCCATCATGCATTATCGCTCGACGGTCGCCCTGTTTGCCGCCGAAGTCAACTTTGGTGAAACCGGGCCGATGAACAGGGCGGGCTACTTGAGATTGGGCACCTTGTCGCGAGTGACGGTGTAAGTGCTGTTGAAGGCAGTGGGGATGGAGGTGTTGTTCTTCTGGGAGCCCGCCCAGGTATTGAAAAGCACCCACGGCGCCGTACTGGGGAACAGGGTACTGGGATTGGGGAAGTTGCTGGATTCGTGAAGAGTGATGGGCATGGTGCTCCCCACGATGGCCTTGATGGCGTTGTAGGTCTTGGAATCGCTCGCGTAGTCCGGACCCGAAAGATCGACCATCTCCTTGCCCGGGTAGTAGGCTGCGCTGGGAGAGCCGCTGCCACTGAAGGGCATGAGCCAGACGATGTTGTGGAGGTCCTTCGTCGTGGTGAGATAGCTGAATGCGTACTTCCACAAGGCAACGAGCTGGGGTCCCGTTCCCTTGCTCCACCAGAACCAACCGTTGGGTTGCACCTCGTGGAAGATCGCCAGTACGATGGGCACGTTGGCGGTCTGCATGGCCTTGATCTGGAAGGATATGTAGTCGAGCCGGTTAACGAACGCTGTATTCTCTGGAGTTCCTGCGGTGACCGCAGCGTCGAGGAGGCCGGCGGGGGGAGTAGACTCGGCACAGTTGGTACCCGTGTAGCAGTCGTTCTTATAGGTTGTGCCGGCCACCGGCATGCCCTGGTGGTAGCGGAACATGGAAATTCCACCCGCGTTCCAGTAGGCGATGGCGCGCGTGATCCCGCTAATAACGGAAGTGTCGCTGCCACCGGAGGGATACAGGAAGTCGCCGCCAAGAATGGCTGGGTACTTCAGGCCATTGGTAGCGTACCAGCTTATGTCACCCTCTGGATTGGACCAACTGGTTTCCTGCTGCCCTGACACGACGTGGTTGCCGTATTGGCTGTAGAAGAAGCAGAGCAGGTTCTTGGCCTGAGCCGTGGGACTAGGACTGACGGGAAGGGCGCTGCACGAGGCAGTCGTTGTCGAACCGCCCGTGCCGCTGGTCGAGCCGCCAGTCGCGGTCGTGCCGCCGGTCGGGGTCGCGCCGCCGGTCGAGGTCGTGCCGCCGGCCCGGGTCGTGCCGCCCGCAGGGGTTGCACCGCCGGTCGAGGTCGCACCACCGGTCCGGGTTGTGCCGCCCGCAGGGGTCGCACCGCCGTTTGGGGTGGTACCGCCGTTTGGGGTTTCACCGCCGGTTGGGGTCGCGCCGCCGGCCGAGGTCGCGCCGCCGGCCGAGGTCGCGCCGCCGGCCGAGGTCGCGCCGCCGGCCCGGGTCGCACCGCCGGTCGAGGTGGTGCCGCCGGTCGAGGTCGTACCGCCGGCCCGGGTCGCACCGCCGGCCTGGGTCGCACCGCCGGCCTGGGTCGCACCGCCGGCCTGGGTCGCACCGCCGGTCGATGTGCTCCCGCCAGTTGTGCTGTTGCCGCCGCTCGCGCTAGTGCCGCCGGTTGCGGCAACACCGCCGGTCCCCCCTGTCGCACCGCCAGTCGTGGTCGATCCACCAGTTCCCGGCGCGGGCTGTTGTTGGTCATTCCCACAGCCAAGAGAGGCAGCCAGAGAGACTGCGAGGGCCAAACAATGGATCTTCTTCATGAGACGTCTCCTTGCCAGACGAGCGGTCCGGTGATTTGCGAAGGCTGGACCCGGCCTACCAGCTAGAAGGGCGCGACATTCCGGCAACCTTCTCTGGATTTGTTGAAATACGACAAGCGAAACCGCGCAGGGCCGCTACCCCGGTTTCGCCCTGCGCAGTACATCTCCCTGTTTGACAAACCTATCAATCTTGCCCATCGGCTCGACCGTGCCATCGGGATCTACGCGAACCGCCGACCCCGCCCGAATGCCGTACCCGATGCTCGAGTCGGGCGAAAGCTTGAGCAGCGCCCTGAGTTCGCCCCAGTTTTCCTCTTCGCAGTGCGTGTCGCACAGGATGTTGGCGATCCCGAGGCACGGGAACACACTGCCAACGGAGTCGTTGTCATTTGCCCAGTGCAGCCAGGCGCGGGCCAGCATGATGCTGCCTGCCGAAACTCCGAAGAAAAGCTTGCCGCCACGATACAGTTCGCTCAAGAAAGGAGCGAGGCCGCGCCTAGCGACAACCTTCATTCCCTCCTCGACGTCGCCGCCGCTGAGGAAAACCGCATCCGCAGCTTCGCAAGTCTTCTCGAAGGAACGGCGCTCGAATCGCCGAGCCGTTGGTGCGAGCATCACTTCCCCGGATCCGGACTTGGTGAAGTAGCGGCTCACCCAGGCAAAGAAACCTCGATCGTCGTTGCTCGCGGCGCCGATGTACGCAATTGCAGGAGAAGGGGCTCCGCAATTGTCAAACACCGTGCGCAGCAATGGATCGGACCGGGTGCGCCGGTTACCGGGATCACCAGCAATCAGGAATGTCGGTTTCCGTCTGTTCATGGACTCCCCACCAGGAAATCGTGGATGTCGATCTCGAAGTCGGCTCTGGTCAGTCGATACTTGACGCCGCGAACTGGAGACAGCGCCCGAACCTGCTCGGAAATGATCTTCGCGGAAGAGCCATAGCATCGTTGCAGCGTCGCGCGCAGTTCGGGCTCGATCGCTGCCGGATCTCGGGTATCGCTCACGTAGCGAACCGAAAACGTGGCCGGGCCGGTTTGCACCAGCTCGTACTGATCAACCCCGTCGACCTCGGCGATCGCCGCGTCGGCCTCGCGCTGGGTGACAAGCCTGCCCGCAGGCGAAAGGGTTGCATTCGCAATTCTTCCTTCGATGGCATCGAGGGTTAGTCCCGCGCGACGGCCGCACGAGCACGGCTCGGCGGCCAGCCGCGCCAAATCCCCCATATCAAAACGGATGAGAGCCCGCCAGGGGTTGTGAAACGTGGTAGCCAGAATCCGTCCGATCGTAGGCCCGCCGTGGCGAGGAGCAAGCGGTTGAAAATCGACGTGGCACTGCTCGACATTCTGATGAAGTCGGCCAGCCTCGCACTGCATGAATACATAGCCGCTTTCGGTTGCGCCGTAGGAGCTGATCACCGGGCATTGAAAGACACTCCGAATATGCCGCAAATGAATGAGCGACGGATTCTCATAGGTCAAGGTCACTACCGCGGGCTGAAATACCTGAAGGTCCTGCTTGATCGCGTGGCGGCAGAGCACGCTGAGAAAGGAAGGGTTGGCTTCGAGAACCGCGGGCTCGAACCGGGCCAGCTCCTCGATCATCCGATCGCAAAATGTCGCGCTCCATTCGGCCGGATCGGCCTTTTCGGTGAGAAAGAGATAGTGCCAGAGCGTGCGCTGTTCCATGCTCAGATATCCGGCATCGCTTGCGAACCCCACGCACCGAGGGCTCGCAAGAATCGCCTCACGGTGCTCGCCCAATCGCGCCGCTGCGGTGGCCGCATGCAGCTTCCACGAGGAGGCCTCCGACGCGTCCCACCACCCTTGACACCAGACATTGGTGACAGCGTCGGAGGTTGACCCGCTGGTCGTCACCAGTTCAACTTCGTCCCGGGCGAGAGCCGCGGCGAGATCACGCCCCTCGGGGACGAAGCCTGCCGGCTCGTGTTCGCGCAAATCAGCCTTGGTCAGCACGGGCATCGCCTGGTAGCGCTCGAAGATGTCGGCAGACGGGCCACGATCGTAGCGGCGCCAGGTGCGGTAGGCCGGCACACTCGACAGGGCCGTGTCGAATGCGGTCTGCGCAGAAGAGCGATATTCTGGTGGGTAGATTGGCGCAGGGATGGGCAGTGTAGTCATTTCCTCAGTACAAGACCTCCCAGGAGACAGGCATGCGCATAAAGGTTTCGCATGCCTCGAATCTTACCCCCGATCGATCCGGCCGGTAAGTCTCCGCCACCGATGGCTCTGTCTCTCGTGGCAGCAATGCGCAGCAGCCTGGTAGCCCGCAAGAACGTTCCTGTTCCCCCATGACTGCCGCCGGTGACCCATGCTAGCCTGTTGGCATGGCAACCCTCGAGCAGCAGATAAAGGAAAGACTCGTCGAGGCTCTCGGGCTCAAGATTGCTGTCGAGGCGATCGACGACAACACGCCGCTATTCGTCGGCGGCCTCGGCCTCGACTCGGTCGACGTCTTGGAGATCGCGGCCATGCTCTCCCTGCACTTCAACGTCGAGATCACCGCCGCGGACAGCGGTCGCTACCGCGAGATTTTCGCCAGCGTGCACTCGCTTGCCGACTTCGTGCGCGAGCGCCAGGCTGCGAGCAAATGAGCGCACGGCCGCGGGTCGTCGTCACCGGCATGGGCATAGTGTCCGCGGCCGGCTGGACGCTCGACGAGACCTGGGAGGCAATCGCCCAAGGCCGCAGCGGTTTGCGCGCGCTCTCCCTCTTTGAATCCCAGCGCTGCGGCAAGCTGCCGGTCGGCGAGGTGACCGGCGACCCCGCCGGCCGCAGCGGCCTTGCCGGCGGCTCGCGCAGCGACCACCTCGCCGTGTGGGCGGCGCGAGCCGCCTGGGGCGACGCCGGGCTTTCCGCCTCGTGCTTCGCTCCCGATCGCGGCGCCGTGGTCTTGGGCGCTCTCAGCGGCGGCATGATGTTCACTGAGGAATTTCTCTCGCGTCTCTACTTCGACAAGCGCGCGGAGCCGCACCACCTCGCCGACCGCGCCTGCTGCAATTCCGCCGACCGGATCGCCGAGCTCTTCGGGCTCGGCGGCTTTCGGGCCACCGTCGCCAATGCCTGCGCCTCGGGTGGCGCCGCGCTCGGCCTGGGCTGCGACCTCATTGAGGCGGGTGAAGCGGATGTGGTGCTCGCCGGCGGGGTCGACTCGCTCAACCGCGTCGTGCTCAACGGCTTCAACTCGCTCATGCTCGTCTCGCCGGACGGTTGTCGTCCTTTCGATGCCGAGCGCAAGGGCATGTCGGTGGGCGAAGGGGCAGGCGCGCTCGTGCTGGAATCTGAGGAGCACGCGCACGCCCGCGGGGCACGCGTGCGCGCCTGGCTCGCCGGACGCGGGAACACCTGCGATGCCTACCACGTTTCGGCGCCCCAGCCCGAGGGACGGGGGCTGCACGAGGCCATGCGGCTCGCGCTCGCAGACGCGGGGCTTGCGCCCGCCGCGGTCGACTACATCAACGCGCACGGCACGGGCACGGCAGACAACGATCCGGCGGAAGCCAAGGCGATTCGCGCGCTCTTCGGCGAGGCGCCGCCCGCGGTATCATCTACCAAGCGCTTTTTCGGTCACGCCCTCGCTGCCGCCGGCGCCATCGAGGCCATCGTCACGGTGCTGGCGCTCGAGCGGCAGGCCGTCCCAGCGAACCTCGGCTTGCGCACCGTGGACCCCAAGATTCCCCTCGCGCCCGTCATGGAGTACCGCCCGGCCAAGCTTGACGTGGCCATGAGCACGTCGCTGGGCTTCGGCGGCAACAACAGCGCGGTGCTGTTTCGCCGGCCCGGGACCTGGGGAGAGATGACATGACCGGCAATCGCGCGGTAACCGCAGGAGGTCGTGGCCGTGGTCGTGGTCGTGGCCGTGGCTGTGGCCGGTCTTCGGCGCCTTCACTGTGCTGCTCGCGAGGTTGCAGATGATACCCGCTGCTTGCGCCGCCGACATCGTGGCCGCCGGCGCGGTTTGGCCCGGCCCAACGCCGGTCACGCGTCCGGCCCCTGCCGCCGTGGCGCAGGAGCAATGGTCCGCCTATCGACTCGATGCCGCCACTGAGCAGAGCCTTTCCCCTCCTGGGCAGATCAAGCGCATGGGACGCGGTCAAGCGATGGCAATCGCCGCTGTCCAGCGTGCCATCGAAGGTTGCGCCGCGCCGCCGGCGCGCGGCGGTTCGACCGCGGTGTCGGTCGGCACGGCCTGGGCCGAGGAGGGCGACGAAATCACCTTTCTCGAGAATCTGATCAGACTTGGCGAGAAGGGCGCCAAGCCCGCCTTTTTCGTCAACTCGGTGAAGAACGCGCTCGCCTCGCAGCTCGCCTTGACCTTCGGCTTTCAGGGTGAGAACCAGACCTTCGCGCACGACGCGCTTTCGTTCGAGTCAGCGCTGTGGCAGGGGGCGCGGCTTCTGCGCGCCAACCGTGCCCGGCACGCGGTGGTGTGTGGCGTCGAGGCGCTGGTCGAGTTTCAGGAGATCCACGGCCATCTGCTCGGCTGGTACGGCACGGACCCGGCGCCGCTAGCGCCGTTAGCGCCGCTTTCGGCGCAGAAGCGGTCGGCAGGGCAGGGGACGCTGCCGGGCGAGGGCGCGGCGGCCTTTGTTCTCACCGCGCCGGGAGCAGTGGCAACGCCGCTCGCGCGACTTGTGGGTGTGCGAGCGCGCGGGCCCTTGCAGCGGGCGCCCGCGCTCACGGCGAGCGACGAGCTTGCTTTGGTCGAGCAGGCCTTGCGCGACGTGAGCACGAGGCTCGGCAGTGTCGGGCTCTTGCTGGTGGGCGCCAACGGTGACCCTGCCCTCGACGAGATTTACGCCCAAGTTGCCCACCGCCTGCGCGCCCGGGCAGAAGGCCTGGCGGTTGGCGTCTATCGCCACCTCACCGGCGACTTCGCGACCGCGAGCGCGCTCGGCTTCGAGCTCGCCGTGCGTGCCGTGGCCAGCCGGGCCGTGCCGAGAGAGGTGCGCATCGTCGGGGGCACGCCCCGAGCGATCGATCGCGTGCTCCTCCACCACGTGACCCGCGCGGGCTATCACAGCGCCATGATCGTGTCGGCATGAGGCCAGCGCCTTTCGTCGCCGGTTGGCAGGCAGGTCCGGTTGTCGCGGGCGCCTTCGAGGCGCGGCTTGCCCTCGACGACGAGAGCCTGTTTGCGGGACACTACCCGGGCGCGCCTATCTTCCCCGGTACCTTCCTTATTGAGGCGCTCTTTCAGGCCGTGAACAACGCCCTCGGCGGCAACGCTCGTCTCGCGGAAATCGTGGCGTGCCGCTTTCACTCGGCGCTGCTCCCGGGCGACGAGCTAAGGGCGCACTTCACTTTCAAAGAAGCCAGCGCAGGCGGGACGCTGGTCGAGGCGACTGCAAGTGGCCGGGTAAAGGCCGCGGAGATCACCATGCTCCTGGTGCCGCCTGGCTCGAATCTGGCAGCCACTGTTTCTACGTGGGAGCCGGCCGGGCCTTCTGCGCGCGCTCTGGACGCGTCGTTCATTCAACGTGTTCTGCCGCATCGACCTCCGGCGCTACTCATCGACAGCGCGCTGGTCTTCGACCTGCCTGGCGGCGGACCCGCGCTGATCGCCCGCAAGGCCATCACCTTCGACGAGCCTTGCTATGCCGGGGCTGAGTTGATCTGGGGTTACCCCGGCACTCTCATTGTCGAGTCCTTCTGCCAGGCGTGCGGCCTGCTGCGGGCCGCCTCGGGGTCGGTCGGTGAGCCGCGCGACCAGACCAAGGTGCCGGTGGTGGCCAAGCTAGCCGGCCTGCGCTTTTTCGGCGATGCCGCGCCCGGCGACTTGCTCGAGCACCAGGTCCAGCTTGTGGTCCGCACCGGGGATGGGGCCGTGTTCAGCGGCCAGGCGGTGGTTGCGGGGCGAGTGGTCCTGCAGGTCGACCGGGTGGTTGCCGCCACCGCGCCGCTCTCGTCGCTACGCGCGCGGATGGTCGAAGATCCCGAGGGGCGCGGCGCCTCAGGGTGACGGCCCTACGGCATCGCGGACGAGTTTGCAGGTAACCCGCGAGGTCACTCCGCAATGTTCAAGCTCGCTGCCGGGCCGGCTAGCCCCCATTATTCATGAGTTGCACCAAGTCGATGTCTGTGCGGGCTAGGCAAACGCGTGCGGAGCCTGCCGGCTTTGCCCCCTACGGGGACTTCGGGACCTACCACCCACCCTGCCCACCCCGCGCGCTTCGCGCGCGCCCTTGCCGGCAGCGCAGCGTCGCGGGAGGGTTTGGGAACCCTCCCAGGGTTCCCATTACAAACGACCTAGCCCGCCACACTTCAGTGCGCCCGAACCAGTCTGTTACGGTGTGACCGTCGGGAATCCGATCGTGGTGAATAGTGCGGGCTAGGGGTCATTGAGAACCATGAACGCAAACAATGAGTATCCGTTTGCATTGCCCCGTTGCGTGCCGTTCATTCGCACGTACCGCGCCGTGGCTTTGGCAAAGGTCTCGTCGGTGACAGAATACGATGCGCCGACAGTCGTGCTGAAGACGTCAGTCCAGGTTGTGGAATCGGTTGATATTTGGATCTTGAACGCCTTGCCATAGTTTGAGTACCATTTGAGAAGAACCCGGTTGATTACCATGGCAGAGCCCAAATCCACCATGATCCACTGCGGGTCGCTCGCCGCGCTCTCCCATCGCGAGGCCGTGTAGTTCTGATAGGTCGTGGCCTTGGTTACGTCGCCATGTCCACCGGCCCAAGGCCTTTCTCGCGAAGGTGCTGCCCTTTCCGACCGCGCCTGTCGTCCTTCAGCCCTTGGCTTTGCGAAGATCGTAGATTCGCTTGGCCTTGAACTCCCGCGAAACCGTGCCGTACGGCTTGAGCTCCACCGCTACCTTCACTTCCAGGGCGCTCGACACCTCGCGCACCACGGTTTGCACAACCTCCGCCCAGCGCGCTTCGGGGATTCCGGGGCGTGGCTCGCAGCGAACGGTGACGTGGTCCTGCCCATCCCGCTTCTCGATCACGACCTCGTATGCCTCGCTGATGTCGCGAACTCCGCGCACGACGTCTTCGATCGCGCTGGGATAGAGGTGACTGCCTCGAATCGAGAGCATGTCGTCCATGCGCCCGTACATGCCGCCGATGGCGCGCATCGTGGTACGACCGCATTCGCAGCGCGAAGTCGTGAGGCGCGTGTAGTCGCCGAGCAGGTAGCGGGGAAAGGGCGTCCCCTCGGAGTAGAGCCCGCTCATCACCAATACGCCGTCATGTCCTTCGCCAACCGGCTCGAGCGTCGTCGGGTCCACGACCTCGACGATGTACGCGTCCTCGATGAAGTGCAGGTTCATCGGACGTTGCTTCTGCCCTGCCTCGAAAACGCAGGAATGACCCGAAGGCCCCACCTCGGTCGCCCCGAACCATTCGTGCAAGGTCGCGCCCCACAGCTCTTCCACGCGCCGCTTGGTTGCGGGTACGCAGCCGCCCGGTTCGGCGCCGTTGAAGAGAATCCGAACGCCGCTCTCGCGCGGATCAAACCCTTGTGCCTTCATTCGCTCGCCCATGAACAGCGCAAACGATGCGGTCGCCCCGAGCACCGTCGCGGGGAAGTTCCTCTGGAAGTCGATGCGCCTCTTCAGGTCCGCGCCGCCGAGCGCGATGACCGGGCAGCCGATGTGGTGCAGGCCCTGTTGCGCCTCCCAGAAGAAGATATGGGGCCCGTAGTTGGTGATGAAACTGCCCACGTCGCCAGGGCGGACGCCCATGGCCCAGAAACCACGTGCGAAGAGCCATGCAGCCATGTCGCGATCGAATCGCGTCATGCGGAAGGGGCGCGGCGCCGCGGTGGTCCCCCCGGTGGTGAACAGGAGCCAGCCGTCCTGCGACCACATCGACTGACTGATGGGCGAGTAGTCGCCCCAAGGCGGATGCGCGAGGTGACTGTCGACGAAGTGTTCGCGACGGAGGATGGGAAGCTTGTAGAGATCGTCGATGCTCTTGATGTCCGAAGGCGCGAGTTTCACCTGTGCAAGGATCCGCCGATAGAGCGGCGAGTAGTCCCAAAGGAAGGCCACCGCCGCTACCAGCTTGTCGCTCTGGATCTCGCGAAGGCGACTGCGCGGAGCGCACTCGAGCTCGGGCGACCAGCAGACATCGCCGCCCGGCTCAGTCGGATTCGACCGGTACTTGGTGAGGACTTGACGGTAACGTTCGCGCGAATCCATGGTCACCCTTTCGTCTGTCGGTCTTGCGCGTCTCAGGTCGGGTGCCGCCGGCTGGGCGGCAGATGCACCTGCACCTTGTCGGAGCGGGTCTCCTTGCGCAGGAATTGGTCGAGCGCCCGGCGGAAATACGGATCGGCGAGGGAATTCATCACGTTCCCGATCTCGAACTCCGTGCACTCCTCGATCGATTGCCGCCAGCCCGCGTGGAAGCGCGCCTTGGCCATCGCTTGCAGGTGCGTGGGACCTGCGGCCAGGTCTGCGGCGATCTGGGCCACGTTCCGCGCAAAATCCCCCCGCGGGTAGATTCGGTTGACGATCTGCCAATCGAGCGCTTCCTCTGCGTCGAGGGTGCGATTGGTGAGCATCAGCTCCATCGCCCGCCGAAAGCCGACGATCTTGACCAGCGTGTAGCTAGTGGCCGCGTCGTTGGCGAGGCCAATCGTGTGCCAGGCGCAAAGGAAACTGGCGCTGTCCACCGCGACGGCCATGTCGGCGGCGATGGTCATGCCCAGGCCGACGCCCGCGGCGACGCCGTTGACCGCCGCGAGGACGGGCTTGGGAAGGTGGATGACCTTGTGAAGCACCTGGTGCCACCACATGGCGAGTGTCTCGAAGTGCGCCCGAATCGCCGATGCGTCGGCCTGCGCGAACGGGATCTCCTTGAGGTTGAAGCCCGCACTAAACGCGTGTTCTCCCGCGCCGGTCAGAACTACCGCGCCCACGTCGTCGCGTTGCTCGCAGCGGCGCAAGGCATCGAGCGTCTCTTGTACCCCTAGCAGATCCATGGCGTTCGCCATCGCCGGGAGGTTGAAGGTCAAGGTGGCAACGCCGTTTTCGGCAACGTCGAACTGGATGTGTTGGTAGGCAGGCTCGGCCATCGGTGGAATTCCTTTCCTGCCCGGCAGGGTGCGTTCGCCGGGGAACCAGGGCGGCAACTCGCGCGATGTTAGCACCGCCGCCCAGCGCGCAGAAGCCGCTTTCCTGCTGCCGGAAACGGAGAAGGTCGATGACTGGCGCCGAGGTCGGGTGCGGTTTCCCAGGCGGTCTTCAGGTCCAGTTGCAGACTGCGATCGCGTCCTGGGGGCCGACCTGCATTTCCATCAGGTTGCACGGTACCGGCGTGAAGGTGTCGAAACCTGTGGTCGCCGGGACGCATTGGCCACACGACACGCCGACCGGAAACTGGTCCACCCACAACCCGGTGGGGGCGGAATTCACGCGGTAAATGATCGTGTACTGGCCCGCTAGGCCAAGGATATCGGCCCCGAAGTTCGGATCGGTGACCACGCCGTTGGGGACCGACACCGAGCTGGGGATCAACACCGCCAACCCGACGCTAAGGATTCCGCCCAACGTCGCCTCGGTGGGGAGCGGCTCGTCGATGCTGAGGCTAAACGACGTCGCGGTGGCCGTCCCCTCGCCGTACTTGTAGAAGGAGTCGCCCTGGCCCGCGTCGGTGGTCCACACCACGACGACCTTCGCGCTCGACGGCGGGATGCCCCCACCGACCGGCGTCATCGTGCCGTTCACGGCGGTCGAGTGACTAGCATGTTTGTCGCTGCAGGCCCCCAGGGCACACGCGAGAATGGCAACTAGGATCAGTGCGCGCTTCATTGCACCAATGTATCTCGGTTCCAATGCGCGGGACAATAGCGTTCCCACGCCGGGTGTGATTGCCGTCACACCCCAACTGCGCCCCCTCGGCATCGCGAGCCTTCATTGGGCAGCGTCGGCTGGCAAGGGATCGGCCAAGGGCGAGGTAACTTGGCCGCGATAGCGTTGGGGCGCACGCAGGAGGACGCCGAAGGTACCGAGGCCGGTAATCAAGGTGGGGTTGGAGGCACCCACGCTCTCCCGCTGGGCGGTGAACACAGCGAGGGAAAACTGCAATTCGAACCGGTTCGACTTCCACCAGCCCACACCAACCGAGAAGCTCATTCGGTCGTAGTCGTTCTGACTGTTTACATAGACTACTCCGCGTTCAAGATAGCCGCTCAACCAGATTCCGAGCCAGGGTGAGGCAGAGAACTCGAAATCGAACGACAGTCCGGCACCGTCGACGAGGGTATAGATGAAAGCGCTCCAGTAGGCTTGGGGCTCTAAGAAGTTTCGCAAGCCCACAACCGCCTGTCCCCACCTGGGCGTGCGAACGCGTCCGTCATCGAAGTAGGTCTTGAATCGGTAGCTTCCTTCGCATTCGAACGTCCCCGACCGCACACCTAGGGTCAGCTCTGGGTAGGCAAGCTGGGTCGTGTGTGACTGGTCGGATGTCAAGTCGCTCAAGGGCGATGGGTGCTGAAGGTCGTAAGCCCAGGAGTAGTGAATCCCGCCACCTAGGATCAGGTCGCGCAGATAGAAGAGCCCGGAAAGCGAGGCGCTCGCAGAATGCCCACTGTGCTCATAGAGCGAAAAGCTGTCCTTGGCACCGAAGCCAGCCGCGTCCAACTTGAACGAGAGTCGGTCGAGGCGCTGGAGGAAGGCTTGCATCGACAGCGGTGAGCCGTCATCCACCAGGGGTCGCCGCAAGTACCAATTCGCGCCGACGCCTCCGCCTGCTTGCCAGCCGTCATAAGCCTCGGGCTGGTGAAAACCCCCGCCCGAAAGCGAGGCATAGAAGTCGGCTGGCCAGGTCGACTCGATCCCATGGGTTGGGCCGGCTTGCCAGAGCAAGAGTGAGAGAACTGGAAGCGCGAGATTCATGGGTGACTTCGTCCTTTGCGTGCCCTCATTTCGTTTGGCAGCCCATCGTACATCAATCGCACCAATCCTGTCCCTCGTCCCGATTGACTCGTGCCTGGCGAACACGTAGCGTCTCCGCCGCGCATGAAGACGGCCTCGTATTCCGCCAAGAATGGCAGGTTCCTGATCGAGGCCCTGGTTCAGGAAGTCGGCGAGGATCTACTTGTGTCGATCTGGGGAGGTACGCGTCCGCACATCGGGGCGGTGGGTATTGCCGAGCCGCGCCCGAGCCTGCAGGACTCGCGTCGCTGGAGCGCCACCTCCTCCAACTTCACCTTCACCGGCCACAAGGAAGACCGCCTAGTGAAGGAGGTCTCCGAGGTGATCGCCGCACATCTGCGCAAGAACGTGGTGGTGACCGCGGGGATCCACTGGGACGCGCTGAAGCCGAAAGAGTTGCTCATCTTGCAGAACCTCGCGCGGCAACTGGCGCACAAGATCTGTCGTGGGCAAAGCACCGGCAGCCGGGCGCGCGCCCACGTTTCCACGCAGTCAGGTGCCACTACCACATTCCCGCCCTTGCGAGGTATGGTGAGGCATTCCAAGCACAAGAGGAGCAGATCATGAAGGAAGCCATGGTGACACGTGACATTCGCGAGTATGTCGAGATGCTCGACCGTCGCGGCGATCTCATTCGGGTGAGCCAGCCGGTCAACCCGCTCGACGAAATGGGCGCGTTCATTGCTCGTGCCGACATGACCGGCAATAGCAAAGCCATCCTCTTCGAGAAGGCGGTGGGCTCCGAGTACCCTGTGCTTGCCAACACCGTGGGGACTTCGCACCGGCGTATTGCCGAGTGCTTCGGCGTGTCCTACGAGAAAGCGGTCCCCGAGGTTGCCGAGAAGATGGGGAAGATCCTCGGCTCGGGCGGCATTGCGCCCGTGATGGTCGACCCGGCCAAGGCGCCGTGCCGCGAGACTATCCTCAAAGGTCAAGACGCAGACCTGACCCGACTGCCGATCCTGCGGCTCAACCCCGAGGACGGCCGGGGGAGCCAGTCGACCGAAGGGCGCTTCATCACCAGCCTGGCGGTTTCGCAGCCGGCGCCCGGCGCCCACAACCTCTCCTATCACCGCGCCGAGGTGCAGGGCCCGCGCAAGGCCGCGACCTGGATCTTTCGCATGACCGGCGACGCCCGCTCGATGGAGGAGTACTGGGGCGCCAAGATGGTGGACAAGAAGCCGGTCAAGCGTCCCGACGCGCGGCCGTTCCCGGTGGCGTTCGCATTCGGCGTGACCCCGGAGTTTCTTCTCACCGGTGCCAACCCCGCCATGCCTTTCAAGGGCAACGACTACGCGTTCATTGGCGGCCTGCTGGGCCGCCCAGTTGAGCTGGTGAAGTGCGAGACGGTGGACGTAGCGGTTCCGGCCAGCTCCGAGATCGTGGTTGAGGGGGTGATGAAGCCCTTCGACTTCGGCGAGCAGGGGCGATTCGCTTCCTTCAACGGTTTCTACGACGAGCCACGCAAGCGCCCCATCTTCGAGGTCACCGCGATCACCATGCGCAAAAACCCCACCTTCCAGCACGTGCATATCGGCCTGCCGCTCAACGAGTGCAACAACATGGCCTCGTTCTTCCGGTCGGTGCGCGTGTTCCGCGACGTGCAGATGATCATGCCCAACATCGTGGACGTGTTCGTCGCCCCGGAGGCCGGCTGCGGCTTCACCGTGCACATGTCGATCAAGAAGGGGCGGGTGGGCGAGCCGCGCATGGCGATGCTGCGCGCGTATACCGCGCTCACCGGTTTCGCCAAGCACGTCTTTGTCTACGATCACGACATCGACATCCGCAACCCGATCGAGCGGGACTGGGCCCTCGCCCACCGCTTTATTCCGGACCGCGACCTGGTCATCGTCCCCAATGTGGTCGGCATGGTCATCGAGCCGCTGGCGCAAGGGAAGGTGGGCACGCCGTCGCTGCTCGGAGTTCACGACGGGCACCCGGAACTGCCGCTCAACGTCCGCTCATTCATGGGCGTGGATTGCACCGTCCCGCTCGGGCTCAAGGTCATGGATCGCGTGGTCCGCAAGCCGGAGCTCGAAGCCAGGGTCGACAAGCTCTGGGCCGCCGTCGCCAAGACATGACTCAGGACCTCCGGCGCTGGCTCGCGCAAGCCTCCGAGGCTGGCGAGCTTGTCACCTGCCGCGGCGTGGACTGGCGCATCGAGATCGGTGCGCTCACTGATCTGGCCGGGCGGCAGCCCGACGGGCCGGCCCTGCTGTTCGACGAGATCCCCGGCTACTCCAGGGGTTGGCGCGTGCTCACCAACACCCTGGGGACAGCGAGGCGCGTGGCCCGGGCGGCCAACCTGGCGGGCGGCAACTCCACCCTCGACCTGGTTGCCGCGTGGAAGCGGCGCTACAGCGAGGTGAAGCTCGTGCCGCCGGTCCGAGTGCAGACCGGGCCGGTGTTCGAACACACCATGAACGACGGCGAGGTGGATCTGCTTCGCTTCCCCGCGCCGCAGTGGCGCAGTGGCGATGGGGGGCGCTACATCGGCACGGCACCGTTGCTGGTGACGCGCGATCCGGACAGCGGTTCAGTCAATGTCGCAGTCGCGCGCGTGATGGTTCACGATTCTCGGCACGTGTTCTACCGGGTCTCGTCGGGAAAGGACTCGCGCCGCCACTTCGCCGCCGCAGAAAGGGCCGGCACGCCCATGCCCATCGCGATCTCGCTCGGACACGATCCATCGCTGCTCATCGTGGGCGGGCTCAATGTGCCCTATGGGACTTGCGAATACGACGTGTGGGGCGGGCTGGGGGACACGCCGCTGCAGACGGTGGACACGCCCTTGCACGGCCTGCCGGTGCCCGCGCACGCCGAGGTTGTTCTCGAAGGCGAGGTCCTGCTCGATCGCACCGGTCCAGAAGGGCCGTTCGGCGAATGGAGCGGGTACTTGAGCCGTGAGGTGCGGCAGGAGCCCCTGGTCCGCGTGCGCGCGATCTACCATCGCGAGGATCCGATCCTGCTGGGAATGGGGACAGGACGGCCGCCTTGCGAGCTGACCACGTTCTGGTCGGTGTTTCGGTCCGCGCAGTTGTGGGATCAACTCGAGAAAGCGGGAATCGGGCCGATGCACGGGGTCTGGTGCCATCCCGCCGCAGGAACCCGTGGGTTCATCGTGGTTGCGCTCGAGCAGCGCCATCCCGGACATGCGCGCCAGGCATTGCTGGCGGCCGCGTCGCTGCCCGCGGGTGCGTACATGGGGCGCTACTTGGTTGCCGTGGATTCCGACATCGACCCCACCAACATCGATGACGTACTCTGGGCAGTAGGGACGCGGTCGGATCCGGAGCGCGACACTGATCTCATCAAGGGGGCGTGGGGCGGGCCGCTCGACCCTGCGCTCGGAAGCGACGCTGGCGGGCTCAATTCACGTCTGCTGGTGGACGCGTGCAAGCCCTGGGGCGCGCGCGCCGGGACCTTCCGGGTGGCGGAGCACTCCGAGAGCGAAAAGGCGCGGGCACGGGAACTCTGGCAGCGCCTAGTGGGAAGGCCGCTCGCATGATTGGCGAGTACTACGACCGGGTGTGGACCACCAAGCTCTCGCTGGCGCACTACCAGAGCCTTGAGGCCCGCTGGCGCAGCCGCTGGGACTTCGCGGTTGAGCGGATCACAGCGGGCAGCCGAGTGCTCGACATCGCGTGCGGCGATTGCGTGCTGGGCGAGATGCTCACGCGCGACAAGGGGTGCGAGGTGCTCGGGCTCGACGTCTCGGACTACGCGCGCAAGATGGCTGCGAAGCGCGGGGTGAAAACCCTCACCTGCGACATCTCGCAAGAACGGTTCCCGGTGGGCGACGGCGAGTTCGACTACGCAACCGCGCTGTGTTGCCTGGAGCACATCTTCAATCCCGGGCATGCGCTACGCGAAGCTAGCCGCGCGCTCAAGCCGGGCGGCCGGATCTTCGTGACCTTGCCCAACGCGGTGAACCTGCGCTTCCGCCTGGCGATGCTGGGCGGGGGACTGAGCAAGGATTTTCTCCACCAGAACGACGGCGAGGGGCTCCATATTCGGTTCTTCAACTACGCGGGCGACTTCGAGCGCCTGGTTGCACAGGAGGCTCCTTCGCTGCGCCTGGTGGAGAAGGTCCCGGCGCTGAAGAACCCGAGAAAGCACGGCAGCGTCGCACGCCGCGTGCTCGATGGCGCGGTCCGCGCCTGGCCCAACCTGTTTGCCGAATACTCCCACTTCACCCTGGAGGTCGTCCAGCCATGACCCATCCGGTTCGCCGTCTGGTGGTTGGCATCAGCGGAGCTTCTGGCATCGTCTACGGCATCCGCGTGCTCGAACTTCTGCACAAGGCAAAGGTCGAGAGTCACCTGGTCATGACCAACTCCGCTACGCTGACCCTCGGCTACGAGTCCAGCCTCAAGCTGGGCGACGTCGAGAGGCTCGCGGATGTGGTGCACTCCAACAGCGACATGGGCGCAAACATCGCCAGTGGGTCGTTCAAGACGCTCGGCATGATCATCGCGCCTTGTTCAGTGAAGACCATGGCTGCCATCGCGACGGGGTACACGGATTCGCTGATCGCCCGGGCGGCGGACGTGGTGCTCAAGCAGCGGCGCAGGCTGGTGCTGATGGTACGCGAGGCTCCCCTTCACCTGGGGCACCTGCGATC
Source organism: Myxococcales bacterium (assembly GCA_003153015.1). Taxonomy (GTDB): domain Bacteria; phylum Myxococcota_A; class Polyangia; order Fen-1088; family Fen-1088; genus Fen-1137. The sequence goes on from PMBS01000272.1 coordinate 17,861, forward strand.
CATGGCGGCGGTCACCGAGGCAGGAGCAATTGTGTTTCCGCCCGTGCCTGCGTTCTACGCAAAGCCGAAGACGCTCGCCGAAATGATCGACCACACGGTGGGTCGCGCGCTGGATCTGTTCGACATCGACACCGGGACGGTGTTTCAGTGGGATCCGAGCCGGGGCAAAGAGCGCGGATCGGGGAAATGAGCGACACGATGGTTTCAGGGCCGTCCGATAGCGCCGCACCGGAGTTGAGATCGGGGAGGGATCGGTGACACGGCGCTGGTTGCCGGGATCTGTCGGGTGGCGGACCACTCGTCATGCCGGCGCGCGTTTCTCGACGCATTCATTTCGCCATTGAATCCCTGTACGCATGCGTGGAGATCAAGTCGACTGCCACGTGCCAGTTGATTGATAGTGCAATGGAGAAACTGGTTTCAGTCTCCCGGCTTGAAGCGCCCCCCGACCGAGCGCAGTTGCGTCTGGAATCCGGACGCGGTCCACAGTACCCTCGGATGGGCTCTCGCTGGTATCAGGTGGCCCCTAGCGCAGCCCGCGGCACTTCGCGCATACAGTCCCGGCGATGCAGCCCGATGTCGTGTCGGGGACGAAATCGCACACCTGGTCCGGTGGACAGTAGGGCTGAACGACCCAGTGTCCGGACGTGCAGAGGTCGACCTGGCCGTAACCGTACTGGCAGGCGGTCTCGCCCTCGGCGGCGCACGGATCGGTGGTGGCGAGGATCTCCAGTCCAGCCGGCGGCGCGGTCACGAAGAAGATGGGGAAGCTCTGCGTGGTGAGAACGGGTAGCCCCGGCATCGAGACCCCGAGGGCACATAGCCCCTCGGCGTGCGCAGCCGTTTGGGCGCCATACTCGTCTCCCGTCCAGACCAGCTCATCCGCAGGTCCGGAACAGACGGCGGGCGTGGAGCTGTGGAGCTCCACCGGGAGGGGGTGGCAAATCGACTGCCCGTTGACCAAGATGGTGTGTCCCACGTTGAAGTCGCCCGGCTGGGTGAAGGCGTTCCGATAGGTGTCGGTGGATGGTCTAAGGGTGATGTCTGTTACCTGTTCGGGGCCGAACGAGGCCAGCGTTCCGGTGACTTTCGAGACGATGGCCGACTGGAGTTGCAGCACCACGGGCGTCGCGGGCGCCTGCCAAACGTAGGGATTGTTGCCCCAGTCGTCATACACCTGGGTCACGCCGTCGGCGGTCACCGCGTTTGGCAACCAGCCCACCAGCTCCTCGGTCCCCGCGTAGATCTGCAGACTGAAGTGTTCCTGGGCCCCCAAGCTGGCCAGCAGATTGGTCACCGAAGACCCGTCGTCGCAGACCGCCAGCAGCTTGATGCTGTCGGGCGAATCCACGCGAACAGTCGTGCTGGCCTGCCGTACCGATCCGTCGTTGAAGCGCGCCTTGAACCTCAGGGTTGCCTGGCCGGGACCTTTCCCCAGCACGTAGTTCGGATAGAGCGCAGTGGCGGCTCCGGTCGGAACGTTCTGGCCGGCGACGACCTCGGCCACCGACGGATCGGACGAGCTCAGCTCGAGCATCTCGGTCACGTGGTGGGGCACGCAGAGAGGGGGCAGCTTGCCATTCTGAGTGGCGCAGTCGTCCCCATAACCGAGAGGGAAGTACGCGCCAACGGCCAGCGTCCCTTGCGGCCCCCCCACAACGGCTCCATTGCCACAGGAGGCGGTCGCGGCCACCGCCAGGACCACTATGCACCGGCTGTCGACTAGTCTAGACATAGGCACCCATGATACCTCGAATCCCTCATCGAAGTTGAAGGTTAGGCTCGACCGTCGGATAATGCCACCGTGACGCGCTCCCTGGTTTCTACAAGAACTACCTGCGCGCCGCCCCCAATGCGCCCAACCAGGCCGACGTAGAGAAGCGAATTCAAGAGCTAGAGAGCGGCAAGCACAACTGAGGCCGGCACGGCGCTGGCCAGCTGCGAATCAGGGTAGCCAGTGCAGCTGCCGGCTGTCCCGGATCTCAGCTATCATCCCGCGCAGATGCGTTCGGTAGCCAGCACGGCTTCGTTTATTGGGTCACGGTCAGCAACTCATCGACGACCTTGTCCAAGACCGCGCTGGACATTGCCACAGTTGGAGAGGATGGCGGGGTGGACTCGGGTGGAACTACCGATACCGCCAGGAGCATCACCAGCATTGGCACCGGCTACTATCACGCCTGCGCGGTGGTAAACGGCGGGCTGCAATGCTGGGGCCACGACTACTACGGCCAGCTCGGGGACAACTCCACGACGGACAAGCATGTTCCTGTCCAGGTGTTGGGTCTAACATCTGGCGTCGCCGCAGCCGTCGGGGGCCAGGACCACACCTGCGCGTTGGTGAACGCCGGGGTGCAATGCTGGGGCTTCAATGACCACGGCCAGCTCGGGGACAACTCCACGACAGATAGGCATGTTCCAGTTCAGGTGGCGGGCCTGACATCGAGCGTTGCGGCCATCACCGCCGGCGCGTATCAGAACTGCGCGTTGGTCAGCGGCGGGGTGCAGTGCTGGGGCTACAATACCTGGGGCGTGCTTGGCGACAACTCCACAATAGATAGGTACGTTCCAGTTGCGGTGTCGGGTCTGATATCGGGAGTTACGGCAGTGGCCGCCGGCTACTCGCACACCTGCGCGTTGGTCAACGGCGGGGTGCAGTGCTGGGGCTACAATGCCTACGGCGAGCTCGGAGATAACACCACGACAGAGAGGCACGTTCCAGTTGCGGTGTCAGGCCTGACCTCAGGCGTCTCGGCCATCGCCGCCGGCGACTTTTACACCTGCGCGTTGGTGAACGGCGGAATGCAGTGCTGGGGCGACAATAGCTACGGCGGGCTCGGCGACAACACCACGACCGAAAGGCGTATTCCTGTTCAGGTGTCGGGCTTGACATCAGGCGTTTCGGCCATAACCGCTGGCGCGTATCACACCTGCGCGTTGGTCAACGGCGGGATGCAATGCTGGGGCCGCAATCCCTACGGCGGGCTCGGCGACAACACCACGACAGAGAGGGATGTTCCTGTCCAGGTGGAGAACCTGACGTCAGGCGTCTCGGCGATTTCCGCCCACGCTTGGACCACCTGCGCGGTGGTCAACGGTGGGGTGCAATGTTGGGGTGAGAATCTCTACGGCGGGCTCGGCGACAACACCACGACAAATAGGGCAGTTCCTGTTCAGGTCCAGTTTCCGTAGTTCCTGCAACTGTGGGATTCCAGACATCATCAGCTCCCCACGCGTTTTTGCGTGATCACGTGAGCCAGCGCATCGCCATCGGTGCCGGTGACCTTCGCGCCAGTAGTGCCGCACTATTGAGGTTCTGAACGCCACCACTTTCAAGGCGATGGCGTGGATCCGTTTCCGCAACCCTCTCCCCGACGGGGCAGGGTCATTAGGCAAGGCGGGGAATCTGTGACCCCTTCTCCCCGGTCCGCCGGGGAGAAGGTTGGGTCGAACAGCAGTGCGGAAGATCGAACTGCGGCAGCTACGGCTTGCGCGGGATCGGAAGCACGATGGTGCCGCATCTCACTGCGGTCGGCCGCTGATCCTTGGCGAACGTGTAGACCAACTGTCGGGTGCGCTCCTGTCCTGGATCGAAGGACTCGGATCTGTCGGCGGCCGAATTCGCCTCCGCGTGGCGATCAACGACCGAAGGTTGGCGGGCCTCGTCTTTCCCGGCCAGAACGCACGTCTCCCACGAAAACGTCTCTTCCTGACTGAGATTGCTTCGGACGGTCACCAGTGCCCAAATGAGCTTCTGGTACTGCCCGGGGGTCACCAAGACGCCCCCTTCGCCCACGTATTCGTCGGGAGCGTCCTTGACTTCGCCAAGGGTAATCGTCCACCCGTCCGCGGTCTTGGACACCGGGGTGTTCATCAGGACCGAGGAGCACGCGGAGAATCCGCTAAGCCACATGCCAACCAAAATGATCGTGCTGACAGAACGCATGGATCTCATCTGAATCCCTCCAAGTTTCCGCAACGGCCTTGCACCCGTTCTTGTAGAACAACCGTCGGCAAAAAACAAGACGGGAGGTGGTGGCGGGAGAATAGGCTCGACGAGGCACGCGTCGGAGTGCTTGTTTGCCTTCGCAGGTGCCTTCCTGCGGCCAGGCCCTTGCAGACCCTCCGCCGGCACCCGAAACCGCCGACCCGCCCCCTTGTTTGACCCGTTTCCACCTTGAGGCCGCCCTTTGTTAGAGTCCCTGACATAGACTGGGAAGTCTCGCACCGCTGAAGGTGCCCCCCTTCTTTACCGGGAGAACGTCATGTTGCCGAGTTCATCTTTGTCACGCATCGGTCTTCTGACCCTGGTGTTCGGCGTTTTGGCTTGCAGTTCCCGGGGACTCGGGTTGACCGCCCCTGGCAATGGAGGGTCTTTGGGCAAGGGTGGCGGCGCAGCGCAGGGAGGCGGTGCAGGCGGTGTCGTTTCAGACGGAGGCGCGGCCGCCGGCGGATTGGTCGGCTCGGGAGGAGGGGCTAGCGGCGGGATCATCGCGGGCGGGTCTCTATCGGCTGGCGCGCCTGGACGGGGCGGCATCGGTGCAGGTGGGGTGGGTACCGGTGGTTTTGCTTCGGGCGGAGTCGCTGCGGGCGGGGGCGGCATTGCTGCGGGCGGCCGGGCAACCGGTGGTTCTGGGACAGGCGGGGCAGGCGGAGCGGTGACCGGCGGCGCTACAGGCGGGACTGGCGGCACGGGTGGCGCTGGCGGGTCGGGCGGCGCGGGCGGCAGCAGCGGTGGCGGCAGCGGCTCCGGCGCCGCTGGTGGCAGTGGAGGCGGCATGGCCGGTGCCGGGGGCAAGGGCGCTGGCGGAGGCGGTGGAAGCGTCTCGGGCGGTGCAGGGGGAGCTGGGGGTGGTGCCGGGGGCCGGACCACGACCGTCGGAGGTGGGACCACGACCATCGCAGGCGGAACCGCGACCGTGGCAGGCGGGACCACGACCGGCGGGGGCGGCGCAGCGGGCGCGACCGGCGGGGCTGCGGGAGCGGGCACGACCCCCGGATGGGGAACGCCTGTGCCTGGCGGTCCCTCGGGCTCGGGGAGCGCGGCCACAGTGACGGTCGACCCTGGCACCACGGTGGGGACGATCGGTGCCGACTTCACCGGGTTCAGCTACGAAAAGACGCATATCATGAATGGCTCGTTCACCAGCTCCAATACGAATCTGATTGCGCTCTACAAGCTCCTGGGTGCTCCGAATGTGCGGCTTTGTGCCAACGATGTCGAACTTTGCACCTGGGTTGGCACAGGGACCGCACCTTCGCAGCCAAATGGGCAGCCATTCAACACAAAGGTCACGACCGGCGGAGTCGACCAATTCTGCGGCTTTCTGGCCGCGGCGGGAACCAAGGCTATCTATGGCGTCAATTTCCAGAGGGGCAACGTGACCGCCTCCTCGGACGAGGTGGCCTATGTCATGAGCAAGTGTCCGTCGAGCATCGTCGGAGTCGAGATCGGAAACGAGCCCGACAAATTTGGAAGCTGGGAGTCCCAAACAGCCGATTACGAGCGCTTCGCGGATGCCATCCTCCCCACGCCAGGCGCTCTGTTGGTTGGCCCGGGCTGCACCAGCAAGGCTGACGTATCGTTCAGTGCTCCATTTGCTGACACCATAACGGCGAAATATGGGAGCAAGTTCACTCTTCTGGCGCAGCACTCTTACGTCGCCGCAGCCAATTCGTCGGGATGCTCAGTGCCCAACCTCCAGATAACAACGACCCAACTCACCGACATCTTTGATACCATTCAGGCTGCAGCGACAAAGAACAACCTCCCAGGCTGGCGCATGGACGANNCCTGCTCCGGTCACGGTCAGCAGGGCTTAAGCGACACGTTGATCTCGGGTCTCTGGGCGATCGATTACATGTTCGAGGTTGCCAAGCGTGGCGGCAGCGGCGTCAATTTCGAAAGCGACGAGAATGGAATGGATGGGGCGGTTCCCTTCTACTATGAGCCGCTCAAGGAGAACGGTGGTGTTGTGGTGGCGGTACAGCCGGAATACTACGGCATGCTCCTTTTCACCCAAGCCGGCCAAGGTCCGATGGTCTCCACGACCGTCAGCACGAGCGCCCAGTATTTCACCGCGTGGGCTATCAAGGCGAACGGATTCACAAGCGTGGTGCTCAACAACCGGAACGCCTCGAGTGGCGTCAACGCCACGGTGAATCTCGGAGCCGCGGTGAGCAGCGCGAGCGTGATCTATCTGGAGGGGACGCCCGCCGGCAACCTGACGGCAGCACCAGGGAACGTGACCCTTGCTGGTGCCCAGGTCTCGGTGGCGGGCGACTGGCCTCGCAATCCACCCTACGTTCAGACGGTTTCGGGAAATAGCGTTTCAGTGTACGTCCCCCCCGCGAGCGCAGCGCTCGTCCGCGTTCTGCAGTCCGCAATGACATTGGCCGAAGCTTGTACAAAGAATTGCGCCCTTGCTAGTGGGTTACCCACTTGCTCCACCACAACAACTGAGTGCGAGCAGAACTGCATGACTACGTACGACAACACGTCCGCTGTCAATCCGGATTTGGGACGGATGTACACGGAAATGATGGTTTGCGTCGCGACCAATCCAAAGTTCGCCTCGTCCGCTGACTTCGTTTGCGCGAAACCAAACTACCCTTTGAACAAGTGGTCGCCCGGACCAGACTCAGACTGTGAGCAGCTTATTTGTGATTGGAACTGCAACGACGTCACATACGGGAACATGGATCCCTGGGTGGATATCCGTTGTTCCTGCTCAACTGTCTGAGGCGCTGGCGGGAGTCCCACTGGGGGCATCGGGGCGCGTTGGTGACGCATTGGACGCAGGTTTCCGAGGAACACCGGGGCGTCGCAGTCGGGCACCGGGAGTCAAGCGTTCCGTCGGGTAGCATGGAGCTTGGCGAGCAGACCCCGCCAGAACACGTCCCGGCGCTGTGGCAGGGGGTGGCAGTGCAAGTGATCGGCGATCCCGTGCATACGCCCCCCTGGCAAGAATCGCCGGTGGTGCAGGCGTTGCCATCGTCACAGGACATGCGCGCGAGGCTCTGGTACAATCGGCGCCATGAGGAACTGCACATTGTGCGTCTTTGTCAGCATGACCGTGCTGCTTGGCTGTGTGATCAGCAAAGCGGGCAAGCCGGTTCCGGCCGGTGCTGATTCACGTTCCGTGGCTGGTTGTTCGACCTGTCCTCCGGCCGCTCATTCAGAGGCTCCTGCACCCGCGATCCCGTCCCGACAAGCGACAAACGTGACTGTGACTCGATTAGGCAGCAAAACCCCTGAGCTTCGCAAGTCTGATTCTGCCCCGCAATCAATCACTGCCATCGGTATGGCGCCCGTCGTGCTGTGGTCAACCCATGGCGCCCCCGCGGTTCTGTACGTGTCGGAATCGACGGTCAGAATAAGGGAGGCGGGGTCGCACACGCAGGAGTTTGGCGTGCTCGACCAGGGCTCGTTCAGATTTGGCGGCAAGGATTCGCCGTTTCCCGTCGTACACACGGGATTGGCTGGTTTCACCGACCCGGACGGGGTCAAGGTGCTGTTGGTCGCTGACCTCGATGGCGATGGAGAAGACGAACTGATCACGATTGCTCAATATGGCAGCGTCGAAGCCTATGCGGCTGCCAGGAAGGTTGGGAGCTGGAAGGGCAGGGGGCGTGACTTCATACACAGGCCGGATTCGATACAAACTGCGCGCATTGCCGGCAAGGACATCGTCCACATAGCCATGGAACGCGAACAGGACCGCGGGGACGCCGCGCGCCCCTTCGCAGTTCTACGCATCGACCAACACGGCATCACCGAGGTGCGGTTGGATAACCTCGCTTCCGACGACGTCCGGGTGAGGTCAGTTGCGGCCATCAGTCATCCCGGTTCCCACGGTCTCGATGAGATAGCTGTCGCCTCGACCAGGCGCTACTCGAACGATCTGTTCTTCTCAAGGCATGACCCTGATGGACGCATGCTGGATGCTCCGCGACGTGCCTCTGACAGGTCCTCTGTTCCACCGTGGCTAGTCTTCCTGCCACAGAATGACACCTTCATCGCGCATGACTTTGCGGAGCTCCTTGTCGTCCGGCCCGCCGCAAGCAAGGATTGGCTGGCCACGATGCCTGCGGTACGATGCAATGAAGCCGACGACAAAGGCGAGGATAGGAGTTTTCTTGGCGTCATGGACCCAGGGCAAGCTCCAAAGCTGCTCGCCAGGTGTGGGACCAAACTGGTGGCGCGCGATCTGAATGGTCGGTCGCTTGCGTGGACAGATTCCGGCTGGAAGGTAGCAGAAGGGATGAAGCCATTCTATTCGGCGCCGCCTCCGCAGGCAGCCCAACGGCTTGAGGGCGTCTTGCTTGAGCGTGAGGGGAAAGCTGTTCTTCTGGTGTACACGCGGAAGCGGGGTTTCCGGCCCCTTTCCGTGAACGAGGTCGAGTCCGCCGCCGGCAGATTCCTCCGTCCGGAACGCCGACGGGCACTCGCGCCGAAAGAACTCGAAGCCGAACTTACGCGCAGAGTGGCCGACGCTGGCGATCTCGAAAGAGACTACCTGGACATCAAGGGGCTGACCAAGTGGTTGGCGTCGATTGATCTCCCTGCGCAAACCACCTTCGTGCTCATACGCGACGGTCGAGTCGTGGGGCAGGCCTCGATTCCGGGTACACCGCCAGTAGACCACGGCGACCTCCCGAGCTATGCGCCAAGCATTCAGTGGCAACTCGCTGCCAATACCGTGAGGATTGTGCTCGCCTTGGGCAATGGCGAAGAGACCAGGACCGAATATTCAGCCGAGCGTCCTCGGCCCCCACTGGTGGACCTGGCAACCGGATTCTATCTCGTTGAATGGGCGCTGCCCTACTGAACCGGGCCCGTGGACAGCACGACGTGCAGGCTTTGAATCTTGCGGGCGGTGGCAACCGGCGTGGGCTCATCATCGAAGGCGAGCTGGATACGAGCCTTGGCAAAGGCGGCTGTCAGTCGGCCGGCCAAGGATGCATCCGTCGGGGCGATCAGGCGAGGATGGCTGTCGTGGCCCTGTGACGCAAAGATGGGTCCGGGGCGCGCGAAAAGGTTGCCACCCTCTGGATCCATGGGCGCGCCGCCAAAGTAGGCCACGGACAGTTTTTGCCACTTTTCCGGGTCGAGCCCTGGGGCACCCAGGCGCATCAGATCGACGCTGGCCCAGGTGGAGGCCTGGCCTTCCTGCAAAGCCATGGCGATGCCCGCACCAGTCAGTTGCCAGAGCGGCCCGCTCTTCTTGCTGGCCAGCGAGACAACCAGCTGTGGGCTCTGCCCGCTTCCTGGTTTGCCTGCAGCCGCTGGTCTAGCCAGTTTCCCATCGAGGCAGTCGGCAATGCGCGCCTTCAGCGTCCTTTCCGACAGCGAGAGCAGGAGGTAGTCCTTGCAAAGCGCGTAGTACAATGAGACGCCCTTGATCATTTCCGCCACCGACGGGGGAACTTGACTGTTGTGCGCAGCCGACACCGCCACATAGGGCACACCGCGCTCCTTGCCCCTCTCGCCCCAATCCAGAACTCCGGGCACGGCTTCTTGCACCAGCGTGCGCAGCGCGCTCAACGTGAGGCCCGCGGCAACACGGTTCTTCACCGCCACCCCGGCATGCAGGGGCGCCTCGCTGAGCAACCGGGGAAGGTCTCGCTCCGATCCACTCGCGTACAGATGATTGACCCGATCGATGACCTCGGTTGGGTTGAAACGATCCTCTAGTCCCAGAAATGCTACCTCACCCAGCCAGTCGAGTTGGTCGCGCAGCTTCGGAACCAACTCTTGTGAGAGTCCCATGATGAGGTCGCGCAGCTCGGCCTCCGCCCCGACACCCAGCGAAACCCATGCCCCGGATGCCATGGGTGCCAGGTCAACCCGGGCTTCCCCCACGGTGTGCTCGATGTCGTGGTAGTGACTGGCGTCGACGATGGGAAGGACGCGCAGGTCGAAGTGTATGGGCGCTTTCTCGTTCGGGTCCAAGCGGACGCGAAGACAGATCGGATCCACATACGTGCTCCACTTGTTCTGGTACGAATCGGCGAACCACTCGTAGGCCTGGCTTTCGGTTTCGGTAACCTTGGTGGGCACGGGCCGATCGATGAGCGGAGTCATGTCGCCCACGCTTCCCCATGAAGAGCGCGCGGCATGGCCGGGATCAAAACTGATGACTTCGTTGCTCCCCGCATGGCGAAGCTCCTCGCGAGATAGGAATCCCGACTCGACGATCTCGTCGACGCTCGCCGGAGGTTTGCCGTGCAGCCACCCGAACAGCAAGGACGCGTAGCCCGGCGCCAGCAGATCCGCACCGGCCAGCATGCGTCGGGCCTCCAGGATCTTCTGGCGCGGCCCCACCACTTCGGCGATGAACGCATCGCTGAGAAAGCCGAGGACATCGGTGGGCACCGCCGCGTCCCGCGCCAGGAAATAGCGAAAGTCCGCTTGGTTGGCCAAGGCCGGGGCCTTCTTCTGGATCGTGTCGATGACAGCCTTGATCGCGGCTGGGCTGTTGGAAACCAGATAGAACTCACCCACCTCGGCCCGGTGCTGGTGCACGGCCCCGTCGGCTGATCGACTGACCGCGATGGTCACTCCTGCGTGCAGCAGTTCACTGCGACTGATCTTGCCATGGGCCGGCTCGTGCGACGAGAGCACCTGGGTCAGACCCGCCTCGAACGCCGGGACCGATTTCAGGCGAAACACAAGAGTCAGATCGGTACCCTCGCGCAGATAGGGATCGCTGCCCACCACCGCCAGATCAGTTACCACCCGCGGTCCCAGAATCCGGCCGACCTCTGTGCGGGCTAGGCCCAGCGACGTCTGGTAGCGCCGTTGGAGATCGTGGTCCTCGGCCCCGCTGGTGACCACTACGGCCGCCGGCGTGATCCAAGTATCGGCCTCGTCCAACAGGCGAAACAGATGCGTGAGCGACGCGAACCGCAGGTAAAAGAACCGCGCAGGCGCGGCCAGGGCCAAGGGCTCGGCGGGAACCGCTCTCCCCAACGCGGCCATCATCGCTGTCCACGGGTGCTGCCGCAGCTCGGGCCCGCGCAGGCCCGACAATGCAACGCGGGCTGGTTCACTGTGGTAGCGCGTGCGCAGGTGACGGTCAGTCTGCAACGCTTCGTGAACCGATTGCAGACCTGACATGGTGTCCATCAATCCAACCAGCGACCGCGGATCAGGGCGGCTGCGCTGGTCCTCGACCCCGACCCGCGTGCTGGATCGCCGTCTTGCCGGCTGGGGCGCCACCGCCTCAAGCATGGAGTCCAACTTGGCCCGGGCGTATTCGCGAAATGCACCCGGCGCGCTGAATAGGCCGTCATTGGCGGCGGCGAGCCACTTGTGGCGCAGGTCCGGATCGCTAGGGGCTTTCCGGGTGTCGCCAATGGTGAAACACGCCTGCCCGGTCGTGACATTGGCCCCATAGGGCTCGGTCAGGGACACAGTCACCTTGCGCGGATCGCCGCTGCCCGCGGTCATCCGCCGCACAATCAACAGCGGAGCAGCCTGGCCTGCCCGTATCGCCACTCTCGCCGCATTGGCAGAGAGGATAGGCTTCGCATTGCGAAAGATTCCGACCCACAGGGGAGCGGCCCCGGCGGTCGGCATCGCGTAGACGCGTCCCAGGGAGTCTAGCGGCGGATCTTGGTTGCCTAGCCGGAAGGACAGGAGTTCCTGATCGCCATCGAGCAAGCGGCCAACCAACTCAACCGCCAGTTCGTGCAATTTGCCATCGCGCCCTGACTGGCCGTGAGCGACAGGCACCAGGACCAGCCCGAGCAAGAGAAGAGCTGCGACGATGCGCCTATTCATTCGGCGATAGTACATCAAGTGTCGAGGATCGGTTGGCGGCAGCGTTCCCGACGGGGTTCTACCAGCTCACGACGCCCTACTCATTAGTCCACTACGGCCGCGAATGACAAACACGTGTCGTTTTGCGTGGCTCGATATGGTACTGGCAGCGCGGGTCAGGTAGTGTCTGCGGTCGCGGAGACCGACACGATGACCTCAAATTCTGGCGAAAAGCGGCGCGAGCTATTTGCCAAGGACGAGATCGAGCGCTCGCTGGTCGCGCGGCTGGTGCAGATGGTGGAACTGCACGCCGAGCGGGTTGCCCTGCGCGACGAGCAGTACACCCTCACATATAGAGAACTCGGACTCAAGGTCACCGCCGTCGCGAACGCCATCTTGTCGATGTGCTCCGACGATCCGACGCCCGTGGCCCTGCTCCTCGATCACGGCGCCGACTTGGTCATCGCCCTGCTCGGGGTGATCGCCGCGGGTCGCGCCTACGTGCCTCTCGACCCCACTTACCCGCGCGCCCATCTGCAGCAGATGCTCGCACACAGCGGGGCGGGGCTCGTTGTGTCGAGCGACGCCCACCTCGCCTTGTGTAGCGAGCTGCAGCCAGGAGGCAGCGTCCTCGACCTCGGCGAAATCTCGGCCTGCGAAAGCAATGAGCTAGCAACGCTCGCGGTACGTTCCGCCGCCGATTCCCACGCCTGCATCCTCTACACCTCGGGCTCGACCGGCACGCCTAAAGGGATCGTCCACACCCACCGCACGCTCCAGCACCTCATCTGGAGCCACGTCACCAGCTACGCGCTCGGCCCCGAGGACCGGCTTGCCCTGGTGTTCTCGGCCAGCTTCGCTGCTTCGCTGTCGGAAATCTTCGGCGCCGTGCTCAACGGTGCGAGCCTGTCGCTCACCAGTGCGAAGCGCACCAGCAACCTCGCGCAATGGGTGCGGCGCGAGCGCCTCACCGTGTTCAAGCTGCCGGTCTCGCTGTTTCGCGTTTTCTTGCGCTCGCTTCAGCCCGGCGCCGACTTTCCCGACACGCGGCTCGTGCTCCTCGGGGGCGACGCCCTGTTTCGCAAAGACGTCGAGAAGTTTCGCGCGCATTTTCCCGAGAGCTGCCTGCTGGTCAACCGTCTGACCTCCAGCGAATCTCTCTCCATCACGCGCTACCCAATCGACCACGCGCGGCCGCTCGGTGAGCAGGTGGTTCCGGTCGGCTACCCTGATCACGACACCGAGGTGCAAATCCTCGGCGATGACGGCGGGCCGGTCCCGGCCGGCGAAATCGGACAAATAGCTGTGCGCAGCCGATATTTGTCACCGGGCTACTGGCGCCAGGACGAGCTGACCCGCGCTACCTTCATCCCGGGGCCGTCCGGCGACGCACGCGTCACCATGCTGACCGGCGACCTCGGTCGGCTGCTGCCCGATGGTTGTCTTGAGCACTTTGGCCGCCGCGACCAACAGGTGAAGGTGCGCGGCCATCGCATCGAGCTGCCGGCAGTCGAGGCCGCGCTCAGCGCCCTCGACGCGGTCAAAGAGGCGGCCGCCGCCGTGCAAACCGTCGTGGGCGAAGGCGAGGGCAAGCGCCTGGTCGGCTACCTGGTCGCCGCCGAAGGGAAGAGCCTCTCGGGCGGCGCGCTGCGGACTGCGCTCGCGCGCAGTTTGCCCGACTTCATGATTCCATCGGCGTTTGTCCTGCTCGATCGCTTACCCACCACCGCAACCGGCAAGATCGATCGGCGCGCGCTGCCCGCGCCGAGCAGCGTACGCCCGCTGCTTGACGCCGCCTTTGTACCGGCACGCACGGCCGCCGAACAGCAGATCACCGCCATCTGGGCTAGCTTGCTCGGGCTTCGCAGCGTCGGGGTCAACGACAACTTCTTCGACCTCGGCGGCGACTCGCTCTTGCTCCTGCGCATGCACGCACGCCTGTGCGAGGGGTTTGGTACCGAGGTGCCGCTGGTCGAGGTCTTCGCCCATCCGACTATCGCCACGCTGGCCGGGCATCTCGCGCACGCGCGACCCAAGCGCAGCCAGCAGGCGCGGCACGCGGACCCCGCCGTGCCAGCGCCGCACGCCATCGCGATCATCGGCATGGCCGGTGTCTTCCCGGGCGCACGCGACATCGAGGAGTACTGGGCCAACCTGCGCACCGGGGTCGAATCGATTCGCACGCTCAGCGACGCCGAGCTCGCCGAGGCCGGCGTGTCTCCCGCGCAGCTTGCCGACCCCGACTATGTCAGGACCGTGCCGCAGCAGCCAGAGTTGCGTCGCTTCGACGCCGAGTTCTTTGCTCTGCCGCCGGCCGAGGCGGCGATTCTCGATCCGCAACACCGCTTGCTCCTCGAAACCGCCTGGCATGCGATCGAGCACGCCGGGTGCGCGCCGGAAAAGTTTTCCGGGCGTATCGGGGTGTTCGTCGGCGCCATGCAGAGCGCCTATTTGCAGCAGCACCTGCTGCCGCAGCGCGATCGGTTGGCGTCAGTAAGCGACCTGCAGCTACGGCTGGCGTGCGACCCTGAATTCCTCGCCACCCGCATCGCCTACAAGTTCAACCTCAAGGGCCCGGCGATCAGCGTCGGCACGGCTTGTTCGACTTCACTGGTGGCCGTGCACCTGGCGTGTCGCAGTCTGCAAGAAGGCGAGTGCGAATTGGCGCTCGCTGGCGGCGCCTCGGTCGAGAGCCCTGAGCTGTGCGGCTACCGCTATCAGGAAGGTTGGATCACTTCGCGCGACGGGCATTGCCGGCCGTTCGATGAAGCGGCCCAGGGCACGGTCTTTGGCAGCGGCGCCGGCGTGGTCGTGCTCAAGCGGCTCGAGCAGGCGCTCGCCGACGGCGACGCCATCTTGGCGGTGATTCGCGGCTCGGCGGTCAACAACGACGGTGGAGTCAAGGTTGGCTTCGCCGCTCCCAGCCTGGAGGGCCAGGCTGCCGTGATAGCTGCCGCGCAGGGCGACGCTGGCCTTGCGGTCGACGCCATTGACTATGTCGAGGCGCACGGCACCGGCACCGCGCTGGGTGATCCCATCGAGCTCGCGGCGTTGACCCGCGTCTTCGGCGAGGCAGGCGCTCGCCCTGGCACCTGCGCGATCGGTTCGGTCAAGGCCAACATCGGGCACTTGAGCCGCGCGGCCGGGGTTGCCGGCTTGATCAAGACGGTGCTCGCGCTGGCGCACGGCGAGCTGCCGCCCAGCCTGAACTTCGAGCGGCCGAATCCGCAGATCGACTTCGCGCAAAGCCCGTTTTTCGTCAACACCAAGCTGCGCCCGTGGAAGAAATCGCCGAGCCGGGTGCGCCGAGCCGGCGTGAGTTCGTTCGGCGTCGGCGGAACCAATGTGCATGTCATTATTGAGGAAGCACCGCTGCCTGCCCGGTCAGACACCTCCAAGCCGTGGCAGCTCCTGACCCTATCGGCGCGCACCGACACGGCGCTTGCCTCGGCGAGCGCGGCTTTGCTCGGGGAGCTCACGCGAAGCCCGTCGACTGAGCTGGCCGATGTCGCGTGGTCGCTGCAGGCAGGGCGCGCCGACTTCGCTTTCCGCCGCGCTATCGTATGTCGCGACCGCGACGATGCACTGGCCAAGCTCGCGCTTGCCGCCTCCGACGAGCACGACGGCGCACGCACCCGACGCCATCACGGCTCGGCTCCCAGCTTGGTCTTCATGTTCCCCGGGCAAGGCGCGCAATACGTTGGCATGGGCCGCGGGCTGTACCAAGACGAGCCGAGCTTTCGCGCCGATGTGGACCTTTGCGCCGAGATGCTCGCCCACGAGCTCGAATTCGACCTGCGCCAGATCCTCTACCCGTCGGGCGGCGACGACGAGCGTTGCGCTGCCCTGCTCGCGCAAACCCGCGTCACGCAGCCGGCACTGTTTGTCACGGAGTGGGCACTCGCGCGCTTGCTCATGCGCTGGGGCATTCATCCCGACGCGATGATTGGCCATAGCATCGGCGAGCACACGGCCGCGTGTCTCGCCGGCGTCATGTCGGTCGAGTCGACTCTCCCGCTTATCGCCAGGCGCGGCCGAATGATTCAGGAGTTGCCGCGCGGCCAGATGCTGGT
This sequence comes from Myxococcales bacterium, assembly GCA_003153015.1. GTDB lineage: Bacteria > Myxococcota_A > Polyangia > Fen-1088 > Fen-1088 > Fen-1137. The sequence goes on from PMBS01000272.1 coordinate 33,701, forward strand.
GGTGCATCTGCCCGAAAGCGACGCGCTCGCGTTTTGCGACGACAAAATCTCGCTGGCCGCGGTCAATGCGCCGAGACTCTGCGTGCTTGCCGGGCCCGAGTCGGAGATCGCCACGCTTGTGCAGCGACTGGTCGCCAAGGAGATCGACCATCACCTGCTGCACACCTCGCACGCCTTCCATTCGTGGATGATGGAGCCCGTGCTCGCGGACTTCACCGCTGAGCTGGCAGGACGGAAGATTTCTCCGCCCGAGATCCCGTACCTCTCGGGCGTTACCGGCACCTGGATCACACCCGCGCAGGCAAGCGAGCCCGACTACTGGAGCCGCCTGCTGCGCGGGACCGTGCGCTTTTCCGACGGTCTGCGCACGCTCGGCAGTCTGCAGAACGCTGTGCTTGTCGAAGTCGGGCCTGGTCGGAGCCTGTCGACTCTGGCTCGGCTGCACGCGGAGCTCGCTCCCCTTGCATGGGTGTCGTCACTGCGCTCGGCAAACGAAGTGCGCGATGACCGCGAGGTGCTGCTCGAAGGGTTAGGCGGACTCTGGTTGCACGGTGTGCGCATCGATTGGAACGCGGTCCATGAGGGTGAGCGCCGACAGCGCGTGCCGCTTCCGGGCTACCCGTTCGAGAGGCACGAGCACTGGGTGCCGCGTGGGCTGGCGACGGCGCGGACGACTTCGCCAAGTCTCTCTCACGCTCGGACCGAGGAGGCTGAGCCCGAAGCCTCGCCCGTGGCGCCCCCAGCTTTGCCGCGCCTTTCGCCGGCGATCGAGCGCCTGCGCAGCGCCAGCACGCGCGACCGCCCGGCCCTGCTGCGCGACTATCTTGCCCAAACCATCAACGCGATACTCGGCCACGACCCCGCACGGACGGTCGAGACGAGCCGGCCTCTCGCCGAGCTTGGCCTCGACTCCCTCGCCTCCATCCAACTGGGCGAGCAGCTCGTGCGAGACCTGGGCGTAGGGTTGCCAGTGCGAGCCCTGCTCGGCGGCAGCATCGAAGCCCTGGCAACTGTGCTCTGTGACCGGCTGGCTTCCTAGCCTGCACGGCCGGACTGTGACACCGTTCGCGGCAGCGCTACTTTGGCGTGGTCATTACCGTGCCAGCGTTGGAACCAATGGCGTAGTTCGTCCAGTAGACGCTCGTAGCATCAACCGCGATGTTGTAGGCCTCGCTTTGGCCTGCGGCGAGAGTAGTAATGGTACCGCCACCGGTGGGCATCTTCATCACCAAGGGGCCGTAGTCCGTCCAGTAGACGCTGGCGGCGTCAACCGCGATGCCCAAGGCGCCCATGCCTGAGAAGAGAGTAGTAGGGGTGCCCCCACCGATTGGCATCTTCATCACCGTGGGACCGCCGTTGTTCGTCCAGTAGACGCTGGTGGCGTCAACCGCAATGCTTAAGGGGTCGGCCTGGGCTGAGGCGAGGGTAGCAGGGGTGCCGCCACCGGTGGGCACCTTCACCACCGTGCCTTGGTCGCTCGTCCAGTAGACACTCGTGGCGTCCACGGCGATGCCCCTGGCGGAGTTCTGGCCTGAGGCGAGAGTGGTAGGGGTGCCACCACCGGTGGCCACCTTCATCACCGCGCCGTCTGTGTAGCTGGGGCCCGTCCCATAGTTCACCCAGTAGACGCTCGTTGCGTCCACGGCGATGCCTCGGGGACCGCTCTGGCCTGAGGCGAGGGTGGTAGGGGCGCCGCCTGCAATGGGCACCCTCATCACCGTGCCGAGTTTGGTGTTGTTCGTCCAGTAGACGCTGGTGGCGTCAACCGCAATGCCGCTGGGGTTGTCTTGCCCTGAGGCGAGAGTAGTCGAGGTACCGCCGCCCTTAGGCACTTTCATCACCGTGCCGGGGGTGGTGGAGTTCGTCCAGTAGACGCTCGTGGCGTCCACCGCAATGTCGTCGGGGGAGTTCTGCCCTGAGGCGAGAGCGAGCAAGCATTTACCCGCATTGCACACGGCCGTGGAGGGCGAGATGGCCGCCGGGCACACGGTCCCGCACGTGCCGCAGTTGCTGCTGTCAGTTTGTGGGTCGACGCAGGTGCCACTGCACGTCACCCGACATTGGCAGGTGGGTGCAGTGCCGCTCCACGTCCCGTCCGCCTGGCAGGTCCGTACCGCGGCCCCTGAGAGGGCATACTTTGGCGAGCAAGAGTAGGTAACCTCCCCTTGATACTGCGTGGAAGGCGAACTTACCGTCCCGTTCAACGGTGGGTCAGGCATTCCGCAATCTCTCCGAGGGCAGCTTGGGGCACTACCACTCCATGTTCCGTCCGATTGGCAGGTGCGCGTCGCGTCCCCTGACAGGGTGTAGCCTGGGTTGCACGTATAGGTCGCGACCAGCCCAAGCGGCGTGGATGTTGCGCTCACAGAGCCGTCGATCGGATTGGCTGGCAAGACGCAATCGACAGGGGGAATGGTGGACGAGCCCCCAGTGCCCCCGGCGCCTCCGGCATGGCTCGCGCCTCCCGTGCCTACTGTCGTACCCCCTGTGTCCGCGGTCCCGCCGGCAGCAGTCGTCGTACCCCCTGCGCCACCATTCCCTTTGGTCGTGCCGCCAGTGAGCGTGGCGCCACCGGTAGGGGCTGCGCCGCCAGTGCCTGCAGTCGTGCCACCCCTACCGGTGGCCCCGCCGGCAGCAGTCGTGGTGCCGCCTGCGCCCCCAGTGCCTATGGTCGTACCCCCTGTGCCCGTGGTGCCGCCGGCGGGAGTCGTGGCACCACCTGCGCCGCCGGTGCCAGAGCTGCCACCTGCAACTACGCTCGTCCCGCCGCCCGTGCCAGGATTGCCCCCGGTTCCGATAGTGCCACCGGTGCCACCTATGGGAACATCCGGCTGGGCGCCAGGGGCGTCGGGCACTCCGGTATAGCCACCACTGCCAGTCCCACCGGCGCCGCCGCCCGCACCAGCCGCGCCAGCATCTGCAGCCGTGGTGCCACCAGCAGCGTCAGTGCCAGCGGCGCCCACCTTCAGCGACGGATACACACAACCCGCCGTGGTCGCGGCGATGAGCAACAAACCCAGTCGTGATACTCTGCGCATCAGCACTGTGTCCTCGGACCTTAGGGTACTCCTGGCCGCAGTGCAGACAAGTGGATTTGCCGCTGCGGCGGTAGACGGGGTCCCTTGGCTATTCCTGGTCGGGTCGGGGCCTGGAGCACCGAACCGTTTGGCACCTACGAGGCGGCAGGCCGTCGGGGCATGTTTCCAGTCACGTTTCCTGCTACGCAGACAGCGCCGAGGACGGACTGCCTGCTTTCGCCGAGTCGCGCCCACCGCACGAATTGAGGTATACTTTCGGGCATGGAACCTCTGAAACGGATCACCCACGACCCCGCCGTGATGGGCGGACGTCCCTGCATCCGCGGGATGCGCGTGACGGTAGGGACCGTAGTGGGCCTTCTGGCCTCGGGCCATAGCGTGGACGAGGTTCTTAGGTCCTACCCCTACCTGGAGAGGGACGATGTACAGGCCGCCCTTTCCTACGCTGCTTGGCGGGCTGAGGAAGTCGAACTCCCGCTCACATGAGGATTCTGCTGGACATGGAACCTTCCCCCGAGTTGGGTCGGTTTCTTGCGGCAGGAAGGTTTCGAGGCAATCCACTGGAGCGAGGTCGGCGACCCTCGAGCGTCTGACTCCGCTATCATGACCTGGGCGCATGACAACGCATTCGTCATCTTTTCCCACGATCTCGATTTCTCAGCTCTGCTCGCGGCCTCGCATGACGCGGGTCCAAGCGTGATTCAGGTCAGGACACTTCCCCGATCTGGTCGGGTGACGGCCGCGCCGGCCTCGGTCAGCGGCACTACTTGCGCGCGTGCTCGCTGCTGTCCGGGATCCGGACACCGGCGGTAACGGCAACGATCTCAACCAGCTACGACACGCCTGCATTCACCTCTTCCACTTCTGAATTGGCGCGAGTCTTGAGCAAGTGTCTGGCACCTCGCCAGCGGACATGCATGCCGGCGAGCCCATGAGCTCGTAGCGTGTCGGCACCGGGGACTGATCACACGCAACCCCACCGATTTTCGCCGCTGGTTTCCCAAACTGAAACTGCGGCAACCGTAAGGGTCGGTGTTTGCCACGAAGACCAGAATGTCTTGGCGCATAGTTGGGCTGGCTCTACTTGCATCCGGCGGAAACCTTCGCCGCCCTTGAGCTCACGACAAGGAACTCAACCTTGGTCAGGTCTCATGGACTGCGACACCGTTCGCGGCCGTGCTACTTTGGTGTCAGCTTCATCACCGTGCTGCCGTCGTAGTTCGTCCAGTAGACGCTCGTGGCGTCCGCGGCGATGCCGCAGGCGCCGCTTTGGCCCGAGGCGAGGGTAATGGGGGTGCCGCCGCCCGTGGGCACCTTCATCACCGTGCCGCTGGAGCCGTAGCTCGTCCAGTAGACGCTCGTGGTGTCCACGGCTATGTTGGCGGGATAGCTCTGGCCTGAAGCGAGGGTGGTGGGGGTGCCGCCGCCCGTGGGCACCTTCATCACCGTGCCGCTGGAGCCGTAGTTCGTCCAGTAGACGCTCGTGGCGTCCACGGCTATGTCGTTGGGGGCGTTCTGCCCTGAGGCGAGAGTGGTGGGGGTGCCGCCGCCGGTCGGCACCTTCATCACCGTGTTGCCGTTCTGGTTCGTCCAGTAGACGCTCGTGGCGTCCACGGCTATGTAGTTGGGGGCGTTTTGCCCTGAGGCGAGGGTAGTGGGGGTACCGCCGTCCATGGGCACCTTCATCACCGTGCCGCCGGAGGTCGTCCAGTAGACGCTCGTGGCGTCCACGGCTATACCGTAGCCGGCGTTTTGCCCTGAGGCGAGGGCGGTGGGGGTGCCGCCGCCCGTGGGCACTTTCATCACCGTGCCGCCGGAGTTGTTGGTCCAATAGACGGTCGTGGCGTCCACGGCGATGTCGTAGGGGTAGCCTTGGCCTGAGGCGAGGGTGGTGGGGGTGCCGCCGCCCGTGGGCACCTTCATCACCGTGCCGCCGGAGTTGTTGGTCCAATAGACGGTCGTGGCGTCCACGGCGACGATGGCGGGGTACTCCTGCCCTGAGGCGAGGGTGACGAGGCAGCGACCCGCCGTGCACAAGGCCGTGGAGGGTGGGTTCGCCGAGCAAGCTATCCCGCATCCGCCACAGTTGCTGTTGTTGGTTTGCTTGTCGACGCACGCGCCGCTGCACCAAGATAGCCCCGACGAGCAGATGTCCCGGGCGCACCGCGACCCGAAGTTGACGCCGTGAAACCCGGGGCCGACGACGCTGCGGCTGGCCGACCGGAGGCCCGAGGCGCTGCCGCTGAAGTCGCCGCCCCGGAACACCCGGCCCGAGGCGGCGGTAAGATCAGCGCAATTATTGCACGGAGTTAAGTACGGGCTTGCATACCAGTCCAGCGTCCACTCATACACGTTCCCGGCTAGGTCGGACTGGCCCCACTTCCCGTCGCCTGTCGGAGACTTCGAGCCGACGTTCTGTGTGCTGCTACATGAGTTCCCGCAGTAGACTGCATAGCTGTCATCGACTGTCGTAGACGTTGGCGGGTTCGACCACGGATAGTACCGCTGCTCGCTGCCCCCGGAGGCCGCGTAGTTCCACTCGACTTCGGTCGGCAGCCGTGCCCCGTCCCACGCGCAGAACGCGAACGCTCTGTACCAGTCCAGACAACTCACAGGCTTGCTCTCGTTGCTCCCCGCCGTGTCCGTCCACGTGCCACCGCACCCATCCATAACTACCTTCAGGCTGTTCGGGTCCGCGGGCAGGTTCGCGTTCCATGTCGAGTCCCAGCCAGAGCCCGTGATCCCCGGATGGGCGCCCGCGCCAGCCGTAGGCGGTTTGGACTGCGTTCCCATGCCAGCGTTCACGAACGTGCGGAACCGGCCCACCGTGATCTCGTACTTGTCGAGGTAGAAGTCATCCACGGTTGCCGGGTAGTTCGGGTCCGTGTAGGGCGACACGCCGTCGTAGCTCCGATCGAATGTTCCGTTGGGGACCAGCAAGCTCGCGCAGCAGTCCCCAGTCCCCGACGGCCCGCAGGTCGCGGTCAGCCCGCTACAGCTTGGTGCCGTCCCGCCCCAAGTGCCACCTTGGCCGTACGTGCCGCCGCTGCTGCCGCCGCTCGCGGTTGTCCCACCGGTTGTCGGGGTTCCACCGGAACTGGTCGTACCACCGCTCGTCGTCGTCCCGCCTGCTGTCGTAGTTCCACCGGCACTGGTCGTACCGCCGCTCGCTGTAGTTCCGCCGGCTGTCGTGGTGCCTCCGGTTGCAATTGATCCACCAGTGGCTGTACCGCCAGCCGCCGTACCACCCGTTCCTCCCGCGCCGCCCGCGCCACCGATGGGAACATCAGGGGCGTCTGGCACCTTGGCATCCCCGCTGCCGCCCGAGCCGCCGGTCGCTCCGCCATCGGTGCCACCGATTGGAACATCGGGCTGACCGTCAGGGGCGTCTGGCACCCTGGCATCACCGCTTCCCCCCGAGCCGCCAGTCGCTCCGCCATCCGTGCCACCGATGGGAACATCCGGCTGACCGTCAGAAGCGTCTGGCACCCCGGCATCACCACTGCCGCTGGTTCCACCAGTGACGGCATCTTGTCCACCATCACCCGCCTCCACGCCGCTCTCAGGTGCAAAGACAGAAACGTCCGCTGGCTTGTCAGCCGCGCCGTCAGACTGGGGCCTCTCTGCGCTGACGTCCACAGCACCGGCCTCAATGCTTCCCCCGCGGCTGTCACCCGAACCACTGTCGTTCAGCGAGTTCGCGCTGGCATCCGGTGGTGGAAGCGATTCTCCGGGAGTGTAGGGCGGAAGACCACCGGGCGAGATCGCGATATCTCTGCAATCCCCTGCGGAGCAGGTGGACTCTGTCTCGCATGCCTTCTCCCTGTCCCTGCAGGCGCGGCCTAGAAAAAGTGTCAGCAGTCGGCGCTCGCCAACTATGCAGGACGAGCTGGCCTCTTGCGAGACGACAGGGTTGCCTTGCAGAAGTCCAGTCACCTTGATATCGAACGCCAGGTCCTGCTCGTTTGCAGGCACCAGGGAGAGTTGGAGCAGCAACTTGGGCTTGCCATTGTCGTTGCCAGCGGTCAGTGGGAATGAAAGAGGAGGCCGCGTTTCGGTCGAGCCCTTGATCTCGACTCTCACGCTGTCTATCTCGGTCGGCACAACCAGATCGCTCCACACCGCGACCTTCATTTCCGTGTTGCTCCCTTGGCTGGAACAGGCCAGGGCGAGTCCGCACAACGGGATCCACAACGCGCGTCGCATGGCTACCTGAACTCCACGCAGTTGGGGCCATTCCCATCACAGCGACTATTGCCGGATAGACTGGTAACAAGAACCGCCGTGACTACTCCTGCCACAACCACAGCGGCTCCGGTCCAGAACCACCACTTCTTGTAGATTGGCCGATCAGTTGCAGACGCCTCGGGCACTGGGGGTACGGACGTCAGGGTGGTGGCGGGCTCCTCGGTCACCTTGGCCACGGACGTCAAGGTCGTTGCAGTGGGTGGCTGCGGCTCGTGCCCGGGCGGGGGCGCACCCGTCTGGCTGGACCCTGCCGTCGTCTCTCCCGTCGCGGTGGCCGTCCCAGCGGCCGCCCGATTCGGTTGCAGTTCAGTCTCGATTTCCGTGATGTACTTCTGCGCGTCCCGAACATCCGGATCATCCGGCCCGCCCTTGCTCTTGCGCAGAAACTCCTTGAATCGAGACAAGGCCAGGGTCAATTGGGCATTCTGGTGATAGCAGCGCCCTTGGTTGAAAATCCAAATCGGGTCCTCGGAGGCGGTGTACAGCTCGGCCAAGAGCCGAATCCCTTTTTGAAGTTCGCCTGCCATGCAGGCGGTTAGCGCCTCATCCACCCGTGGATCCACCACCGCTTCCTCCGCCTGAACCAAGGTCCCGACCAGCAGGCAAGGCACAAACACAGCAAGTGTTGTCTTCATCGTCTTCCTCAGAACTTCTTGTGCGGAATGATCTTGGGGGCGGCCGTTCCGGAATTCGTGGGTGTATGATTGTCGGCGGGCAGTTCGTTTGTATGGGGAGGCTTGGATGAAATCCCACGGGTCTCGCCTCCCGTGGCACGTGTGCTCGTCCGCGTACTTGTCGTCTTCTTCGTTCGTGTGGCTCCACCAATGGGATGTCTCGCCGTAGGTTGGCCACTTTCAGCAGCAGTGGCCCCCTCGGGCTTCACTGTGGTATCGACCTTGGGAAGATCTGGCTTTGGGGGAACCATCTGTGGCGGCGGCGTTGGCACTTGCTCGCGTGGCGCTGTGGTTGGCTGCAAAGACGCGGCCGGTTTCTCGACGACTGGCCGCGTCCGGTATTTGAGCCCAAGTCCTATCGCCGTCGCAGCAAGTACGAAAGCGCTGATTCCCACAATGGCAATGCGCCGACTTCGGTGCACCAACGACGGCTCGTCACCTTCCGCCGCCCCAATATCACCCGTGAACCGAGACAACGTGGTGCTGGATTGAACCGCGACGTTCTGCGCGGCACCCGACATGGCCCCAACCGCCGGCAGATCCTCCGACGGCGAAGCCCCACTCACGATATCAGCATGCGCACTTACATCGCCCCGCAACGCACCCAGGAACGATGTCATGCTGTCGAAACGGTTTTCGCGCGCCCGGGCCAAGCCGCGCATGATGGCTGCCTCCACATGCGCGGGCGCATCGGCAACCAACTGGCGCAGCGGCGGGGGCGTCCCGGTCAGATGCATCACCATCATCTCCGCCCCGGATTCCGTCACATACGGCGGCCTCCCCGCCAGCATCTCGTACGCGATGATTGCGAAGGAATAGATGTCCGAGCGCAGGTCGACGTCCGCGCTGTCCTTGCACTGCTCCGGCGACATGTACGCCGGGCTGCCCATGATCATTCCGCTTTGCGTGCGCATGGTTCCGCCCGTCTTGCTGCCGTGCTTTATCTTCGCGATGCCGAAATCCAGAATCTTCACCCGCTCGCGGCCCGGCGCGCCCGGGTCGGGCACCAGAAACAGGTTCTCAGGTTTCAGATCACGGTGCACGATCTTGGCGGCATGGGCAGCAGCCAGGGCCGAACCTGCCTGGCGCGCGATCTCCAGGGCCTGCGGCAAGGTGAGACGCCCACGGTCTGCCAGGCGTTTCTGCAGGGACACCCCTTCGAGAAACTCCATCAGGATGTAGGGCGCGCCCTCGGGTGTCACACCAGCGTCGAAGACTTCAATAATGTTGCGATGCCGGATGGCGCTGGCCGCCCGGGCTTCGTTGAGAAAACGCCGGACCAACTCCGCATCCTGCGCCAGGGCTGTGTGCAGGACCTTCACAGCGGCGCGGCGTTCGATGAGCGGGTTCTCGGCAAGGTAGACTTCCCCGAACCCGCCTTCGCCGATCAGACGGACGATGCGGTAGTTGCCAAACAGGTGGCCTGCTTGCAGCGCCATGCGTTCTAGGAACTAGGGTACTCCTGGCCGCAGTGCAGACAAGTGGATTTACGGCTGCCCCTAGCCCTCCCGCGTGCACACGTTCTTGGGCTCGGTGAAGAATCGCAGCGAGTAGAGCCCGCCCTCGCGCCCGACGCCCGAGTCTTTCATCCCGCCAAAGGGAACCCGAACGTCGCGGACCAGCCAACAGTTGATCCAGACCGTGCCCGCCGCAAGCGCGCGGGCCACCCGGTTCGCCCGGCCGGAGTCGCTGGTAAACACGCTGGCGGTCAGGCCATAGCGCGTGCCATTGGCCAGCTCGATCGCCTCGTCGTCCGAAGCAAACGGGGCGATGGTGACCACGGGCCCGAAGATCTCCTCCTGGTTTACTGTCGAGCTTACAGACAAACCTTCGATCACGGTCGGGAGATGGTAGAAGCCCTGCTCGAACGGCGGGGCCAAGACCACGCGTTTTCCTCCCAGAAGCACGTTGCCGCCTTCTTTGCGCGCGAGCGCGACGTAGTTGGCAATCTTGTCGAGCTGAGCCCGCGAGGCGATCGCTCCCTGAGCGCTCGCAGGTGCCAGCGGATCTCCGGGCCGCAGCTCGCGCGCCTTGGCCACAAGGTCGTCGCGGAACCTGGCATAGAGGCTTTTCTCGACGAGGATTCGCGAGCCCGCCAGGCAAAACTGCCCCTGATTCAGGAACGCGGCCTTCAGCGCGGAGTCGAGCGCACCCGCATAGTCCGCGTCCGCAAAGACCACAGTGGCGTTCTTGCCGCCCATCTCGAGTGACAGCCGCTTGAACAGGGGCGCAGCGAGCTTGGAAATTTCGGCCCCGGCCGCGGTGCTGCCGGTGAACGAGATACCCGCAACCTTGGGATGCGTGACCAGAGCAGGGCCAAGCTTGGGCCCTGCCCCGTGAATCACGTTGAGAACACCTGGCGGCAAGCCGGCCTCTGCGCAGAGTGCAGAGAAGAGATACGCCGTCATGGGCGAGTTCTCGGAGGGCTTGGCCACCACGCAGTTGCCCGCCGCCAGCGCCGGCGCGGCTTTCCAAATCAAGAGGTACAGGGGCAGGTTCCACGGCGTGATACAAGCAACCACGCCCAAGGGCTGGTATATGGTTCGGTTGACCGCCTTGGGATCCGGGACCGTGCTCGATTCCAAGGGCAAGCCCGAGTCTCCCTGGACGATGAGGTCGGCATAGAACCTGAGCATGCCGATGCTGCGCGGGATGTCCATCCGCGAGCTCAGGGTCAGCAGCTTGCCCGTGTCGACCGACTCGGCGCGAGCGAACTCGTCGCTTCTCGCTTCGAGTCTCGCGGCCAGCCCGCGCAGCACTTCAGCCCGGGCCGCCGGCGCTCGTTCGCTCCACGCGGGCAGCGCGGCCGCGGCGGCCGATACCGCAGCGTCCACATCCGGCGGTCCGGAGTCTGGCATGAGCGCATGGGCGCGACCGGTCGCCGGGTTCACCTTCTCGACAAATGCGCCGCCGGCTGGCTCGCATAGCCGGCCATCGACATAGTTCAGGATCTTGTCCACGGGACGCTCGCCTAATACTTGATGAGTCCCTTGTCGACGGTGAGCAGAACCCCGGTGATGGGAGCCGCGAGAGCCGACGCCAGGTACAGGACAGTGCCCACGATCTCCTTTTCCACGAGCGGGGTGTGCAGACACTGCGCGGCCACCGTACCTTCGAGCATCTTGGGGAACTTCTCGCCACCGAATTGTCTCGACGCCTCGTTGTCGACCAGGCCGGGCGCGATGGCGTTCACCCGAATTCCCTCGGCGCCGAGTTCCGAGGCCAGCGATCGAGTCATGCCGATGATCGCCCCCTTGGAGGTGGCGTAGTGCAAGCAGCCCGGCGATCCACGCAGCGCCGCGCTCGAGGCCATGTTGATGACGCTCCCCTGGGACTTGCGCAGGCCAGGCAGCAGTCCTTTGATCATCAAGTAGGTGCCGCGGACATTGATGTTGATGACCCGGTCCCACTCTTCGGCTGGAATCTTGTCCAGGGGGGTTATCTTCAAGCCACCCCAAAGCGCGCCGTCATTGACCAGCACGTCCACAGTCGAGAACTTCGCCAGGATGGCGGCGCAGCCCCGCTCGATCGAGGCGGGATCAGCCAGATCGACTGAGAACTTCTCGAACCTGCACTTCGGCTGCGTGCCGCGCAGATAGCCTTCGGTGTCCGCCATGTCGCGGAAATCGACGCCGATCACAGCGGCGTCCACCCCTGCGAATCCCGCGCAGATTTCGCGGCCGATCCCTCGTGCGGCTCCGGTGACGACGACGTTCTTGCCTTTCAAGTTCATTTCCACGGTCAAACTCCTTGCTTGTCTTCCGCTTTTCAGTACCTTCTTCACGGCTTCCGGGCAAGGGTGATTTTTCACCCCTTCCGTGAATGCAAGATTGTCGCAGCCGTCGGGAAGGCCACCCCCGGCCCACTGCGCGCCTTGGCCCACTCGCTGCCCCCATGTTAGCGTCGCCGCTTCATGGTGCCGAAGGACGACTCAGCCCGCGGCCGGATCCTTGCCTCGCTCACCTGCGACCTCGGCCGGACGCTTGCCCGCGCGCAGAGCCGGGCGTGGACGGCCGGGGAGATCCTCGGAGCAGCCACGCTTCTTCGCCCGATTTTCCAGGAGGGTGAGGGGCCCCTTGGCATCGCCTTCGGCCAGCCGGGCTGGATTCTGGCCGCGCTGCTCGCCGCCTGGAGTTCGCGCCGCCAACTGCTGCTGTTCGACCCGGGGCTCAAGCGCGAGGCCGAGGCGCTGCGGCGGATCCATCCCGGCATTTGCATCTATGCCGATACCGGGCCGAGCAGCGACGGCCGCGTTTCCGTCGCCGAAGCCCTGGCCGCGAGCGCGCCGGCAGCGGCGCCACCTGCTTGGCTGACCCTGCCGGCTGATGACGAGCCGTTCGCCGCGCTGCTGACCTCCGCCAGCACTGGCGAGAACAAGGTCATCGACAAGCTGGGTTTACAAATCTACCGCCAGGCAGAGGCTCTCGCCTCGATGCTGGCGCTTCCGGTGCGCAGCCGCGTCCTGTCCTTTGTCCCGCCCTGCCACCTGCTCGGCTTCTTCTATGGACTGGTTCTGCCCCTCGTGCTGGGTGGCGAGACTATAGTCGCCACAGATCTGACCGGCGCGGCGATGGTCGAGCTGCTGGCGAAGTATCGCCCCGACTTGGTGGTCGGCACCGCGACCCACTATCGCTTCTTGGTCAAGTCCACTGCAAAGGCGGTTATCGGTCCGTCCACTACCGTCTTTCTTTCCTCCGGCGCGCCGCTTGACCCCACGGTCGCGGAAGCCTTTGCGTCCCGGTTCGGAACGCCGGTGCGCGATTTCTACGGCTCGACCGAACTCGGCGGGGTCGCCTTCCGCGCCTGGCCCGAGCCCTATCGGGCCATGCCCGGGGTGCGCTGGCGCATCGACGCCGAAACCGCCTGCCTGGAAGTGATCTCACCCTGGGCCGGCGGGCCGGAAGGCGCTTGGCTTTCCACCGACGACGCCGCCGAGCTGGTGGGCGAGGACGGTTTTCGCTTGCTTGGTCGCCTCGACCATGTGGTCAAGGTTGGCGGCAAGCGTTTCTCCTCGGTCGAGGTTGAGCAGGCGTTGCGTGCCATGCCCGGAGTGGCCGAGGCTGCGGTCTTTCCCTACTTGCGCTTTGGCGAGCCGGCCATCGCCGCGGTCATTTCATCCGAGCCGGATGCTGTGCTCGATGGGGCGACTGCGCGTGCCTTCCTCGCCGAGCGCCTGGCGTCCTACAAACTGCCGCGCACTATCCTCGTGCTCGCGACGCTGCCCCGAGGCTCGCACGACAAGATTGACTACCAGGCGCTGCGCGCGCTCTTTGCGGACGGAGAGCCGGCGCGCGAGCGCTGATGGCACTACGCTGACCAACGACGCCCATTCTGACGCAGGGGGCTTGCCAAGCGCCTGCGTTCGGACTCCGGTGCGAGACCCGCCAAGGACGGCTATACTCAACTCGTTTGAGTCGGACGATGAGCTTCAGCGCGAACATCGATACCGGTGGCACTTTCACCGACGGCTATTTCACCGATGGAGAGCGCTATTGGCTGGCCAAGGTGGAGACGACGCCGCACGATTTCACGGTCGGATTCCTGGCTTGCCTGGAAGAGGGCGCCAAACGGATAGGCTTTGCCGACCTGGGCGGCCTGCTCCGTCGCTGCGACGTGATTCGTTTCTGCACCACGCTTACCACCAATGCTCTGGTGCAGGGCCGGGGCACCCGTCTCGGCCTTCTCGCCAGCCGCGGTCTTGCGGACGATCTCTGCGCTACTGCGGCGCCCGGCGCGTCGGCGCTGGTCGAGCCCGACCTCATTGGCGTCATTGATGAAGAGGTCGATGCGGCCGGCGCTGTGGTGGCGATGCCGCGGCCCGAGGAAGTGGTACAGGCGGCGCGCGGTCTGCTCGGCCGGGGCGCACGGGCACTGGTAGTGGCGCTGCCCGGCTCGGCGCGCGAGCCCGCCAACGAGCGCGAGGTGCAGCGCATTCTCGATGCAGAGTATCCGCCGCATCTGCTCGGCCATGTGCCGGTCACCCTCTCGCACCAGGTGTCGCGTCGGCCCGAGGACAGGCTGCGTGCCACAGCGGCGCTGCTCAACGCTCGCGTGCACGCGCTGCTCGCCCGGTCGCTACGCGAGGCCGAAGATGCCTTGCGCGAGCGCTCCTGCAGCCGGCCACTGCTCGTGGTTCATGCCGACGGGGGCTGCGCCCGCGTGGCCAAGACGCGCGCTCTCGACACCTACGCCTCGGGGCCAGCGGCGGTCGTACACGGCGCTGGGAAGCTTTGTGGCAGCCGGCGCGACACTTCCATCGCCATGGACATCGGTGGCACGACCACTGACCTGGCCTTTGTCAACGGACCCACGCCGCGCTTGCTCCCGAAGGGCGAGATCTGCGGCCACCGGGCCGGCCAGCCGTCGCCGGAGGTGTGGAGCTTGGGCTTGGGTGGCGGCTCGATCGCCCGATTGGCCATGCCAGCCGCGTGGGGAGCCGGCGANNGGGTTTGGGGACCCTTTGAGGGTCCCCATGTTAACTGTCGGACCCGAGAGTGCCGGCGCCCTGCCTGGCCCGGCGAGCTTCGACCTCGGCGGCACCGACGCCACCGTCACCGATGCCTGCCTGGTGCTGGGTTTTTTCGCCCCCGATGGCTTTTTCGGCGGCCGGCGTCGCTTGCGGCTCGATCTCGCCCGGCGCGCGCTTGAGCGATTGTCACCCGACGCAGAGCCGTCGCAAACCGCTGCCGCCATCAAGGAGACGCTCGAAGAGCAAGTGGCGGCGGCTATCCGATCGCATGGCCGCGGCGTCGATCTGGGTAGTGCGCGAATTTTGGCCTTGGGCGGCGGGGGCGGTCTGCACGCGGCTTCGATCGCGGCGAAGCTCGGCCTACACGATGTCGACGTTTTTCCCTTCAGCCCCGCCTTCGGCGCCTTCGGCGCCTCCACCCTCGACGTTGTCCACGTCTATCAGGCGTCGCTGCAAGGGCAGGGCGCGACGGATGGTCGCCTGCCGCTCGGTGCTTGGTTCCGTGAAATCGTCGCAGCCGCTCGGCGCGACGTCGAGGACGAAGGCTTCGCTGCGAGCGATTTGGCTTTCGAGCTCGCGCTGGAACACCCCGCCGCCGAGCCAGGTGGCATTCCGGCGATCACCCGACATGCGGTGGGCGCCGGGCAGGAGTTCCTATCGTTGCCGGGCGGCACGCCGCCGCACATGGCGTGGTTGCGCGCGCGCCTCGCGATCTCTCGCGGCACAGAGCCGGCGGCCCTCGCGGCCACGCCGCCTACCGGCGCTCACGTGCTGGGCGCGCGCAGGGTGCAGTGGGCCCCAGGCGAACGCGAGCGACCGACGGCGGTCTTTTCCCTCGACGCCCTCGCGGCCGAAACTCGCCTGCCCGGGCCCTGCTTGGTCGAGAGCGAATTTGCCACCTTGGCGGTCCCGCCCGACTGGACCTTCACCCTGGAGCCAAACGGATGGATGCACCTTCACGCGTGAGCAGCGTCCGCGTCGCTGTCACCGAGTACCTGGAAATCGACCTCGGTACCGAGACGTGGCACTGCCGTCGCTGCCAGCGCTCTCTCGGACCTGCGCGCAGCAACTATAAGGAGGGCTGCCTGGCGTACGCCCGCGATCCGAGCACGCTCTACCCGCCGCAGGTCGAAGGCGAGCGCTACAGCTTTGCTCCTGATCCGGCCCTTTGCCTGCTGGTCGAGTTCTACTGCCCGGGCTGCGGCACCCTGGTCGAGACTGAGGCGCTGCCACCAGGGCACCCGCCCACCCACGACATCGAGCTCGACCTGGACAGCCTACGCCGGCACGCTGCGGACGCCGACGCGACGAGGAAGCCATGAATGCGGCGCCCAAAGCTAACCAGAATCTCGCGGAGCGCGATCCAATGCGTTGCTGGCTAGCTTTTTCACCACAGAGGGCACAGAGAACACAGAGATCGGGAAGGAAGAAGGAATCCGGACCACGCAAGACCCAACCCTTCCCCTTCCGGTCCGGCTCTGTGACCTCTGTGGCCTCTGTGGTGAAACTGCTAACTTTGACTCAAGGTCCACGAGATGCTGGCTAGTATCGACGTAGACGTCGGCGGCACCTTCACTGACGCCGTGGTGACCTACCAAGGCCGCGTCGCCAAGGCCAAAGCGTCCACCACTTCCTTTAACCTCTCGGTGGGTTTCATGCGCGCGCTCGAAACCGCCGCGGCCGAGCTGGGCACAGATCTCCCATCGCTGCTTTCCGCGACCGAGATGGTGCGCTACTCGACTACCATCGCGCTCAACCGCTTGCTCGAGCGCAAGGGGCCGCGGCTTGGCCTCATCACCACGGCCGGTTTCGAGGATACCATCTTCGTCGGCCGCGGCGGCCAGTGGGCCGACGGCTTGCCGGTGCGCGAGCGGCGCAACGTGGCCCGCGCCCGGCGCCCCCTGCCGCTCATCCCGCGCGACATGACCGTGGGCGTGCGCGAGCGGGTCGACTCACTTGGCCGCGTGCTCGCGCCGCTCGACGAGCACGACGTCGCGGTGAAGGTCAAGGATCTCGTGGCGCGGGGAGCGCGCGGCCTGGTGGTCTCGCTGCTTTGGTCCCACCTCTATCCTGAGCACGAGCGGCGCGTGCGCGAGATCGTGCGCGAGCGCTATCCGGAGAGCTACCTCGGCAGCATGCCGGTCGTCCTGTCGAGCGAGGTGCTCCCACGACGTGACGAGTACGCCCGCACCATGACCACCATCCTCGATGCCTATCTGCACCAGGCGATGTGGGAGGAACTCGGCGAGACCCGCGACGAGCTGCTTCGCCGCGGCTATGCCGGACCGATCATGATGATCCACTCCAGCGGCGGCATGGCCGAGGTACGCAAGACGAGCGCGGTCGAAACCTGCAACGGCGGTCCGGTGGCTGGCCTGCTGGGCGCCGCTTTTGTTGGCCGCGAGCTCGGCGAGGAAAACTTGATCCTCGCCGACATGGGCGGCACCAGCTTCGACATGGGAATCGTCGAGGGCGGCCGGCCGGGCGCGCACCGGCCGCGGCCGCTCATTGATCGCTGGCAGGTAGGCATCTCAATGCTGGAGACGCGCTCTATCGGCGCGGGCGGCGGCTCCATCGCCCGCCTCGATGCCGCCACTGGGCGGGTCGAGGTCGGCCCGGAAAGCGCGGGCAGCATGCCCGGTCCCGCCGCCTACGATCTGGGCGGCGAGGAGCCGACAGTCACCGACGCCGATGTCGTACTTGGCTACTTGTCCCCCGAGACTTTTCACGGCGGGCGCCTGCGCCTCAGCGTCGAGCGCGCGCGGGCCGCCATCGATACCCGCCTGGCCCGGCCGCTCGCGCTTCCGGTCGAGCAGGCGGCGATGCTCATCCGCCGGGTGGTGGACGCCAAGGCCGGGCACGCCCTGTACAAGGAGACCGCCTTGCGCGGCCACGACCCGCGCGCCTTTGCCCTGGTCGCTTGCGGCGGCGCCGGTCCTACCCACGGGTGTAGCTTCGGCCTTTTCGCAGATGTCGGCCGCGTGATCACCTTGCCCTTCTCCGCCGTGTTCTGCGCCTTTGGCTCGGCCCACATGGACATCGAGCAGGTCTACGAGCAGTCGCGCCGCCTGCAATTGCTCGCCCCAGGCGGCAAGGAGTGGCTCGCCGACTTTTCGGTTTTCAACGCCACAGTCGAAAAGCTCGAGGAGCGGGCCAAAGCGGATCTCTTGGCCGAGGGCCTGCCCGCTGGCGACGCTGTCTTTTCCCTGCAACTCGACGGCAAGTTCGGTGGCCAGCTCAACAGCAAGCGCTTCGCCTGCCTCAAGCTGCGCCTAGCCTCACGGGCAGACGCCGAGGCGGTCTATCAGGCATTCGCCGCGGACTACGGGCGCGCTTTCAGCCCACTGTCACTTTTTCCCGCGGGCGGGGTTGAGCTACACCATTTCGTGCTGCACGCGACGCTGCCGCGTGCACGCGCCCCATTGCCACGCCGTCCGCTTGGCGCAGCCGTCCCGCCGGCGGTTGCCGTGCGAGATGCGCGGCCCGCCTTCTGGCACGAACTCGGAGGATTTGTGAGAACACGAGTCTTCGACGCGGCGGCGTTGGAGCCAGGCAATTGCCTGGAAGGCCCGGCCATTCTTGAGGCGCCTGACACCACCACCGTGGTTTCCCCCGGGTGGCAATACCGCGTGCACGAAACCGGCGCCGGCATCATCGAGCGCGAGAGGAGTTGAATCATGGGAGTCGATCGCGCCACCCTGCTCGCCTGGATCAAACCGAGCCCGCCTTCTGCCGAGGAGCTGGCGGCCGCGGCGCGCCTGGCGCCGGGCGATTGCGAAATCTACAGTGAGAAGCTCAACGCCATTCTCGACGAAGCCGCCGACGTATTCGTGCGCACCGGGGTTTCGTCGATGTTGCACTCCGGTGACCTGGTCGTCGGCATCTACGATCCAGCGGGCAATATGGTGGCCGCCTCCTGTGGTGTGTATCTGCACGCGGTCAGCGCCCAGTTGCCGGTCAAGTTCGTGCGCAGCCACTTCGAGGACGAGCCCACCGTGGGCATCCACGAGGGCGACATTTTCTACTGCAACGACGCGCTCTATGGCGGCATCCACAACCCGGATCAGATCGCCATCATGCCCATCTTCCACGAGGGCCAGCTCATCGCGTGGAGTTGCGCCGCGGTCCACCAGCCGGAGACCGACGCGGTTGAGCCCGGGGGCATGCCGGGCTCGGCCAAGAGCCGCCACTGGGAGGGCATGAAGCTGTCGCCCATCAAGATCGGCGAGCACTACGAGCTGCGCGCCGATCTTTTGGAGATGATGGAGAATTTCATGTCGCGCGCGCCGCGCATGCAAGTGATCGACGTGCGCGCCCGAGTCACTGCGGCCGACCGCATCCGCCGGCGCATCCAGGATCTAGCCAAAGCGGTCGGGGCGCCATTGTTGGGCGGTTTGTTCCGCAAGCTCATCATGCAATCGGAGACCTGCGCGCGCGCTCGCATCGCGAGCTGGCCCGACGGCACCTTCCGCGCGGTGTCCTTCGCAGATACCGTAGGTGCCACCGAATCGCTGGTGCGGGCAGCGCTCACCGCGCGCAAGGCGGGCGAGCAGATCACGCTCGATTTCGCCGGCACCTCGCCCGAGAACGACGGCCCGCAGAACGCCTTCGCGCACATTGCCGCCGCACATGTGGCGATCTATCTGTACGCCTACGCCTTCCACGATCTGCCGGTGAGCGCGGGCACCTTCGCGCCGCTGGATTTCGTGGTTCCCGAGGGCTGCCTGCTCAATGCCGGCAGCGAGGCGGCGGTCTCGCAGTCGGTGTATGCCTGCTGGCAGATGCTGACCCTGACCCCCATCGTGTTCAGCAAGATGATGTACGCGGGCGCCCAGCGGCCGCTGGTCGCGGCCAGCGCCGGCAACAATCACACTGTGCCCTTTGTGTACGCCGGCATGAACCAGTGGGGCGGCAAGGTTGCGGATCTGCTCGGCTACCCCTTCAATGGTGAGGGCCTCGGGGCACGCAGTGACATGGACGGGGTCGATTGCTACGGCTTCCCCATGGCGCACACCGGACTCGGACCGGACGTCGAGGACGTGGAGACCGAGACCTTCTTCTTGCACCTGTTCCAGAACGAGCTCATCGACAGCGGCGGACCGGGCAAGTATCGCGGCGGCACAGGAGTCGAAAGCGCGCTGGTGCTCTATCACATGCCTCGCGCTGTGGTCTCCTCGATGGGCGCGACCACGCGCGTACTGATCGGACAGGGGCTGTTTGGCGGCTACCCTCCGCCGGCGGTGCCCGGCATCCACGTGGTGGGCTCGGACGCACTGGAAAAGCTCGGCGCGGGCGAGGCGCTGCCGCGCGATTTCCGCGAGCTTGCCGAGAAACGGGCAATCAAAGGCCAGTATCGCTTCGAGCGCACGGCGCGGCCGTCGCGCATGATCGGCAAGGGCGACCTGATCTCGGTCATCGCCTCGGGGGGCGCGGGCTACGGCGACGTGCTCGAACGCGATCCATCCCTGGTGGCGCGCGACGTACGCGAGCAGCGGGTCTCGCCCGACGCTGCCGCTGAGATCTACTGCGTGGCGCTCGACCCGGGAAGCGGCGAGGCCGACCTTGAGGAGACCGCCCGCCGCCGGGCGCAGGCTCGGCAAGCACGTCTGGCCCGCGGCAAGCCCTGGGCGGAGTTCATGGTGCAGTGGAGCAAGCAGAAGCCCCCTGAAGACATGCTGTCCTGCTACGGGAGCTGGCCCGACGCCAAGCCCGTCCGGCCGGTCGTGCGTCTGTGAGCCGCAACCCTGCATCCGCCTTCGAGGTTGCATCGACGCCGTTCCTTCTCTAATGTCGGGGTCATGAATGACCCGATTATCGTTGTGGCGGGAGCTACCGGTAATCTCGGCGGACGCATCGCGAGAGCTTTGCGAGAACGGGGAGCCACCGTAAGAGCGCTGGTTCGTCACAGCTCTGCGCAAGACAAGATCGAGCGACTGCGAAATCTCGGCGTAGCGATTGCCAGCATCGATCTGAACAACGATTCCGAAGTGACAGCGGCATGCTCGGGTGCGTCCTGCGTGGTGTCCGCGCTGCAGGGATTGCGGGAGGTGATCGTGGAAACGCAGACGGTTCTGCTCGGCGGTGCGATCAAGGCTGGCGTGCCACGTTTCATTCCCTCCGACTACTCGATTGATTTCACCAAGTTTCCACCCGGAGAGAATCGCAATCTCGATCTGCGCCGAGACTTCCACGGGCGCCTGAACAAGGCTTCGATTTCAGTGACCACGATCTTCAACGGAGCATTTGCCGACATGCTCACCGGTCAGATGCCGCTCATTCTCTTCAAACTGAAGCGAGTCCTCTATTGGGGGGATGCGGACCAGCGCATGGATTTTACGACGATAGATGACACGGCCAGATTCACGGCGAGGGCGGCCCTCGATGCGTCCGCCCCGCGCATTCTACGAATCGCTGGCGATCGACTCAGCGCCCGGGAGCTGACAGCGGTCGTGAGTGAGGTGACCGGAAAGAGATTCCGTCTTTTCCGCGCCGGAGGTCTGCGAATGCTGGGCGCGCTCATCAAGGTTGCGCGCATGTTCTCTCCCGCAGAGAAGGCAATTTTCCCGGCATGGCAGGGCATGCAGTACATGGTTAACATGTTCGACGGCCGGGCCACGCTAGAGCCGCTCGACAGCGATCGCTATCCTGGCATGCATTGGACGACTGCGCGGGATGTGCTTTCAGCGCGCCAGGTAAGGCGCCCATCGTGAATTCACTCAGCCCCGACTCTTTGCCGCCGGTCCGGCCGGTCGTGCGTCTGTGAGCCGCAATACTGCATCCGCCTTCGGCGGCAAGACCTTGCCGTCTCGGGGACCCTGCTTCGCTCCCCGCCTGGGAGAGTACCTCGCGCGCCTCGAACAGGAGCCGCTTGGGTCGCTGCTTGGCCGCCCGGCTGCGCTTGCGCGGGCGTTGCGCCGGGCGAGCGAGTTGCTGGGTCTCCGCGTGGAATGTCTCGACGTGCCCGCCCCCTGGATCTTGCACAGTGCGGGCTGGCCAGCGACCATCGGCCCGCACGGAATGGATCTCGGTCCCGCGCCGGCGGCCCTGCGCGCGCCGCTCGAAACCATCGGCAACGGGCCGCTCGCTGCGGTTCGCGAGGCTTTGCGCGCCTTGCCGCCACTGACTGTTCCTCCGGCGACGCTGATCGCGCTGCCATCTCCCGCGACCCTGGCCCAGGCGGCGGGCGCGGGGCACGAAAAATGGTCGCGGGCGGTATTGCAGGCGTTCGTGCGTTTTCTGGGTGAACTCGACGTTCTCGTAGGGGTGATGCTCGAGGGCGACGACGGCGTCTCGGCTCTGGGCCGGCTCCTCGACCACTATGAGCTCACAGCAGTCTGCATTCGCCGGCCAGCCGAGCCGCGGCCTGTCCCGCCCGGAGCCCTGCTTGCACGCGCACTGCCCATCGATGTGCTGACCGGCCCCGCACTCGCAACAGCCTGCGTCGCCTCGGACACGCTCATCACCACCGATGGCCCAGTAGCGCCGCTCGTCGCACCGGAAGAGCTACTGCGTGCCAGCCGAGCCGTGGGCGCGCGCAATGCTGCCTGAAGGCGATCACCTTGAAAAGCGGCACCACGATCGTAGAGACCTATGCTGCAGCCGTGATTGTCACGGGCACACGGCTACCTGGAATTGCCCGTTGTTGGCCCCGCCGGTTATCGTCGTCGCCGAGATGCTGTCGATGACGATGCGCCCCCGGGTTGCGACCCAGTTGTCGGAGGAGCTGGCGACGTAGAAGGTGGCGTTCATGGCGAGACTGAGATTGTAGCTGCCAACCGTATTGGGGAGCTCCACGATAAGCTCGTTGGCGTCGACGGGCGCCGGGAGCCCACTGGCAGCCCCGCCGGTGAGCACATAGCGCTGCGCGCGCGCGAAGAACGCCTCCAGCCTCCCAGAAGGCGCGTTTGCGACCAAGGTGCAGCCGGATGTGTGGCCAGACGCGCAGGCTCTCGCCGAAAATGCAGATGGGGCTGCTCTGCATTTCCGGAACTATTGTTGGGCGAGCCAACGACGTTTCTCCTTCCCGAATCTCCCTCCAGCGGTGTCATATAGGGTTGCGTGGGCCGTCATGATTGCGCCAGCATGCAGGCTCTTCGCCAGGTGCGCTCCGTCGAGAAAGTTAGCGATGTCACACTCCCCGGACTGCTTTCGATTCCGAATTGCTCTCATGCTGGGTGCCGGCTTGTTGCTGCTGGTTTGCCGACCGGATGCCAACCGCGCGCTCGACGGTGGCCTTGCACCGAGCGCGGCCGGCGGAAATGGGGGCGCGAGCACCGGCGGCGGCGTTCCCGGTGGGGGTAGTTTGACGGAAACCGGCGGAACGAGCGGAATCGGCAGCGGCCTGGCAACTGGCGGCGGCGGCGGCAACGCCGGTACTGGCGGCGGCGGCGGTAGCGCCGGTACTGGCGGCGGCCCGTCCAGCGGTGGCACGGATGCTGGCACCGCCGCTGACGGGGCTGTCCCGAGCCCCCTTGCTGTGAACCATGTCATGACTTGCGACACGCCGCCGCTGGCTGTGCCCACGCAGCACATCGAGGCCGAGTGCGCCTTCGGTCCGACCACTGGGGCCTGCAAGGGCACGACCGGTGGCCAACAGGGAACGCAGACCGAGAACAACGGCACTGACGTGGGGTTCATCGAGGGTGGCGATGCGCTTTGGTATGCAGGGGTGGTTATGGACGGCATCAACACGCTCACCCTTCACTACGCCAAGGGCGTGGACGGCGGCACGGTTGAGGTTCGGCTGGACAGCACCACCGGCAAGTTGCTGGGAACGTTCACCCCGGTTTCCACAGGGTCGTGGACCACCTGGCAGAACGCGAGGGTCGCGCTCAGCGCCGCGACGGGCAGCCACACACTCTACCTCGTCGCGGCCGGTTCTACGGCGGGCATCCTCAACCTCGACTGGATCGAGTTGTCGGCATCATCGGACCCATCCTCTGGAGCGAGCGCCGTCGGGCCACTTTTCCACGCGAACCACTTGGGCTTCGACACCATGGGCCCCAAGCACGTTGTGGTCGAAGGGGCCGCTGGCCTCGACCGCTATTATGTCGTGGGCGCCGATCACACGGCGGTCTGGTGCGGATCGCTCAGCGGTATTGCTTTCAGTGCCTGGGGCAGCAGCAACTCCTTCTATGTCATCGATTTCACCGAGCTGACGCGTCCAGGAAGCTATCGCCTGCAAGTTGGCAATGCGCTCTCGGACCAGTTTGCAATCAGGGATAGCCATCTTTTTGCCGCGACCTTCCCTAGCGTGCTTGGCTACTTCAAGTCCTCGCGCGCCGACGACCCCGACGTGTGGGCCGCTGACGCCAGCGTCCCATTCTTTGGCAGCAGCGCCCGCGCCGACGTGCGCGGCGGTTGGTACGATGCTGCGGGCGACATCTCGAAGTACCTGACCCACCTGAGCTACGCCAATTTCATGAACCCACAGCAGATCCCGCTCGTGGCTTGGGCGTTGGCCTGGGTCTACGACCAAGGCGGAACGGCTTTGCAGGCGAGCGGCTTGTCGGCAGATCTTCAGGCGGAAGCCCGGTGGGGCGCGGACTATTTGCTGCGCGTGCTCGATCCCGCGGGCTATTTCTATACCAACGTCTTCGATCATTGGTCGGGCGACGTCGGGCAGCGGCAGATTTGCGCGTTTGTTGGAGAGTACGGCGGGGAGACCGCTGATTGGCAATCGGCCCTGCGCGAAGGTGGCGGCATGAGCATTGCGGCCCTCGCGCGCGTCGCTCGCTGGAAGGTCGACGGCAGCTTCACCAGCGCGCAGTACCTGGCCGGCGCGAAGAGCGCCTTCGACTACCTGAATAGCAATGGCGTCCAGTACGCCGACGACGGCAAGGAAAACGTCATCGACGACTACACTGGACTGCTCGCGGCCAGCGAACTCTTCGCCAGCACGCAAGACGCGACCTACCTTCGGGCGGCCGGCGCGCGGGCCACGTCCCTGATCGGCCGCTTGGGTCCCGACGGCTACTTCATCGCCGACGGCGCCGCTCGTCCTTTCTGGCACGCCTCTGATGCCGGACTGCCCGTTGTGGCGCTTGCCCGCTACGTGCAGGTCGAAACCGATGCGAGCAAGCGCAACCTGGCCAGGCAGGTCATCGAGACGCATCTCAACTACCTCCTCGGCGTCACCAACGCCGTCACCAATCCCTTTGCTTACGCCAGACAACACATCGCCACGGGAACCGCCAGTTTCTTCATCCCGCACGACAACGAATCCGGCTATTGGTGGCAGGGCGAAAACGCGCGCCTCGCTTCCCTGGCCGCGGCGGCGCTGATGGGGGCGAAGGTCATGGGAGCGACCACCACGCAATACCTCGACCTCTTGCGCTTCGCGGGCAACCAGATCGATTGGATCCTTGGCAAGAACCCCTACGACATTTGCTTCTTGAATGGATTGGGCAAGAATAATCCGCCGCCCTACTGCGCCTCCAAACCACAGGCTGGGACGCTGGTCGGCGGCATCGCCAACGGCATCACCGGCAGCAAGGCCGACGGCAGCGGCATCCAGTGGAACGGGGCGACTCCCTATAGCACTTGTGGCGACGATTGGCGCTCAGTCGAGCAGTGGCTCCCCCACTCTGCCTGGTTCATGGTCGCCACCGCCGCGCTGGCGCAGTGAGGTAGGTTCGGTCCTCAAGGCAGTGAGCTCGGCCGCAGAATCTGGCCGGCCTTGAGCTCGCCATCGCCCACGCTCCACGCCCCGCTGGCGTCCCGCACCTGATAGTCGGAAAGGCGCATGGGACGGGTGGCGATGGGGTCGAATGATCCGAGGAAGGCAAAATGCAGATGGGGCTGCTCTGCGTTGCCGGAATTGCCACACCGACCGATGGGCTGGCCTCGGCGCACGGCTTGGCCCACTTTGACCTGCACAGAGCCCCGCTGAAGATGGCGGTATTCGGTGAACTCGGTCGCGGTGTGCTTCAGGATCACGAAGTTGCCGGCCTCGTGTTTCTTGCTCGCCCGGAAGGGCGGCAAGTCGGCCGCCCCGTCCCTGGCCCACACCACTTGGCCTTCGGCCGCGGCCAGAATCTCGCGTCCGAAACAGGGGTGCTGCTGCAGCCGCCGGCGCTTCGCCAACGGCACCGACGGGATCGGCTCGGCGGGGACAAAGTCGAGGGCGTAGACCGCGTACCCGGTGTGCGTCCCGTTGCTGTTCATCCCCTGCACCACGCCCCACACGCCCGCGAACGGAAGCGACAGCTTCGTCTTCTGCTCGGGCGCCGAGGTGAGCGCCACATAGCCCGCCGGGGGTTCCTGGCGGCGGCCCCTGTCTGCCGCATGTCCGGATGTTCCCATCTGGGTCAGGCACAGCCCCACCACCAGCGCTCGGTTGCCTGGCAGGCGCGGAAGGCCTCGCCGCACGCGCTCGGTGGTCATTGACAGTCCATCTTACCCTGTCACCGCCTCAGATCCACCTGATGTGAGAAATGGTCCCCAGCCAATTCTCGTAGTCGAAGAAAAGGTCGGCTTGGGCTGGCGCATGTGCGGCTGTTGGAGCATCCGATCCGCCCCGCGTGATCGTGCGGTACAACGGAACGAAGGACGCCATGTCGCCTTTGGCGAACAGGCCCATCGCGATTTCGGTCAGGTATTGCAGGCCGCCGACGCGTTCGAAGGCGCGGCGACGACCATAACCACCGTGACGATGACAACTAGAGGCTTGGACCATGGGGGTTTTCGCATTGGGTAATAGTAATACCGTTGGTCTGCCGGGAAGATAGGCCTTTGCACCAGGCCTACTCGGCGAGCGGCACCTGCAGGATCGCAGCGGCGCGGAGGCGGGCATCCGCGGAGGCCGGTTGCGGGCGCGCCCGCTTGATCTCCAGGGGAATTGCCTGACAGTCTTCGACCCGATGGGGGGCGACACGACAGCGCAGAAGGGCTGTGGTCTGTCCATCCTGGCGGCGCTGGTCGAAGACCAGGTTGCCGAGGCTGTAGGCGATCACGCCGCCTCGATACCGCTCCACCGGCTGCAGGACATGGGGGTGGTGCCCCAGCACCAGTTCGGCCCCGGCGTCGATGAGCATCCGTCCCAGGCGGCGCTGCTCGTCGCTGGGCTCGGCGCGGAACTCCGTGCCCCAGTGAATCGTGACAATGACGATGTCCGCCTCCGCCCGGGCCGCAGCAATCTCGGCAGCGACGGTCTCTTCCTGCAACTGAGCGGCAGCCGGCAAGTCTTCGAGAAAGGGCACGCCCTCGATAATGATTGCCACGTAGGCGAGCAGTGCCACCTGCATCCCGCCCGCCATTATCAGGTGGTGGCGATGCGCCTCGCGCTGGGACCGCCCGGCTCCCAGTGGGACCAGACCAGCGCCCTCCAGCGCCGCCATGGTGTCGAGCAGCCCATCTCGCCCCTGGTCGATGCTGTGGTTGTTGGCCAATGAGAGGGCATGGAATCCGACGTTGCGCAGCTCGATGGCAACCTCGGGGTCGCAGCGAAAGACGTACTGCTTTGGTCTTGGGGTGATTCGCAAGGTGAGCGGGCACTCCAGATTGGCGAGTGCCAGATCCGCGCCGGACAGAGGCTGGCGCAGACCGGCCAGCAAACTGCGGAGACCCTTCTCTTGCACATGGCGACGCACGCCTCGGTCAAAGAGCAGATCGCCACCTGCCACCACGGAGATGGCGCGCACCGGAGCCTGGCCCTTGTCGGCGCCCGGCGCAGAGAGAGCCCCCGAGGCGGGCGCCAGGGCAAGGCAGGCAATCAAGCCAGCGGCCAGCCGCGCTCGCGAAAAGCGACGCTGAAGAAAGGGTTTCAGCATCCGCTCGAGTAGGTCGTCTGTTTGTCGCTTGGGGGTGGCACGGGAACTGGGACCATGAACTCGTCGGTCCAGTCGGGCGGCGCCGGGGCCTTGCTCTTTCTCAGCATCTCTTGCCACTTCTCGTCGGTCAGCCGGTCATCCATCGGGTGGCGAAACTCGAAGTAGGAGAAAACCGCGCCGCGGGCGAGCTGACGCCCGCCCGAGCGCTTGGGCAGGACCACCAGAATCTCGTATGCCGGACCGACCGCCTCCTCGAGGGCCTCGCCATAGGACGAGTGGACATCAGCGATGACTGCCATGTGCTTGTCAGTGGGAGAAACGATCTCGTCCCAGTAGCCCGCGTTCGGGTTGATGAAAGCCAACGACAGACGCTCGAGGTTGGCACCGAAGATCTTGATCTGTTCGAACTCCGGGCGAGTGAGCGGAGTGCCGGCGAGCTCCTTCTCCGAAACCCCCTTCAGGAAAGTGCAGAGCTCCACCAACTCTTTGAAGGGACCGACGAGCGACTTCGGAAGCGCGTCGTGGCGCTGCAGACCCGCCTGCGACAGTTCCAGCAGTTTCAACATCCGTGCATAGAAGAGCACGTCGGGCTCCACGTACCCTTCGGGCAGGGGCGGCGGCTCGTCGTCTTCCCCGCCACACTCGACACCGCTCGGCTTGGCGTAGAGGATGGTGTCGTGGCGAAGTTCCGCCCAACTTGCCAGGCTGGTGGAAAGATTCTTGGAGAACCAAGCCGGGGTTTGCATGAAGGCGGGCACCTTGGCTGCCGGGGCTTCGACCGCAAGCCCCTGCAGGACCCATATCCAGCCGGTGTAGAGGTTCGCCTGCCACTCCTTGTCGCCCAAGCGCGCGAACTGGGTGGTCAAGGCGTCCAGCTTTCCCGGATACTTCGGCCAGGCGGTCCCCTCCTTCAGCCGCTCCAGCAGGATGCTGCGCGCGCGCTTCGAGCCCAGTACGGCCATGACATCGAGCCCTTTGGGGAAGTGACGGAAGCTGGGATCCGAGAGCCTTTGCAGTATTTCGGAGTCCAGAATGTAGCGTGGACCCAGCAGGCGTACGTGTGGCCCCATGGGTCCGAAGGGCGTGATCTGGACGATGCGGGGATGAAAGCGCTTGGTCAGCTCCTTGGTGACCTGGGCCAGCTTGCTGGGCTCGGCATAGTCGTCGGCGGAGGTCACAACTCCGAAGACCGAAGTGACAACTGCGCTGGCATCCAGGGGCGACAGATCGTCGGCGGTGCCCACGTAGAAGGCCGTCACGTCGTAGATGGCCTGCCAGTCCTTGTCGGCGCCGCTCTCGCGCAGGACATGACAGAGAACCAACAGCTGGGTGAGCAGGTCCGACCGATCCACGAAAAACGGGGTCTGGCCGATCCACACCATGGCCAGAAAGAAGCGGCGCAGGGTTTCCGTCCGCGTGTAGTGCCCGCGCGGGATGAACTGCGAATAGTCGATGGGGACGTTCAGCAGGGGCGACTTGTTCCAACCCTGGTGCGCGCGGATCAGCGATTGTTCCTTGGCGATGGCGTTCTTCAGCTGCGGCGGGATGGACGCGGTTTTCTCCTTGAGTAGCTCGTTGGCAACTGCCAGGTAGGCGAGATTGTGCTCGGCGGCGCTGCGTACCGCGGGCTGTTTTGCGACGTGCGCGATGCGAGCGCTGCCCGCGACCAGCGCCGCGAGCATCTTCTTCAGACGCGCATTGAGCTTGTCGGTTTCGACCTGTCGCAGAGTCATGTCAAAGAAAAGATGGAAGAGCTGTAAGACGGGATCGGGGGTGATGAAACTGGGGACGTTGAGATAGTCGTTCTCTTCGTAAACATGAAAGAGCTGCTCGTGGTCGGCCGGCGAAACCACGAAACCATTCTTGGCCAGCGCTGCCAGGTGAGACGGGGCAAGCGAGCCGAACTGGTCGATGTTGACAATGCCGTCGAGGTGGCTCTTGGCCAGTTCCTTCTGTTGGCGCTTCTCCGCGGCGGCCTCCAGCTTCTTGATGAGGGCAATACAGTTGCGGTCGGCCACGCTCAGCTGACTATCACTGTAGGTATCGTCGGGGTGGTACCAGTCAGTGCTGGAGAAGATGTCGCGCAAGGCGCGGTCGCGGAAGACGCGGCCGTGCCGCGCGTACACCTCGTTACGCAGGAGCTTCAGCTCGACGGCGCTCTTGCCCGCGAGATCAATCTCCGTGCAGTAGGAGGTAATGGCGGGCGCCGGAGCGGCGTCGGCCCTTGCCACCGCGAACCAGGGCAGAAGGGCGAGGGCCGGCATCACAAAGGTTTTCATGGGGAGGGATCCTTTCTCGCGCAGAGTGCGGCGGGTGCGGCGGGCCTGAGCCGCATGCCATCCGGCGTGGATTGTAGCAAGTCCGAGTCTGGCGCGACTTGCACCATTGCATTTTCGTCGCCGCTGAAGCCGAAGCCGTTCCAATCGTACCGCATCAGACGCCGCCGCCCGCCTGGTCTTTGCTCCAGGGCAACCAGTTCGTCCCTGCCGTCACCGTTGCAGTCGACGAAGGCGAAGTCTTCGAAGGGGAGGGAGAGACGCGAGCCGAGCCAGCGCGGAACCAGAGTGTAGCCGGGCCAGTCATAGACAAAGAGTCGCTTGCGCGGCACCGGATCGAAACGTGTTCGCTTGAAGACCCCCAGCACCAACTCCGGCCGCCCATCGCCGTCCACATCGGCCAGACGGATCTTCCAGGGAGCCAGCCCGCCCAGGTCGCGGCTAAACCGCATGCGCAGGTAGCCCTCGACTCCTTCCCCTTGCTGCGGCGTCGCTTCGATGGAGATGTGAATCATGCGGTCTCCCCGGCCAGTGGGGCTGCGCCCTGCCACCAGATAGAGCGCCCGATCGCGGTCAAAGCTGAGATCCACGACCCGACCGGTTTCGACCCTGCCCACCAGCGTCCCTGCCCCGTCGAACACTGAAAGAACTCCTTGTCGTTCCACCGCCCGGAAACCGGGAACGAAGCGGGAAAGCCGGGGGGATGGCACCGGCGACGGCGGCGACGGCAGCAAGGCCGGCTCCAGCGCAAGAGTTGCCAGAATTGCGAGCAGGACCCCCATGGCGAGAACGAGTCTACCCCATGGCGTTCCCGCCGAGTTCGTCTCGATTGGCTGGCTCTATCTCCTGCTCCCCGTGCCTAGCTCTACTGATTGAAATTCTCACGTCGCCGTCGCTGCTGTGGGCCCCGTCTGCTGCCTCGCTCCTCGGTAAAATACGTCAAGTATTCTCCCTCGTCGCTCGTTGCAGCCGGGGCTCCTCGC